>DAOUAJ010000343.1:0-18763 GCA_034433615.1 Anaerolineae bacterium | reverse complement strand
GAGTCGTTCGTCGCAGACCATTTTTCGGCTACCAGCAGGGGGAAGGAAAACCGGCGTTCACTTGACTTTTGTTGTACTGGCTATTGCGTAGCGAGCCAAAATGGTGTATGATTATCATGGTATGTCGTTGCTGCTTTTCATTTTTTCATCCTCTTGACTTAAAGGGTTAGCCGACCTTCCCGTAGTTCATCTTTTGGTTGTTAGGTACAGTTGGGTGGGGTCAGCAGTCCGCGAGGATGGTCTTGCATTGCAAAGGAAGGAGGAAGTACCCAGTACCTTGCGCTGTACAACCGAATAGGTCTTAAGGGAGGTAGTTCCTGGCATGAGCGCAAGCCTTTTCTTTCGAATCGTCGGACTTATCATTTTCGGCCTCATCGGCTGGCAGATCGGCGTCGTCGTTACAGGCTCTTCGTCGCTTACGCCTGAGTCTGCACGTGGGATTATCCCTCTGACGGCATTGGGAGCTCTGGTGGGAGCACTCATCGCTCCCTGGCTGACCCTCAAGCCGGCTGCTTTTGTGAAGCGCGCGATCTGGCAGCTTCCTCCGCAGCAGATTCTGGCTGGCACGATCGGCTTCGCGGTGGGCCTGATTATCGCTGCCCTGCTGGCCTGGCCCCTTTCTCTGCTCCCCCCTCCATTTGGCATGATCTTGCCCATGTTAGGCGTGATCATCTTCGGCTATCTGGGCATCGCGGTCATGGTCTTGCGCCAGAAAGAGATCTTCGCTCTTTTTGGAGATCGTTGGGGTGCCCCCAAGGATGAGGGGGGGGTGATGTCGGTTGCTGAGTCGCCTGTGCTCCTGGATACCAGTGTCATCATTGATGGCCGTATCGCCGACATCAGTCACACAGGATTCATCCCTGGGCCCATGATTGTGCCCCGCTTCGTGTTGAATGAGCTCCAGTACATTGCCGACTCACCGGATCCCCTACGCCGCAATCGCGGCCGGCGGGGGTTAGATATGCTCAACCGTATGCAGAAGGAGTCCATCGTGCCGGTGCGCATCGCTGACCTGGATGTGGAGGAATCCCGCCAGGTAGATGAGAAGCTGGTACGGTTGGCCCAAAGGCTCCATTGCCCAATCATCACTAACGATTTCAATCTCAACCGTGTGGCCGGACTGCAGGGCGTGTCCGTCCTCAACGTGAATGAGCTGGCCAACGCGGTGAAAGCCGTAGTTTTGCCCGGAGAAACCCTGCGTGTGTACATCATCCAGGAAGGCAAGGAGGTGGGACAGGGCGTCGGCTATCTAGACGACGGCACAATGGTCGTCGTGGAAAATGGACGCCAGTTCATGAATCAGGAGATCGAGGTCCTGGTCACTAAAGTACTACAGACCAACGCCGGACGGATGATCTTTGCGCAGCCGGACGGGACGGGGTTTGTGAGCAAACCATGACGGTCATTACCCTCTCACGCCAATTGGGCAGTGGCGGTGATGAGATTGCCAGCCACGTCGCCGAAGTGCTGCAATTGGATCTGATTGACCACAGCCGCCTGCGTCGGGCGGCTGTGGCGGCCGGCGTCTCCGAGATGGCCTGGGAGGAGATAGAACTGGTGGGGCGCGGTGACTTCATGGAACAGCTCACGAAGGCGTTGCGCAGCGTTCCACCCGCGTCCGTTGCTGAGCGCGAGATATATCCCCTCGCGACCGCCCAAACGGGGCCGCTGGACGGCATCTTCGCGCCGCCGTTGCCCCCCGCCTCCATCGCCCTGGCCGAGTCTGTGCGCATCCTGGAAGGTGTGGTAAAACGGTTGGCTGATATTGGTCGCGTGCTCATCGTGGGCGGCGGTGGGCAGGTCATCCTGGCTGGCCGTCCCGGCGTGTTGCACGTGTCTATTATCGCCCCCTTCGCACAGCGGGTGGCGACGGTGCAGGGGCGAGAGGGGATCAGCGTCACGCTGGCCCGTCGCAAGGTGCAGGCCAGCGATCGTAACCGGGCGGAGTACTTGCGCCGTTTCTATCATGTGCGATGGGATGATCCCATGTTGTATCATCTGACACTGAACACCGGCCAGTTAACCCGGGCCGCGGCCGTAGCAGCCATTGTGGCTGCTGCACAGGAAATGGCTACAAGATGACAAAGGATTCTCTTTACCATGCCGTTGATGATTTATAACACCCTGACTCGTCGCAAAGAAGAGTTCAAGCCGCTGGAAGATAAGATCGTGCGTATGTACGTCTGTGGTCCCACCGTCTATGACAAAGCACATGTGGGACATGCCATGTCGGCTATTGTGTTTGATGTAATTCGTCGTTATCTGGAGTACAAAGGGTATCGCGTGGCTCATGCGATGAATTTTACAGATATAGATGATAAGATCATCAACCGCGCCCGCCAGTTGGGGGAAGATCCTATGCGCCTGGCCGAGCGTTACGTCAACGAGTTCATGGACCACATCCAGGCACTTAATCTCCTCCCTGCCACCGTCTACCCGCGTGCTACCCAGGAGATACCGCAAATCATTGAGGTGATCCAGGGGCTGATAGATAAGGGGTATGCCTATCAGGCCGATGGCGATGTCTATTTTCGGGTGCGCAAGGATGAAGATTACGGCAAATTATCGCATCGCAACGTGGATGAGATGCGCTCTGGCGCTCGCATTGCTCCGGACGAACGTAAGGACGATCCGTTAGATTTTGCGCTGTGGAAAGGGGCCAGGCCGGGTGAGCCAGCCTGGGATAGCCCGTGGGGTCCCGGCCGGCCGGGCTGGCACATCGAATGTTCAGCGATGAACCTGCACCACCTGGGAGAACAGATTGACATCCATGGCGGTGGCAACGACTTGATCTTCCCGCACCACGAAAACGAGATGGCCCAAAGCGAGAGCTACACCGGCCAGCCGTTTGCCCGTTATTGGGTCCACAACGGCATGGTGCAATTGGCGGGAGAGAAGATGTCTAAATCGCTGGGCAACCTGGTGACCGTCGAAGAGTTTTTGGCCCGGCATGAGGCCGATGTCTTGCGCCTGATCGTGCTGGGCTCCCATTACCGCGGTCCGCTGACTTTTAACGACGAGGTGATCGAGCAGGGCGAACGAGCATTAGAGCGTCTGCGCTCAGCGCTGCGTCCCAGCATCGGTCAGAGGGTGGAGGGGGCTCAGGCCGATGCCCTGGCGGAGCAGGTTAAGCGCGCACGCGAGCGCTTTGAGACCGCCATGGACGACGATTTCAACACGGCCGGAGCGCTGGCCGGTCTTTTCGACCTGGTGCGTGCTATTAACACCGCCCGCGATGCGGGTGTCGGTGGATCACCCTTTGCCCAGGCGCAGGATGCGTTACGTGAACTGGCAGGTGTATTGGGCCTGCGGCTGACGGAACCCGCCGACAAGGCTGGAAGCAAAGAGGTTGCTCCCTTCATTAACCTGCTGGTAGATGTTCGCTGGCGTCTACGCCAGGCCAAGCAGTGGCAGTTGGCGGATGCGATCCGTGATGGCTTGGCCGAACTAGGTGTGACCCTGGAAGACGGGCCACAAGGGACCACCTGGCGCTTCAAGTGAACGAGACGTTGTACGGCCGCCACGCGGTGCTGGAGGCGCTGCGCGCCGGTCGTCGGCGGGCCCGACGTGTATTTCTGGCCGAGGGCGCGCAAGAACGTGGCACCGTTGCTGAGATCATTGACGTAGCTCGCCAGCGCGGCCTCCCCGTACAACGGGTGCGCCGCAGCGAGCTTGATCGGCTGGGCACTGCAGACCATCAGGGTGTGGCTCTGGAAACCTCACCCTATCCTTACGTGACCCTGGCGGATGTGCTGGCGGCTGCGGAATCTCGAGGCGAGCCGCCTTTTTTGCTTTTGTTGGACCATGTGCAGGACCCGCAGAATGTGGGCACGTTACTGCGCACTGCCGAGGCGGTGGGAGTGCACGGCGTTGTTATCCCCGAGCGACGGGCGGCTGGCATCACCCCTGCGGTGAGCAACGCCTCGGCGGGCGCGGTGGAGCACCTGCTGGTAGCGCTGGAGACTAGCCTGGCACAGACTATCGCGGAACTCAAGCAGGCTGGGGTGTGGATCGTCGGCCTGGAGAGGACAGCGGGTGCCGTTCCTTACGATGAGGCGGATCTGGCCAGGCCGCTGGCGTTGGTGGTGGGCAGTGAAGGGAAGGGGCTGAGCCGGCTGGTGCGCGAGCGTTGCGATTGGCTGGTGATGCTGCCCATGCGCGGGCAAGTGACCTCACTTAACGCCGCCGTAGCCGGCTCCATCGTCCTCTACGCTGCTTGGCGCGCCCGGGCACGAACCCTGCAACGTGTTTAACGACGCTACCCCAGAGGGCCTCTGACCTGCTTTGCAGCCCGCTTTGGGCTACCGTAAACGTTATCCCGAACCGCGCCTTTTATGACAGGGAATCCCTTCTGCAAGAGCCCTCACTTGTATTCTCTTCCCCCTGTAGCGTATAATTAGCATTGAGACATAGTTCAAGCGAAGATAGGGTGTCACATGAACCGATTAAGACGACGGTTGAATGTTAGCTATTTGTTGGCCTTGCTGATCTGGCTTTTCTCATGGATAGGCCTCGCGGCCCAAGAGGGTGGGCCACAGGTAGACGTGCTCACCTTTAAGGGCCCGGTCACCCCCGTCCTGGTCAGTTACATCGAACGTGGCATCGCCCAGGCCGAGCGTGACGGCGCCGTCGCGCTCATTCTTCAGCTTGACACACCCGGCGGCTCTGTGGATCTGACAGGTGAGATCACCCGCCGCATGCGTAACGCGGACGTCCCCATCGTCGTCTATGTCACTCCCAACGGTGCCCATGCCGGCTCGGCTGGCACCTTCATCACCCTGGCCGCGCACTTGGCCGCTATGGCCCCTGGTACCCGCATTGGCGCCGCCAGCCCGGTGGGGACTGAGGGCCAAGACCTGGGCGAAACCATCCGCCAAAAGATTACCAAGGACCTGACGGCTGACCTCGAGAATATGACTCGCCGACGTGGCGAGAAAGCCACTGCATGGGCTATTCGCGCCGTGGAGGAGGCAGAGGTAGCAACTGCTGATGAGGCGCTGGAGCTGGGGGTGATTGACATCATCGCTACCAACCTGGATGATCTGCTGCGCCAGTTAGACGGTCGCATCGTAGAGGTCAACGGCCTTCCGGTGACATTGCGAACGGCCGGCGCTCGGGTGAACCACATCCCGTTGGGCGCGCTGGAGAGTTTCCTCAACGCCATCACTACCCCGGCTATCGCCGCCATCCTGCTCACGCTGGGATTGAATGCTATCCTTTTCGAGTTATCTAACCCGGGCGGCTATGTGGCGGGCATCATTGGCGCTATCGCCCTGTTGCTGGCCTTCTACGCGCTGGGTGCGCTGGACGCCAACTGGACCGGCCTGGGATTCATCGTGCTGGCCTTCGTCCTCTTCGTACTGGACATTAAGGCACCCACTCACGGCGTGCTGACGCTGGCCGGCATCGCTTCCTTTGTCATCGGCGCGGCCATCCTCTTCAATGTGCCCAACGTGGAGGTGCCGTGGCCCACTATCATCTCTCTCGCGCTGGCGACGGCCGGCTTTTTCGCTTTTGCCGTGGCCAAAGCTGTGAGCGCGCAGTACCGCCCACCCACCACCGGCTTTGAAGGGATGATCGGCCAGCGAGCCGTGGCCCGCACCGAGTTGAATCCGGCCGGTACCGTCTTTGTGCAAGGGGAGTTGTGGCAGGCTGTGGCACAGGATGGCCCCATCGCCGCAGGGGAGGCCGTCCAGGTCGTCAGCCGGAATGGGATGCGGTTGCTCGTGAGAAAAGCAGGCTCATAGGGGGGCGAAATCCCCGATTTAGCCATTTTTGTGTTATACTGTGTTGGGAGATGGATGGCTGTTTCGCTTTGGCGCTTTGTTGAACACTCCCTCTCTACCTTCACCGCACGTTCCATCCACGTCGCAGCAATCCGTACTACCAGGCCCCATCTCTCTATGTCAGGCGTGGGCGCGAGCACTACACTTGGATAAGGTCATAGCCGTGATCAGAAGGAGGGCGACAATGCCAGGGTATGTAGTTCTGTCTAAGTACACGCAGCAAGGGCTTGCTAATATCAAGGGCTCCCCGGATCGGATCAAGCAGACCAAGGCGGCCGCCGAGAAGATGGGGATTCAGACAGTAGGCATCTGGGTGACGATGGGGGAATACGATGTCGTCGGGATTTTTGATGCCCCGGATGACCACACGATGGCCACTTTCATCCTGTCGCTGGCCAGTAAGGGGAACGTCACGACCCAAACCATGCGGGCCCTCAGCGAGGATGAGTTTGCGCAGGTGGTGGGCCGGCTGCCCTGAGCTGGCTCCTGGAACAACCAGTTGGCATATTCTGACCATGCTGTAGGTCAGGAGGTAAACCCATAAGGACAAAGTGACCATCCACACATCGTTTGCTTGCGCTCACGCTCACTTCTCGCAAGAATCTCCGGTTGTGCCTCGCCCGTGATCCTTGTCATAACAGTGGCAGCGTTGCCCGCCAGCCCGTTTTGTGCTAATATGTCCTTCAGTATGAGTTCAACGCTCAGCGAGAGCCTAAAGCTGACGGCTGATAGCTGATCGCTATTTTGTTGGGAGGGGCTTCCGTGGTCGTTCAAGTTACCGACAGGGTGTTATCACCGATCATCCAGGCTGTAGAGTACCCCGAATCGGATGGACAACCCATGGGCGAAAGCGAAACCCACGTGCTGGCAATTCTTCACTTGCTGCAGGCCCTGCGCCACTTCTTCCGCAACCGCGCAGACGTCTACGTGATCGCCGACATGTTCCTTTATTACGAAGAAGGCAACCCCAACGCCCGTAAAGCACCTGACGTGATGGTAGTCAAGGGCGTAGATAAGCGCGTGCGGCGCATCTTCAAGCTTTGGGAGGAGCAGGTCGCCCCTTGCGTCATCTTCGAGATCACTTCCAGGGATACCTGGATGGAAGACCTGGTCAATAAGAGTACTCTGTACGCTTCTCTGGGCGTGGCGGAATATTTCCTCTTCGATCCCCTGCGGGAGTGCCTGGGCGAGCCCCTGCTCGGATTTCGTCTGGTTGGGCGGGAGTACGTCCCCATACCACCCAACCCCGACGGCAGCCTGTCCAGTGTCGAGTTGGGCGCGTCGGTGCGTCCTGAAGAGAGCCTCCTGCGCGTCATTGATCCTCAAACTGGGAAATATGTCCCGGCTCTGGATGAAGCGATCCTGCTGGCTGAGCAGGCAGCACAAGAGGCAAGACAGGCAGCACAAGAGGCAAGGCGGGCAGCACAAGAGGCAAGGCAGGCAACGCAACGGGCTGACGCAGCCGAGGCGGAGGTCGCACGCCTGCAGGCCCTACTGGCACAATTGCAGGGTAGAGCGGGGGTTGACCGCGAGCAGCCGTTCATGTAGGTAGAGAACAGGGCGCTGATACCACAGATTTCACCGAAAGCGTTCGAGATTGTATAATCCCAGATGAGAAGGAAGCGAGGTGCTTTATGAACGAGGTAACTATCACCGAGATCCTGGACGATCTGCGCGCGGCTGACGAGATCACGCGCCGGTTCGAGCGCCGTTATTGGCTCAGCTCAGCCGATTTCTATGAATTGTACATGCAAGGGTTGCTAGATAACGGCGAGCACATGGAAGATTTCGCAGAGTGGTCGGCTTTTTACCAGATCAAGTTGGATCGGGAAGCGGCCTTGCAAGAATTATCACGTAAGCGCTTCAACCAACTGATTGCAGATATGAGCGATTCTGGCGTCACCCTTGATCCTTGTGAGCCGGCTCTGAAAGTTCCCGTAACGGCTTAGACTGATGCCTTTCCCGTCGCGCACTGAATACGAAGCGCTCGTTTACGGTCTACCGCAGGTGTATCCTGACCAAATTGTAGGTTCTACCTTACGTGTGTACGGCGTAAGTGCCTTGGCTGTAAGAGTCGTGGGAACAGTGCAGTTCGCCAATGGCTTGCAGTTGCGTGTTGCAGAGTTTGTGGACTTTAAGGCCAAGTGTATCCGCGACTACAGCTACACGGTATATCGAGGCGAAGAGAAGGTCCGCTGGTACGACCCCCAGCCCCACCCAGAAAACCCGAATCTGGCCGCGACTTTCCCACACCATTATCACGAGCCGCCTGACATCAAACATAATCGCCATCCCGCGCCGGGGATCACCTTTGAAGCCCCCAATCTTCCAACGCTGGTCGCCGATTGCATCCGGTTGAGCCAGCCTCTTCAGCCGAAAGAGTGATCTTTCCACTTTGCAGCCCGGCGCGTTGACCATCTCCTCGCCTGGTGGTATCATCCTTTTATGTCCAAAGTCACACCCATGCTGCGCCAATACCGGGAGATCAAAGCCCGCTTCCCGGACGCGCTGGTCATGTTCCGCCTGGGCGACTTCTATGAGCTGTTCGGCGAGGACGCCCAGACCGCTGCTCGCGAGCTGGAGTTGGTCCTGACCTCGCGCTCCTTCTCCAAAGAGACGCGCCTGCCCATGTGCGGCGTCCCCCACCACACGGTGACCAGCTACATCGCCCGCCTGATCGAGCGCGGCTACAAGGTGGCCCTGGTGGAGCAATTGGAGGACGCTCGCCGCGTGAAGCGCCTGGTCCAGCGGGACGTGGTGCGTGTGATTACCCCCGGCACCGTGGTCGAGGAGGCGCTGCTGCGCGAAAAGGCCGACAACTACCTGGCTGCGGTGGTCCGCGAGGTGCGCCGTCAGGAGGCATATGGCCTGGCCGCGCTGGACCTCTCCACAGGCGAATTCGTGACCACCCAGCTCGACGGCGACGACGCCTGGGGGGTGCTGCTGGAGGAACTGACGCGCCTGGGGCCCGCCGAGATCGTCCTGCCGGCCACGCTGGCGACGGACGAGAGCTTCGCCGCCCGCTTGCAGGCGCTGGGGCCGGCCCGTCTCTCGCCGCTGGCCGATGAGCGCTGTACGCCCGAGGCTGGCCGCCAGATTCTGCTCGACCATTTCGGCGTCGCTTCATTGGAAGCCTATGGCTGCCATGACCTGCCGCTGGCCCAGGCGGCCGCGGGCGCCATCATCGCCTACCTGCGGGCCAGCCAGTTGGGCGATGTGCCAGCCATCGGCATCCTCTCCGGCGGCACGGGCCTGGCCCACCTCACCACCCTGCGCACCTATCGCCCCGGCGAGCACATGACGCTGGACGCCGTCACCCGCCGCAACTTGGAGCTATTGGCCTCCCTGCGCGATGGGTCGCCGCGCGGCACCCTCTTCAGCGTGCTCGATCAAACGCAGACCGCGATGGGTGCTCGCCTGCTGCGCCGCTGGATCACGCAGCCGTTGCTGGACGTCGAACGCATCCAGGAACGGTTGAACGCGGTGGAGGCCCTGGTGAGCGATGCGCTTCTCCGTCACGATCTGCGCGCCCTGCTCGACGGCCTGTACGACGTCGAGCGGCTGGCCGGGCGCATCGGCTTCGGCTCGGCCAACGCCCGCGATCTGGTCGCGCTCCGCCGGGCCCTCGAGCGGCTGCCGGCGATCCGTCGTCACCTGGAGCGGATCGAGGCCTCTCGCCTGCGCGCGCTCTACGACCAGTTGGATGAGCTGCAGGATGTTGCCCGGCTGATCGGCGAGGCCATCGTGGATCGCCCTCCCATCCTGGTGCGCGAGGGGGGCCTGATTCGCCGCGGCTTCAGCGCCGACCTAGACGCGCTGCACCAACGCGCTGAGGAGGGTGAGTCCTGGTTGGCGGAGCTGGAAGCGCGGGAGCGCGAACGGACCGGGATCAAGTCGCTGCGCGTCCGCTACAACGAGGTATTCGGCTTCTTCATCGAGGTGCCACGCAGCCGGGCCAATTCGGTGCCGGCCGACTACGAGCGCAAGGCCACCATCACCCATGCCGAGCGGTTCGTCACACCCGCGCTCAAGGCGCGCGAGGCAGACATCCTGAACACGCGCGACCGCATCAAGGAGCTGGAGTACGAGCTGTTCATCCAGGTGCGCGAGACGGTCGCCGCGCACACCGCCCGGCTCATCCGCTCGGCTCGCGTTCTGGCTGAGCTGGACGTGCTAACCGCGCTGGCGGAGGCGGCTGCCCGCGGCGGCTATGTCAAGCCGATGGTGGACGATGGCCGGGTCATCGAGATCCGGGAGGGTCGCCATCCGGTGGTCGAACACCTTCTGCCAGACGGGGAACGCTTTGTCCCCAACGATCTGCACCTGGACGACGAGCAGCGGATGATCGTCCTTACTGGCCCCAACATGTCCGGGAAATCGGTCTACATCCGCCAAAACGCCCTCATCGTCCTGATGGCTCAGATGGGTTCGTTCGTGCCGGCGGCCAGCGCGCACATTGGCCTGGTGGATCGCATCTTCGTGCGCGCCGGAGCCACCGATGACATCGCCCAGGGTCGCTCGACCTTCCTGGTGGAGATGGCGGAGACAGCGGCCATCCTCCGCCACGCCACGCCGCGCTCGCTGATCATCCTGGACGAAGTAGGGCGCGGCACGTCCACGTACGATGGCATGAGCATCGCCTGGGCCGTGGCCGAGGAGATCCACCACGCGCTCGGCGCTCGCTGCCTCTTCGCCACGCACTACCATGAGCTCACCGCGCTGGCTGATTATCTGCCGGCCGTGCGCAACTACAGCATGGCCGTGGCCGAGCAGGGGGATGGGGTCGTGTTCCTGCGGCGTGTAGTGCCGGGCGGGGCCGAACGGTCGTTTGGCATCCACGTAGCGCGGCTGGCCGGGCTCCCCGCGCACGTCGTCGAACGGGCGGCGGAGGTGTTAGCGGGTCTCGAAGGCAACGAGGCGACGAGGGATGAGGGAGGGGGGACAAAGGAGACACGGGAACGCGGGGACGCGGAGACGCCGGGACGCGGAGACGCGGGGAGCACGTATGCGGTGGAAACAGCAGGCCAGGAAAGAGCGATTCGAGAGGTTGCTGCGCCCTATGTTGCCGCGCCCGAAGCCACCCTTTCGCTTCCGTATCCTCTCGTCGCCTTGTTGCCTCATGGCCTTGGTGCCTCTGTGTCACTGGAGACCATCGTGGCCGTTTTGAGCGAGCTGTGCCAGGCCGACATCGCCAACCTGACGCCGGTGCAGGCGCTGGTGCTGCTCAACGAGCTGCAACGTCGGCTGCGCGGGGGTTATGACGAAAGACGAAAGACAAAGGACGAATGACAGCCTCCCCTTTGGTCTTTCGTCGTTGGCCTTTCGTCTCATGTCGGGAGGTGTATTGCCCATGACGGAAGTGACGCCTGAGCAGATGGCGATCTATCGAGAGGGGGCTTGCCGGCGCCGGCTTCGGGAGCAACAAGAGCTGGCCAGGCGGCGGGAGCGCGCTTTGGCATTGGCACGCCAGGCGGCAGCGGTGCTCCGATAGTCCATGACCTGAAAGCCTTCACGAGCTTTTTGGGACGCCTGGATCGGGATTGAGAACCTCTTCTGGCTTATGCGCTCACTGTGTGTGAGGGGTGGCAGCGCTATGGACGCCTTTCGCCTCAACGACTATCCTCACCGCCGGTTCAACCCATTGACGCGCGAGTGGGTGCTGGTGTCACCCCATCGGACCAAGCGTCCCTGGCAGGGCCAGGTGGAGCGAGTGCCGGCCGAGCAAAGGCCGGCCTACGACCCCAACTGCTACCTGTGTCCGGGTAATAGCCGGGCCGGCGGCGTGCGCAACCCGCCATACACCAGCACCTTCGTCTTTACCAACGACTTCGCCGCCCTGTTGCCCGACATCCCCTTCGGCGAGCTCAACCAAAAGGGATTGCTGGTCGCTCGCAGCGAGCGGGGCACCTGTCGCGTGATCTGCTTCTCCCCACGGCATGACTTGACCTTGCCGGAGATGGAAGAGCCGGACATCCGCCGCGTCGTGGACGTGTGGGCCGACGAGTACCTGCGCCTGGGCGCCGAGCCGTGGATCAACTACGTCCAGATCTTCGAGAACAAAGGCGAGATGATGGGGTGCAGCAACCCGCACCCCCACGGCCAGATCTGGGCCAACGAGACGGTGCCGGTGGAGCCCAGCAAGGAGATCGCGGCGCTGGAGGCCTACCGCGCCGAGCATGGGAGCTGCCTGTTGTGTGATTACCTGGCACTGGAGGAAGAGATGGGCGAGCGGCTGGTGTGCGCCAACGAGCACTTCGTCGCCCTGGTGCCGTTCTGGGCCAACTGGCCGTTTGAGGCGCTCCTGATTGCCCGGCGGCACGTCCCCTCCTTGGACGGACTGACGGATGCGGAGCGCGACGGGCTGGCCAACATCATCCGCCAGCTTACCACCCGCTACGACAACCTGTTCGAGATCTCGTTCCCGTACAGCATGGGGTTCCACCAACAGCCCACCGATGGCCGACTGCACCCGGGGTGGCACTTGCACGCTCACTATTACCCTCCGCTGCTGCGTTCGGCCGCCGTGCGTAAGTTCATGGTCGGCTACGAGATGCTGGCCAATCCCCAACGCGACCTCACACCTGAGGCCAGCGCCGCTCGTCTGCGCGCGCTGTCTGAGGTTCATTTCAAGCGACAAAGGACGGGGGAGCTTTAGCTTCGTCTGGCTTCTGCGAAGGGGGCATCGTGCTCCGCTAGAGGTCGGGACAGAGATTGCTTTGACCACAAAGCCCATCACCGGAGGGCCTGGGCGCGTGCCCGTCCAGTTTGCCGACTGTCTCGCCTTCGCCCATGCTGTCCGATCCTCGCGGTGACGCCCAACCCGATCGTTCAACGGCAGCTTACCCTGTATTGGGGGGTTGAGCCCCTGCTATCTCCGCGCGCCACCGATACCGACTCCATGATCGCCGACGCCGTGCGGGTGGCGCGGGAGCATGGCTATGTGCGCCAGGGGGATACTGTCGTGATCACGGCGGGGACGGCCGGGAGCGCGCCGGGCACCACCGATTTCGTCAAGGTGCAGGTCATCGCCTAGAGGTGGTCCATGCGGGTCACCAGTGCGAGCTGAAACCCGCATCACCTTACCTTTGTGGTGCGAGCTTTAGCTCGCCCTGAGTGCGAGAGGGGCTGAGCCTCACACCACCGGCGGGCTGAAGCCTGCCCTATTTCACGCCCGCGATGTATCGTCGGCACCAGGCCAGCGCGCCGTTGAGGTCATCCACGGCCTGGCCGACGAAGTGCTCCGCTACCGGTGCCAGCAAGGCGGCTGCTGCTGGCTGGTTGCTCGACCGCCTCGCCAGCCAGCTCGCTCGACGGTCCGGCGGCTGGCGCAGCAGCTCCAGACAGGCCTCCTCGAACAGGCAGACCATCCAGCGGTAGCCCCATAGCAGCACGCGGCCCCCTGGCGCCAGGTGGCAGATCGCCAGATCGCGCAGCCGGTTAATTTGCGGCAGGCGAACGGCGTTCAATTCCTCCCAGGTGTCCAGGAAAATCGTGTCATAGAGCTCACTGGGCGGCCTCAGTAGAAACGTCTCCACATCGGCGATGACCAGGCGCGGGCGGACGCCGTTCATGGCTGAGGACAGGACAGGTTCAACGGCTGGCCAGACGATGGCGACGATGTCGGCCGAGCGCTCGACGATGGTGATCGAGCGGGCGCGCGGCGCGACGTATTGCGGGTAAATCCCCAACCCCAGCCCGCCGATCAGGATGTGCCCGTTTGACGCCCGTGCATTGTTGTACATCATCAACCGCTCCTGCGGCGTGTCCGACATCCAGAGGATGCCGGAAGGATCGTAGAGGCCGCGACAGTCCAGGGGGCGCGGCAGGCGAACACGACGGCCGCAGATGATGGCTACATCCAGCCACTCACGACGGACGACATAGCCGCCCCGGTATATCCCCGGCGGTATCTGTATGAAAGGGACGTGCCACCAATCCCACGTCCAACGTGTATCGTCGAATTCGGGATCGAAAGACATAACGCCTCCACCCCCAGTATCGCGCGGACGGACGGAGTCAGCAAATGGGGGCGATCTTGGCGCGTGCCCTCATTTTTCGGACGAGGGTGGTTGCTCGCGATCTGTTACATCCTCTGATGGTGGTAAGGGTTTGCTCGCCGTAGATGACGATGCTATAATCTTTATTACCTCAAGGGTTGACGTTCAGATGCAGTATCAGTGAGGAGAGTGGGAGACCATGCCTCTGACCCTTGCCGATGTCAGACATATCGCTGAGCTGGCTAAATTGGGCTTGACCCCGGAGGAAGAGGAACGATACCGGGATCAGCTTTCCGCGATCCTGGACTACTTCGCCCGCCTGCAGGAGGTAGACACCTCCACCATTCCGGCGACAGCGACCGTGCTCCCTGGGTGCAACGTCATGCGTGACGATCAGGTGCAGCCTTCGCTGAGCCGGGAGGAGGCGCTGGCGAATGCGCCGGATGCGATGGACGGCTACTTCCGGGTGCGGGCTGTCCTGGAGTAGCTTGAAGATGCGAAAGGAGCTCATTTGGACCTCTCCACTTTGACTATCCATGAGGCGCAAGATCTGCTCCGCCGGCGGGAGATTTCGGCGGTCGAGCTAACCCAGACGGTGCTGGATCGCATCTGCGCGCTGGACAACGACATCAAGGCCTACCTGACGCTGACGCCAGAGATGGCGTTAGAACAGGCAGCCACAGCGGATCGTCGGCTGGCCGCCGGGGAGCGTACCCCGCTGCTGGGCATCCCGCTGGCGATCAAAGATGTGCTCTGCCTGGAGGGCGTGCCCACCACCTGCGGCTCTCGCATCCTGGAGAATTTCGTTCCGCCCTACGAGGCGACCGTGGTGGCTCGCCTGCGGGAGATGGGCGCGGTCTTTCTGGGCAAGACCAACACCGACGAGTTCGCTATGGGCTCGTCCACAGAGAACTCTGCCTTCTTTACCACGCGCAACCCGTGGGATCTGAGCCGGGTGCCGGGCGGATCCAGCGGGGGCAGCGCGGCCGCCGTGGCTGCCGGCCTCTGCCTGGGCGCCCTGGGCACCGACACGGGGGGCAGCGTGCGCCAGCCGGCCGCGTTGTGTGGCATCACAGGGATCAAGCCCAGCTACGGCCGGGTCTCGCGCTATGGGCTGGTCGCCTTCGCTTCCTCGCTGGATCAGGTGGGGACGCTCGGCAAAGACGTGATGGACGCAGCCATCCTGCTCCAGGCCATCGCTGGCTGGGACCCGCGCGATTCTACCTCAATGGACCTGCCGGTGCCTGACTACGTGAATATGCTGCGGGAAGGGCCAGACGTGCGAGGCCTGCGCGTGGGCGTCCCGCGTGAGTATTTCGTGGAAGGGATGCAGGCCGAGGTCGAGACCGCCGTGCGCGCCGCCATCGCCCAACTAGCCGGCCTGGGCGCAGAGCTCGTGGATATCTCCCTGCCGCATACCGGGTACGCGCTGCCCGTTTACTATCTGATCGCTCCGGCCGAGGCCTCGGCTAACCTGGCCCGCTATGACAGCGTGCGCTACGGCCTCTCCGTTCCGGCGGGCGACATCTGGGAGATCTATCGGCGCACGCGCGGCCAGGGCTTCGGCCCCGAGGTGAAGCGCCGCATCATGCTGGGCACCTACGCCCTCTCCGCTGGCTACTACGACGCCTACTATCTCAAGGCCGGGCAGGTGCGCACGCTGCTCAAACAGGATTTCGATCAGGCCTTCGCGCGGGTGGACGTGATCGCCTGCCCGACCAGCCCGGTGACCGCCTTCAAGATCGGGGAACGAGTCGAAGATCCGCTGGCGATGTACCTGGCGGACATCTTCACCCTCTCCGTGAATCTGGCCGGCGTGTGCGGCATCAGCGTCCCCTGCGGATTCGACACGCAGGGCCTTCCCATCGGGTTGCAGCTCATCGGGCCGGCCTTCGGCGAGGAGCGTATCCTGCGCGTGGCTTATGCTTACCAGCAGGCGACGGACTGGCATGAGTGCCATCCAGCGCTGCCAGCCAGTGATGATGGGACGAAGTAGAGAAATATGAACAGGCAATCACTCACTGACTGGGAAGCATTAGAGGCGATGACAGACGACGATATAGACTACTCAGATATTCCGCCACTCAATGAGACGTTTTTTGAGCGCGCTCAGCGCCGATTGCCCAAGCAACAAGTAGCTGTAACCATACACGTAGACCCGGAGGTGCTTGCGTGGTTTCACGCACAGGGCGATGAATGGGAGAAGCGGATGCGAGCAGCTCTCCGCATTTATGTGGAAGCACACCAGGAGCACCCATCAGCCCGTGCCGTTTGACCGTTACCGCTTTCCGGCCCGCTACGTGGAGCAGAGGGAACCTTTGGGCCAGGCCCACGCCTACGAACAGGCGGCGCCGTGGCTGAGCGCCATCCGGCATTGGTAGCATGATGGCGCGGCCTGGGGAACCCGCGCCATATCACGTGAAAAACTCGAAGTGTGCCTGAACCCACGTTAAGTACATTCGCAGAGGGAAAGAAGGGCAATGAAAGTCATTATCCCGCTGGCGGGATTCGGCACGCGTCTCCGCCCGCACACCTATAGCAAGCCCAAGCCCCTGGTCAACGTCGCTGGCAAGCCGGTGCTGGGCCACATCCTGGACAAGCTGACCGGCCTTGACCTGGAAGAGGTCATCTTCATCGTCGGCTACCTGGGCGAGCAGATCCGGGATTATGTGGATGCCCACTATGGCTTCCCGGCCCGCTACGTGGAGCAGAAGGAGCTTCTGGGCCAGGCCCACGCTATCTGGCTGGCGCGGGAGTACTTCCAAAACGACGTGCTCATCATTTTCGTGGACACAATTTTCGAGACAGATCTGCGGGCAGTGCAAGCGGTCAGTGCGGACGGCATCCTATACGTCAAGGAGGTAGAAGACCCCCGCCGCTTCGGCGTGGCCGTGGTTGAAGGTGGCCGCGTCGTGCGCCTGGTCGAGAAGCCGAAGACAGATGAGCACCGTCTGGCGGTGATCGGGGTTTACTACATCAAAGACGGCCAGTGGCTGACGCGGGCGATTGATGAGCTGATGGAGCGACGCATCCAGACTCAAGGTGAGTATTATCTGGCCGATGCGCTGCAGTTGATGATCAACCAGGGAGCAGTCCTGATCCCCAAAGAAGTAGAAGTCTGGGAGGACTGCGGCAAGCCGGAGACAGTGCTTCATACGAACCGCTACCTCTTGTCTAAACAGCAAGGCGATGGCGGAAACGCGATGCTTATCAACAGCGCGGTGATCCCACCTGTCTACATCGCGCCGACCGCCCGGGTAGAGAACTCCGTCATCGGCCCCTATGCCACCATCGCAGACCACGCCTACGTATGCAACGCGTTGATTCGAGATTCGATCATAGACGAAGGGGCGCAAATCTGTGGTACAATGTTGGAGGGATCGCTGATCGGCAAGAACGCGCTGGTGCGGGGCCGGTATAGTCGCCTGAACGTGGGTGACTCCTCGCAGGTTGATTTCAGTGGCGCGGATTAGACACTGCAGCGATGATCGAGAAGATGGGTTATCTACGAACAGAGAGCAGCCCCCTCTTACAGGTTCGTCAGCTCACCAAATACTTCCCCGTGCGGAGTGGCCTCTTTCGTCGCCACGTGGACGACATTCGCGCCGTGGACGGCGTGGACCTGGAGATCTACGCGGGGGAATCGTTCGGGCTTGTAGGTGAGTCCGGATCGGGCAAGACTACCCTGGGCAAGGTGATCCTGCGCCTGATCGAGCCTACCTCGGGCCAAGTCCTTTTCGAGGGACAGGATGTACTGAGGCTGTCCGAGCGGGAGATGCGCGGCTATCGCGCGCACATGCAGATCGTCTTCCAGGACCCCTTCTCCTCGCTGAATCCTCGCATGAAGGTGAAGCAGATCATCGCCGAGCCGATGATCATCCACCGCCTGGCACGAGGGGCCGAGCTGGAAGCGCGCGTGCGGGAGCTGGCGCGGCTGGTGGGGTTGACCGAGGACCACCTGTACCGCTTCCCCCACGAGTTCAGCGGTGGCCAGCGCCAGCGCATCGGCATCGCCCGCGCCCTGGCTCTGCAGCCTGAGCTCATCATCCTGGACGAGCCCACCTCCGCCCTCGATGTCTCCGTTCAGGCGCAGATCCTCAACCTGTTGTTGGATCTGCAACAGCGCCTGAACCTGACCTACCTGGTGATCTCGCATGACCTGGGCGTGATCCGCTACATGTGCGACCGGGTGGCCCTGATGTACCTGGGCCGCATCGTGGAGCTGGGCAGCGTGGATCAGATCTTTGACGCGCCCCAGCACCCGTACACCCAGGCCCTGCTGTCGGCCATGCCGGAGCCTGACCCGGACCATCAGAGGGAGCAGATCGTCTTGCAGGGGGAGATCTCCACGTTGGCCGGCCGGATACAAGGCTGTCCCTTCGCGCCGCGCTGTCCGGCCCCGAAGGTCCGTGCCTGCACGGAGCGCGCGCCCCTTTTACTGGACACTGGCCACAACCACCTCGTGGCCTGTCACCTTGTAGCAGTCAGCTATTAGCCATCAGCCATTAGCTATTGGCTGATGGCTGATGGCTAATTGCTGATCGCTGAAGTTTTAAGGAGGCTGGGATGAGAATCGGCATAGACGTAGGCGGCACCAATACCGACGCGGTGCTCATGAGAGGCATGACGGTGGTGGATGCGGTGAAGACGCCTACCACCCCGGACGTTAGCACAGGCATCACGACGGCCCTCAGAAACCTTCTCGCCAGGACTCGCGTGAACCCGGCGACGATCACCGGAGTCATGATCGGGACGACCCACTTCACCAACGCCGTGGTCGAACGTAAACACCTGGTGCCCACGGCCGCGGTGCGGCTGGGGCTGCCGGCCACCGCTGGGCTACCCCCGATGGTGGACTGGCCGCCCGAGCTGCGCGAGGCGATCGGCGACCACCGCTATCTGGTCCACGGCGGCCACGAGTTCGACGGCCGGCGCATCTCCAAACCGGACGAGCGAGAGCTGCGCCAGGTGGCCCGAGAG
>DAOUAJ010000342.1:0-15887 GCA_034433615.1 Anaerolineae bacterium | reverse complement strand
GGACGAAACGCCGCTAACCCCTTCAGCGCCAGCACCTTCGTGATCGCTGCCGTCAGGGTCGTCTTCCCATGATCAATGTGCCCAATCGTCCCCACGTTCACGTGCGGCTTCGTCCGCTCAAATATCGCCTTGGCCATGGCTGTGCTCCTTTCTGAAGTCAGTCAATTCGAGTTCTTTGCTCGGTAGTCACGACCGGCAGGCAGAAAAGAGGAACCTGGAGCCAGTTACTCACACGGTGTATCCGCGTTCCTCGCAGAACCTGCACGGATCATACACCCGCATCATGTCTTGCCGGCCTTGAGCCGACGATGATGAGGCGCCTCACCCGTTGGCTTGAAGGCGCAACCCTGCCATTATACCCAAATTATACGTTGCAGGCAAATTCGCGGCTCGCGATTTCAATACGCCCCCAACATGATCCGCTCAGCCTGCGCTGTCTCCACCACTTGATAGTGATCAAACTCCATGGTAAATGTACCACGACCCTGGGTGGTCGAGCGCAGCCGGGTGGCATACCCAAACATTTCTGCCAGAGGCGCCCAGGCCCGAATCAACTGCATGCCTGGGCCATGCGACTCCAATGCCTCGATCTGTCCCCGTCGCGCATTTAAATCACCGATCACGTCGCCCGTGTGCTGTTCGGGCACTACAACATCAACCCGCATCACTGGCTCCAACAAAACCGGGCCCGCCTTTTCCACAGCCGCTCGCAGTGCCATTGAGCCGGCGATCTTGAAAGCGATATCGGACGAATCAACCTCGTGATAGGAGCCGTCAACCAGCCGTACTTTGATGTCTACAATCGGGAAGCCAGCAAGCACACCGGTTTCCAACGCCTCGCGAACTCCAGCCTCCACAGCCGGGATGAACTCCTGAGGAACAGCCCCCCCCACGATCGCCTTTTCAAACTCAAAGCCATGACCAGGTGGGAGCGGCTCAACCTCCAGCCAGACGTGGCCATATTGACCACGGCCACCCGTCTGACGCACAAAGCGTCCCTCCGCCCGCGCAGGGCGTGTAATGGTCTCCCGATAAGCCACCTGAGGCCGCCCCACGTTCGCGCCCACACGAAACTCGCGCAACATGCGGTCAACCAGCACCTCAAGGTGCAATTCTCCCATGCCTGAGATCAGCGTCTGTCCAGTCTGCTCGTCCGTGCGCACGCGGAAGGTAGGATCTTCCTCCGCCAGACGTTGAAGGGCATCGGCCATCCGATCTTGGTCAGCCTTAGTGCGCGGTTCGATGGCCACTGAGATCACGGGTTCGGGGAACTGGATCGCCTCTAGCAGGATCGGCGCGCTGGGTGCACACAGGGTCTCACCCGTAAACGTTTGCTTAAGTCCCAGCACCGCTCCAATATCGCCCGCGTAGATCGCATCAATGTCTTCGCGCTTATCAGCATACATCCGTACCAAGCGACCTACCCGCTCTTTACGCTCTTTGTTGGCATTCATGATTTGATCGCCCGTGCGTAGCGTGCCGGAGTAGACGCGCAGGTAGGCCAGCCGCCCCATGTATGGATCACTGGCGATCTTAAACACTAGAGCCGCTAACGGTCCCTCGGGATCTGGAAATCGCTCCTCTTCCTGGTGTGTGCGCGGGTTCTCCCCGCGAATCGGCGGGACATCCAGCGGCGAAGGGAGATAATAGACCACTGCATCCAGCAAGGGTTGTACCCCCTTGTTCCTAAGAGAAGAGCCGCAGAACACCGGCACCAGAGCGCCAGCGATGGTCGCCCGACGCAGAGCCTGGCGAAGATCCTCCGCTGAGATGGACTCCCCTTCCAGGTACTGGCGTAACACTGTGTCGTCCGCGTCGGCGATCAGCTCAATCATCTCCTCGCGCCGCCGGGCCACCTCATCGGCCAGATCAGCCGGGATGTCCACCTGCTCAGGGTGGGCCCCCAGCTCATCGGAGAAGATCCAGGCCTTCTCCTCAATCAGGTCCACCATGCCTTGAAACGAATCGTATACCCCGATCGGTACCTGGATGGCCACCGGTTGCGCGTGGAGCCGGGTCTTGATCATAGAGATGGTGCGCCAATAATCAGCGCCTACCCGGTCCATTTTGTTAATGAAGCAAATACGCGGCACGTGATAGCGATCCGCCTGACGCCACACCGTCTCCGATTGCGGCTCTACACCGTTGACCGCATCGAAGACGACCACCCCTCCATCAAGCACCCGCAACGAGCGTTGGACCTCTGCTGTAAAGTCAATGTGCCCTGGCGTGTCAATGATGTTGATCTGGATCCCTTTCCAGGTACACGAGATCGCAGCGGCCGTGATGGTGATGCCGCGCTCCCGTTCCTGTTCCATCCAGTCGGTGACCGTGGTCCCCTCATCCACGTTACCCAGGCGATAAGTTCGCCCGGTGTAGAAAAGGATGCGTTCGGTTGTCGTGGTTTTTCCGGCGTCAATGTGGGCAATAATGCCGATATTACGCAACCGGGAGAGGGGGACCTCTCTCGTCATCTCACATCACCTCAACTTGCAGGGTCCTGGCAGAGTTTGCCGTGGCACATCACCAACGATAATGAGCAAAGGCCCGGTTGGCTTCTGCCATGCGGTGAGTATCCTCACGCCGCTTGATCGTCGCACCCTGCCCCTGGTGAGCGTCCATCAACTCGCCGGCCAGCTTCTCGATCATGGATTTGCCGGGGCGCTGGCGCGCGTGTTGCACTAACCAACGCAATGCCAGGCTCACACGACGGTCGGGGGGGATTTCCATCGGCACCTGGTAGGTCGCGCCACCCACACGGCGCGGCCGCACCTCGATGAGCGGGGTCGCATTGCGCACAGCCTGCTCCAAAAGCTCAAGCGCTGGACGGTGCAACCGTTCTTCCATGAGGCGCATGCTCTCATAGACAATTTTCTCGGCCTTGCTTTTCTTGCCATTCAGCATGACCTTGTTGATGAGCTGCGTAACCAGCTCACTGTTATACTTCCAATCAGGCTGAACCGCGCGCTTCGGCGGACGATTACGTCTGGGCATTTTAGATCCTCACAATTCCAAATTGGATATGACTCTTAACGGGATACAAGCATCCCTGACGGGATACAAGATGCAAGATCCAGGAAGCACCTGCCTGCATCCTGGATCCTGCATCTTGCATCTGGAACAGAAGAGCGCTGTTTATGGAACTACCCTACCGAAGGCTCAGGCACAGAGGTACTGGCTACTTAGGCAGCTTTGCCCCATATTTTGATCGGCCGCGCTTACGATTCGCCACGCCCGCAGAATCCAACGCGCCGCGCACGATGTGATAGCGCACGCCCGGCAGGTCTTTCACACGGCCACCGCGCACCAGCACCACGGAGTGCTCCTGCAAGTTGTGCCCTTCGCCCGGAATGTAAGCCGTGACTTCCACACCGCTGGTCAAGCGGACGCGAGCGATCTTGCGCAACGCCGAGTTAGGCTTCTTAGGCGTCATGGTACGCACCTGCGTACAGACCCCTCGCCGCTGTGGTGCACCCTTGGCAGTACGCACCGTACGCCCGGTGAGAGCGTTATGGTTAAACCGCAAAGCGGGCGCCTTTTCCTTCTTCACAACCGGCTTACGTCCTTTGCGCACTAATTGATTGATGGTCGGCAAGTCATGTCCTCCCTGATTGCTTGCTCGTCGTTATAAAGCAAGAGAAAAACCGGATGAGTGAACCCCTGTCCAGCCCACAAATATACATTCTAGCATAGAGTTAATGCCGGGTCAAATATCCATGTCAACATCTGCGTCTTCTTCCCCATACCCGAACTCGTCACCTTCTATGCCATATGTATCATACGAGTCGGCACTCTCTGCTTCCGTCTCAACATCAGTGTAGAGATCGCTCACGTGTTCTTCGGCCTCGTAGGAGAAATCGTCATCATACAAGCTCGCGCCGCTATCCATTAACCCCTCATCTAGCAAGATAGAAGTCCCAACCCGGGTGGCAGGCTTAACTTTTTCAGGAGCCTGGGATGCCTTATTGAGACGTTCTTCAAAGCCAGTTCCTACTGGGATCAGTTTGCCGATGATGACGTTCTCTTTCAGACCCCGCAGTTCGTCTGTTGCACCCTTGACGGCCGCTTCGGTCAGCACGCGCGTCGTCTCCTGGAATGATGCCGCCGCCAGGAAGCTTTCCGTGTTCAGCGCGGCCTTAGTTACACCTAACAGCACGGTCTCGCCACGCGCAGGGGTGCCCCCTCGTCGCACGATTTCGGCATTGACCGCTTCAAAGGTGAAACGATCCACCAACTCACCCGGCAAAAAGTCGCTATCGCCCGTTACCCGAACGCGAACCTTGCGTAACATCTGACGGATGATAATCTCGATATACTTGTCATGGATGTCAACACCCTGTGAGCGGTAGACCTTTTGCACTTCCTCTAGCAGGTAAAGTTGGCAGGCCTCTCGACCCTGAATGCGCAGCACCTCACGCGGGTTCTTGGCACCCTCGGTTAACTGCTGACCAGCCTTGACGCGATCGCCCTTGTCCACACGTAAGCGAGCGGACGGCGGGATGTCTTGCTCCCATTGCTCCACATCCTCACGGCGAATCACAGCCACCACGTCCCCATTGGCTCCCTGCTCAAAGAAGACATGACCATCTATGCCCGCCAAGACCGACTCAGCATTGTCCTGTCCGTCCTGAGGCCCCTGGCCTGACTGCCAGGACAGGCTAGCACCGGGACTACGGGCCAGAACGGTGTCCCCCTGCACCCTGTCCCCATCCTGGACAGTGATCGTCCACCCGGAGGGGATGTTGACCTCATGGCGCACCAGCCGCGTGTTGGAGATCTTGATCTTGCGCTGCTCGTTTTCCCAGTAGACGTCTACCACGCCATCAATCTCAGCGATGACTGCCTCACCTTTGGGTGTGCGCGCCTCGAACAGCTCTTCTACACGGGGCAAACCCTGGGTAATGTCTTCCGCGCCGGCCACACCACCTGTGTGGAACGTGCGCAGGGTGAGCTGCGTACCTGGCTCGCCGATGGATTGAGCTGCAATGATGCCCACTGCCTCGCCCAGGTTAACCAGGCCACCACGCGCCAGATCGCTCCCATAGCACTTGCGACAAAGGCCATGGCTGGCCTCACAGGTCAGGGGCGACCGCACGTAGACCCGATCCACCTTCGCCGCATCAACCAGGGCGACCTGGGGCTGCTCAATCATCTCACCCTGTTCGATTATTACTTCACCTGTGCGGGGATCCACGACGGGCGCTGCCGCTATCCGGCTGATGATGCGTTCCCCAAACGATTCACCCAGCGGCGCCGAGCTTTCGCGATCAATCCAGATCCCGGCATTGGTGCCGCAGTCTTCCATGGTGATCATGACGTCCTGAGCCACGTCAACGAGACGACGGGTCAGGTAGCCAGCATCCGCCGTGCGCAACGCCGTGTCCGCCAACCCCTTGCGAGCACCGTGGGTGCTCAAGAAGTACTCCAGTGCGGTCAACCCTTCACGGAAGTTCGAGCGGATCGGTAGCGGGATAATGCGCCCCGAAGGGTCGGCCATGAGGCCGCGCATGCCAGCCAACTGGCGGATAGGCTGGATGCCTCCCTTCGTTGCGCCGCTAGTCGCCATCGCTCCCAAGCCCTCGGTCGCGTTGAAGAGACGTCTCACTTCTTGTGTGATCTCATCTGTCGCGCGCGTCCACAACTCAACGATCTTGTTATACTGCTCCTCTTCAGTGATCAGGCCGCGGCGGAATTGGCGTTCAGTCTCTTCGACCTGGCGGGTTGCCTCGGCCAGGATTTGCGCCTTCGCCGCAGGCACATTGATGTCAGAGACAGCGATGGTCATACCTGAGCGGGTGGCGTAGTAAAAGCCGATGCGCTTGATCTCGTCCACCAGCCAGGCCGTGCGTTCCGCCCCCAAGCGTTGATAGCACTCCGCTACGACATTGTTCAAGCCACCCTTATCCATCGGCCGATTGACAAATCGTAGTTCCGGCGGCAACGACATGTTAAACAGGACCCGCCCGACTGTCGTATCAAGGACACCACTTAACTGCACGGTCTGCGGATTGATGCTCCGGCGCTCCAATGCCAACTGCAACTCTTCCCAGGCTGCCGGACCAAAGCCGGGGATGGATAACATCTCCCGTCGGCCTTGACGCACGCGCGCCACAAGCTGCCCCAGATTCTGGAAGCCAGCCGCTGCCAGCACTCCGCGCACGCGAGCGCTGAGTGGCAGGTAATCTAACGGTGTTTCATCCAGCCAGCTTTTGTAGAGCACCTTGATCGGAGCCTGGATGTCTACTACACCCAGGTCGTAAGCCAACTGCACCTCGTCAAAGCTGGAGAAGGCTTTGCCGCTGCCCTTAGCCCCGGGCCGTTCCAGGGTCAGGTAGTAACAACCCAAGACCATGTCTTTGGTTGGCCCTACAATCGGTTCACCTGAGGCCGGTTTGAGCAAGTTCTTGGTGGAGAGCATGAAACGGCGCGCCTCTTCGACGGCCTTATCCGAGAGTGGCACGTGAACAGCCATCTGGTCGCCGTCGAAGTCGGCGTTGAAGGCCGCGCAGACCAGCGGATGGATCTGAATGGCGCTGCCTTCGATGAGGACGACTTCGAAAGCCTGAATGCCTAGACGGTGCAATGTCGGCGCGCGATTCAGCAACACCGGCCGCTCTTTGGCAATCTCCTCCAGCACATCCCACACCGCCGGGTCTTCGCGATCCACCATGCGCTTGGCGCTCTTGATGTTATGCGCGTAGTTCTGCTCAACCAGACGGCGCATGACGAACGGCTTAAACAATTCCAAAGCCATCTTCTTGGGCAGGCCGCACTGGTGAAGCTGCAACTCTGGGCCGATGACGATCACGGAGCGGCCGGAGTAGTCCACACGCTTACCCAACAGGTTGCGGCGGAACCGGCCTTGCTTACCCTTAAGCATGTCACTCAGGCTTTTGAGTTTGCGTTTGCCCGAGCGAGAGACCGCCCGGCCCCGTCGCCCATTGTCAATCAGGCTATCTACTGCCTCCTGCAGCATGCGCTTCTCATTGCGCACAATGACATCCGGCGCGCCCAGATCCAACAGCCGCTTCAATCGGTTATTGCGGTTGATCACACGCCGGTACAGATCGTTCAGATCGCTGGTGGCAAAACGCCCGCCGTCCAATTGGACCATGGGCCGCAGGTCGGGTGGGATCACCGGCAGCACGGTCAGAATCATCCACTCCGGCTTATTCCCGGACTTGCGGAACGCTTCCACGACGCGCAGCCGCTTGGCCGCCTTCTTACGCCGCTGCTTGGAGCGCGTGGTGCGGATCTCATGCCTGAGCTCTTTCGCCAGCTTGTCGAGATCCAGTCGAGAGACGATCTCCCGAATGGCCTCAGCACCCATGCCAGCCTTGAACACATTACCCCAACGATCAAGCAGTTCCCGATAGCGACTCTCTGTGATCAGATCCATCGCCTGCAGGGTGCGTAGCTCCATCATCTCTGCCTCGTGCTGCTGGCGCAGTTGGCTTTTCTGTTCCTCGGCATGGGTGCGCAACGTCTCGATCTCGGCATCTGTCTCGCGACGCACCTGGTCGCGCCGTGCCTGGACGAGCAAGCGAACATCCTCCTGCTTCGCGCGAATAGTATCTTCGATCTCGCTCAAGCGCGCCTGCACGGCTGCATTCAACCGATCAAAGTGCTCGCGTCCGATCACCTCTCCCGCCTCGTACAGGGGATCGCTCTTCCAGGCCAGGGTGATCGGCTCGCTCAATGCCTTCCCTTGCAGATCCGTCAATCGGGCCTGCAAGGTGCGCGCCACGCCGATGATCTCGTCTGTCTCGGTCGCCAGCCGATCTTCAAGCTGGCGCAGTTGGGTTTCTTGCTCTTCATCCAACGCGGCCAGAGCCTCATCCCGGCGCGCCTCGATCTGTTCGATCTGGGCATTAACCTCGCCCTCGATCCGGGCCAGGCGCATAGCCAGCTCACGCTCATGGCGCTGGAGGGTGCGCTGGCGCGCCTCCTCATCAACGTAAGTGATGATGAACTGGGCGAAATAAAGGACGCGCTCCAGATTGCGAGGCGAGATGTTCAGCAACAGCCCCAGCCGGCTGGGCACCCCCTTAACGTACCAGATGTGAGCCACCGGCGAGGCCAGCTCAATATGCCCCATGCGCTCGCGACGCACCCGCGACGGTGCCACCTCCACACCGCATTTTTCGCAGACGATGCCCTTGTAGCGAACGCGTTTGTATTTGCCGCAGTAGCACTCCCAATCTTTCGTCGGCCCAAAGATACGCTCGCAGAACAAGCCGTCTCTTTCGGGTCGTAATGTCCGATAGTTGATCGTCTCTGGCTTCAAAACCTCGCCGTGAGACCACTCTCGGATCTTCTCAGGAGAAGCGAGAGAGATGCGAATGGCGTTGAAATCATTAACTTCCACGGTAACACCCCCCTAAATTCCACTCACCGTCCTGGCATCCAAAAGGCACCGAGGCAATAAGGGATGAGGCAACGAGGTTTGCGGGCCGCCGCCTTATCTCTCATTGCCTCGCTCTCCATCGCCTCGTTCCTCATCGCCTTATTACTCGTTGCCTTTATTCGTACCCCGCCATAGGGCCGGGAAGGCTCAGGCTGAAGCCAAGTTTGGGCAAACGCTCCTCTATCTCCTCCCGCCCGAACTGGACGACTTCTTGTTTCTCATTAATCACTTCCACGGCCAACCCCAGCGATTGCAGCTCCTTCACCAGCACCCGGAACGATTCGGGGACGCCCGGTGGGCTGATCGGCTCACCCTTCACGATGGCCTCGTAGGTCTTGACGCGGCCTGTGACATCGTCGGACTTCACCGTCAGCATCTCCTGAAGCACGTAGGCTGCGCCATAGGCCTCCAGCGCCCATACCTCCATTTCACCAAAACGCTGGCCACCGAACTGAGCCTTACCGCCCAAAGGCTGTTGCGTGACCAGACTGTATGGGCCGGTGGAGCGAGCGTGCACCTTATCCTCGACCAGATGCGCCAGCTTCATCATGTTGATGATGCCCACCGTCACCGGCTGATCGAAAGGCATGCCGGTCTTGCCGTCGTACAGTTTCTGTTTGCCTGTCGTCGGCAACGGCCAGCCGATCTCCCGACTCTTCTGCTCGGCGAAGGCCCTTAGTTCCGCATCAGGCACATGGGAAGCATCCACGCCATGGTGGCGCAGCCATTCCCGCCAGCAGACCAGGCGAGCCTGCTCGTCTACCTTCTGTCGTTCAGAGAAGGAGCGAGGGTCATCCTCGAAGGAGAGAAGGGAATCCGGATCGTACCCCCGCTCGCGCAACCACTGCCGCAGCACAGAGCGCCGGGCATACACCCGGTCATAGCTCATACGCCCCACATCGTATTCGGGTTGATCTTGCAGCCATTCAGAGATGTAAAGCAAGCGCGCTTCGTCATCGTCTCGCAAGTGGTTATCCGGCAGGTTCAACGCCTTCACGCGTATCCAGGCCCGATCGGTGATCTCACGCCACGCCTTATCAATCAGCCAGGCTCGGGCCAGTTCAGCCTCGATCTCATCTTCTCTGGCTCCATCAAACACTGGCGCGAGCACCCGGAACCCCAAACGATCGGCCGCCCAACCCAAGTGAGTTTCCAAGATCTGCCCGATGTTCATACGCGCGGGCACACCCAAAGGGTTAAGAATGATGTCAACTGGTGTGCCATCTTCCAGGAAAGGCATATCCTCGATGGGCACGATCTTAGAGATGACCCCCTTGTTACCGTGGCGACCAGCCATCTTATCGCCCGCACTCAACTTGCGTCGCTGTGCCACCGACACGCGCACCATCTTCTCCACGCCGGCCGGCAGATCACGGTACTCGTCCCGCGCGAACACCTTCACATCCACCACCTTACCGTGCTCGCCATGCGGCAGGCGCAACGACGAGTCTTTCACCTCGCGGGCCTTCTCACCAAAGATAGCTCGTAACAACTTCTCCTCCGGGCTTAGCTCCGTCTCACCTTTGGGTGTAATCTTCCCAACCAGAATGTCGCCCGGCCCCACCTCCGCACCGATGCGAATGATGCCATGCTCGTCCAGATCCTTCAACGCATCCTCGCCGACGTTAGGAATGTCTCGAGTAATTTCCTCCGGACCGAGCTTGGTATCGCGCGCTTCTACTTCATGCTTCTCGATGTGAATAGAAGAGAACATGTCGTCCCATATCAGGCGCTCTGAGATCAAAATAGCATCCTCGTAATTACCCCCCTCCCAACTCAGAAAGGCACACAATACATTTTGTCCCAGTGCCAGATTGCCCGCTTGGGTCGAGCTGGAATCGGCCAGGACATCACCGGGCTGTACCCATTGCCCTTTGTAGACCACCGGCCGCTCGTCAATGCAGGTTGACTGATTGGATCGGTTGAATTTGCGCAGCGGATAAGTCCGGCGCGTGCCATCCTCCTCGAGGATGACGATCTCGCTAGAGGTGACGCTGACCACTTCGCCTGCCCGTTTGGCGACCACCACCTGGCCGGAGTCCAACGCTGCCTGACGCTCCATGCCTGTGCCCACCAGGGGAGCTTCCGGGCGTAGCAAGGGTACTGCCTGGCGTTGCATGTTGGAGCCCATCAAGGCCCGATTGGCATCGTCGTGCTCCAGGAACGGGATCAGCGCGGTGGACACGGAGACGATCTGCTTGGGCGATACGTCCATGTAATCCACCCGCTCAGGCGATTCAAAGTAGAAGTTTTCACTACGGCGTGCAGAGACCCGCGCGTCCACGAACTCGTTCCGCTCGTTCAAGGCGGAACTGGCCTGGGCGATAGTGTGGCGCTCTTCTTCATCAGCCGTGAGATAGACGATCTCGTTGGTAGCAAAGGGCCGAACTTTGATGACGGGCAGCCGATCTATCAGTGTAGCTATCCGGGCAGCCAGTTCCTCGTCAACGACAGTGCCTGCCGCTGCGATCACCTGACCTGAGTCTGGGTCTATGACGTCTTCGCGCAAGGTGCGGCCGGTGAGCCGCGCCGGCTCATTGGGGACCTCACGCAACACACGACGGTAGGGGGTCTCGATGAAGCCGAACTCATTGACCCGGCCATAGCTTGCCAGGGAACCGATGAGGCCGATATTAGGGCCTTCCGGTGTCTCAATGGGGCAAATCCGACCGTAGTGGCTATGGTGGACGTCGCGCACGTCAAAGCCCGCGCGTTCCCGGCGCAGGCCCCCCGGTCCCAGAGCGCTGAGGCGCCGCTTGTGAGTCAGCTCGGCTAACGGATTGGTCTGATCCATGAATTGGCTGAGCTGAGAGCCACCGAAGAACTCGCGCACGGCCGCGACCACCGGACGGATATTGATCAGTGAAAGGGGGCTGAGCTGCTCCGGGTCGCGAATGGACATGCGCTCACGCACCACGCGTTCCATGCGCAAAAGCCCGATGCGCAATTGGTTCTGGATCAACTCACCCACGGTCTTGATGCGGCGATTGCCTAGGTGATCAATGTCATCCCCTCTGTCCACACCGTTGTTGATCCGGATCATCACCTCGACGACCTTGGTCAGGTCCTCGTTGGTCAGTGTACGCTGCGTCTGTGGTATGGAGAGCCCCAACCGTCGGTTCAGCTTGTAGCGCCCCACCCGCCCCAGGTCATAACGGCGCGGCACAAACAGCAAATTCTGCAAGAAGTTACGTGCATTGTCCAGCGTTGGCGGGTCGCCCGGCCGCAACCTTTTGTAGAATTCCAGTAACGCGGCCTCCACCCCCTGCCTGGAGGCTTCCGGGCCGCTGCCTGGCGTGGACGTCGGATCACGCTCCAGCGTCGCTGCGATGTAAGGGTGCTCTGGCATGTTATCCACTTCTGCGAACAGGGCCCGGATCTCGTCATCGGTGCCATAACCCACGGAGCGCAGAAGGACGGTCACCGGCAACTTGCGTTTGCGGTCCACTTTCACGGAGAGGACATCACGCTTTGAGGTCTCAAACTCCAGCCAGGCCCCCCGGCTGGGGATCAGCTTCGCGAAGCACAGCTCCCGCCCGGTCGCGCGATCCTCTTCCACGGTGAAATAAACGCCCGGTGATCGGATAAGCTGGCTGACCACGACGCGCTCAGCCCCATTGTAAATGAACGTGCCCGAATCGGTCATGAGGGGGAAATCACCCATGAAGACGTCCTGCTCGGCGATTTCGCCTGTCTCTTTGTTGATAAGCTTGGCCTTGACCCATAGCGGAGCCGCGTAGGTCATATCACGGTCACGGCACTCTCGCTCCGGGTATTTAGGCTCGCCAAACCAGAATTCACCGAAGTGGAGTTCGAGATTACGGTTGAAGCTGACGATAGGGCTAATCTCATCGAACAACTCCCGTAGCCCTTCGGTTTGGAACCAGCGGAAAGACTCTAACTGAATTTCGATCAGGCGTGGCAATTCAAGCACGTCGGGCAATCGAGCATACGATTTGTGAGGTCGCAGGTAGCCATCATTCATCCGATTGATCATCTTTTTCACCCACTCCTTCAAACAGCAAAAAACCCACTCCGAGCGAATGGGTTGCCTTCTACCTTGAGGAAATTTTCGTGATCGTTATAGGATTAGCCGGGGGATATACTATACAGCATTTGTCAATTATAACACACAAACCGATTTTTGTCAAAATTAGCCCGCCCCCGCGGCCCCCCCGCCCCAGTCCATTTGAAGATTAAAAAGCTCCGAGAGGGGGTGTGGACTACAAGATCTTGACAGGAGAGCAGGAATATGCTACATTGTCCATAGAATGAACGGTAGTACACAAAAACCACAAGGGCGAATGGGGCCTCCTTAGCAAGCTGCATCTGACCTGTTGCAAAGGACGAGGGCTCGTGTATCCGGCAGAGCGCAGGCAAAAGATCCTGAAATTGATTCAGCAGGATAGCCGGGTGAGCGTGACGGAACTGGCATCCTGCTTCGGCGTCAGCAGAGCGTCCATTCGTCGTGACCTCAACGAACTCCACCATGCCGGATTGCTCCAGAGAACCTATGGCGGCGCGCTGAGACTCAATTCCACCTCCTCCGAAGCGCCGTTCAGTGTACGCGAAGTCTCCTACCGTGAGGAGAAGACTCGGATCGGCGAGTTTGCCGCTCAACTGGTCCGGCCGGGCGAAACCATCTTCGTGGATGGGGGGACCACCACGGAATGCATGTTGCCGTACCTGGCTAATAAGACCAACATCACTGTGGTGACCTACGGCCTCAACATCGCGGCCCGGCTGGCCGGCTATGAGCACATCACGGTGATCGTGGTCGGCGGCACACTACACCATCGCTCGCTGACCATTGGCGGCATGTTAGCCCTTGAGAGTCTCCATGCCTACAGTATGCGGTTTCACTACACGTTCCTGGCCGCCAGTGGGGTTTCCGTCGAAGGGGGGATCACCAATGCCAGCTTCGAGGAGATCCCGATGAAGCGCAGGGCGATCGAGGCGGCTCAGCAGACCATCTTATTGGCCGATTCTTCCAAAGTGGGCGTGGTGGCGGCGGGGTTGATTGCCCCTGTCCAGAAGGTTCACAGGCTGGTCACCGATGTCAAGGCGTCGGCCCGGGAGATTGAAGGGCTACGCCAGCTCGGAGTGATCGTGGACCTGGTGTAGTGTCGTGCTACCTTCCCTGGGCCAGCCCCTAGGCTTCGCCCCGAGGGCTCTGCCCGAGGGGATGCTAGAGATTCTCGCTAAGTCAAGTGGGCGACGGGCTGGCGCCTCCACACCAAACATATTATACTGAGGAGGTGATACAACAGCATATCTGGAGTCCGGTAGTCAATGATTGCCTGTGTGCCCTGTAGATAAGCACGACGTTCTCTTTAACAGGCTCTGTCATCTCCGTAGTCGGGGGAGATATCCGATCCGTGATGGTGGCATCAGTCACCGAGAAGACCCATAACCTAAAAGGAGGGGACCATGTTTAAGCGGCATCTGTGGCCTATGCTTGTCGTTCTGGCCTTGGTGATCACGGCGTGCGCCCCAGCAGCGACGCCTGCACCCCCTGTAGCAGAAGCTACGCCGACGCCGGCTCCAGAAGTAGCCCCGGCGGCCCCGCCCACGAAGTATCAAGAAGCCCCTATGTTGGCGGAGCTGGTGAAGGCCGGCAAGCTGCCCCCAGTGGATGAGCGATTGCCGGAGGAGCCCTTCGTCGTCGGGCCGGGCGTGCTCATCCCGGAACAGGACCTGCCCGATTGGACCCCTGGGCAGTACGGCGGCACTTTGCGCGGATCTCACTTCCGCGTCAACTGGGACCCCGATGTGTTCGTCATGATGAATGAGCCGCTGCTGATGGCACCCGGCATCGGCGTCCAGGGCATTCGCGGCAACATTGTCAAAGACTTTGAAGTGAGCGACGACAACAAGGTCTTCACCTTCCACATGCGCAAGGGGCTGAAGTGGTCGGATGGGGAGCCGGTCACCACAGAAGATGTACGGTTCACTTATGAGGATGTCCTCTTGAACGAGGAGATCACTCCGGTCTTCCCGGCGCGACATAGAACAGGCGGGAGCTCCACCGGCGACCCGATGAAGCTGGAGATCATTGACGATTACACGTTCCGCGTCTCCTTCTCTGCGCCTTACGGTGGGTACTTGAGGCAGCTCACTATCGAGAAGTGGGTGGGATACAGTGAACTCTTGCGGCCTGCGCATTACCTGAAGCAGTTCCATCCCAAGTACACACCAATGGAACAGTTAAAGCCGCTATTGGCGGAGCAGAACCTGGGTGAGGATCAGTGGGTGCAACTGTTCAACCTCAGGGACTGCATCAACTGGGAACTCACCAACCAGCAATGCATCGGCTTTCCCGTCTTGACGCCGTGGATGGGGGTGAAGGGACCCGAAAACACGCTAACCTTTGAAAGAAACCCCTACTACTTCAAGGTAGACACCGAAGGCAAACAGTTGCCCTACATTGATCGGGTGATGACGGTGCTGGTCGAGAATGCCGAGGCAGTCACCTTGAAGATCCTGACTGGCGAGGTGGACTTCATGAGGGAGACCACCGCGCTGGCCAAGCTACCTCTCTACAAAGAGAATGAGGAGAAGGCGGGCTTTCGGGTGGTCTTGCTGGATATGCACGTGGATCCCACTGGACTCATCATCAACCGGACGTTCAACGACGAGAACTGGCGCAAGGTCGTCCGGGATCCTCGTTTCCTCCAGGCCGTGAGCATGGCCATCAACCGGCAGGAGATCCTGGAAAGCATCTACTACGGGTTTGCGACCATGCCGCTCAGGACAGTCGGGGAGGCCAACTCCAAGTACAACCCGGAGAAAGCCAACGCCCTGCTCGATGAAATGGGCCTGGACAAGCGCGATGCCGATGGCTTCCGCCTGGGTCCGGATGGCAACACCTTCACGATCCTGCTTGAGCATGGCGCCCACGCCCCCGATATCCCGCTGGTGGCCGAGCTGGTCGCTGAACACCTTAAGGATGTCGGCTTGAAGGTGTTGGTTAAGCAGATTGATCCGCAACTATGGACCCAGCGCGCCAATGCCAATGAGCTGCAAGCGACGATGATCTGGACCGACGACCAGGGCTGGGATGATCGCTGGACTCGTCTCGCCCTCTGCCAGGGGGGTGGAAGCCGCCTCTGGTGTTTATGGGACGAAACCCGTGGTCAGCAAGGTGAAGAGCCACTGGAGTGGGCTAAGAGGGGCCTCGAGCTCAACGCCCAAAGGTGGACTGCGGTCCCCGGCTCGGAAGAGTACAACCAGATCGTAGAGCAGGAGCTGGCTTGGCATCGGGAGAACTTGCCCATCATCACCATAGTCGAAAACGTCAAGTACGCCATGATCGCCTCCAGGAAGCTGGGCAACATCCCGAGCGGCGGTTATGCGATTGCTGCCAACTTCAGCGGCGAACAATTCTTCTTCAAGCAGTAACCGGAGATGATGCCTTCGTAGCACCAGACGTCACTGCCGGGTCTCTACGGCCCGGCAGTGACCATCTTTTGTTCCTTTG
>DAOUAJ010000341.1:0-9088 GCA_034433615.1 Anaerolineae bacterium | reverse complement strand
TGATGGTTGCCCCCTCGATCTCCACTTGTACGCCCGCCGTTTTAGGCCGGGTGTCTGTGGTCATGATGGCGCGGGCGGCATCGCTTCCGCCGAATGGGCTAAGTGCCGCCACTGCTTCCTGAACACCCCGTTGCACTTTGTCCATTGGCAACTGAACACCAATAACACCAGTAGACATCACCAGGCAACTGTGGGGACCCAGGCTCAGCGCGTATTCGACCATCTCTGCCATGCGTCGGGCGTTGGCCATACCCTCGGTGCCGGTGCAGGCGTTGGCGCAGCCGCTATTGATGACCACAGCCCGGATGCCGCCTGGGTTCATCGTGATGACGGTGCGGTCGTAGGACACGGGAGCAGCCGCAAAGCGATTTTGGGTGAAGATGGCGGCTGCGCTACACGGCCCCTCTGATACAATCAGGGCTAAATCGCGATCCCCTGATGCCTTGATGCCAGCCGCCACACCCGCGGCCTGGAAGCCGGAAACGGAAGTGACAGAAGGTGTATTGAGTCTGTGCATGGACCTCTCCTCATCTCCCGTGAAACGTAAAACGTGAAGCGCGAGGCGATAGGCTCCCTGCCCTTCACGTTTTACTCATTACGTTTTACGGTTCAGTCCCGCTTGAACTGGCTGTAGTTCGGGCTGCGCCACTGGCTCTGGCCTGTACCCTCAATGTCTACCAACGCTCGCACCTTCAGTGGGAGGCCAAACAGCTTGATGAAGCCTTCGGCATCCTTCTGATTGTAAACGTCCTCCTCGCCGAAGGTCGCGTAATCTTCGCGGTAGAGGCTCATGGGTGCCTTGCGGCCCACCAGAATGACGTTGCCCTTGTACAGCTTCAAGCGTACCGTGCCGGTGACGTTTTGCTGCGTGACCTTCACGAAGGCATCCAGCGCCTCGCGCAGCGGCGTGAACCACTGACCGTTGTAGACCAGGTCGGCATATTTGAGAGCCACTTGTTGCTTGTAGTGCAGCGTCTCCCGGTCCAGGCAGAGTTGCTCCAGCGCCTGGTGAGCCTCCACCAGGATGGTGCCGCCAGGGGTCTCGTACACCCCATGCGATTTCATGCCCACCAGTCGGTTCTCCACCAGGTCCACCCGGCCGATCCCGTGTTTGGCGCCGAGCTGGTTGAGCATGGTCACCAGCTCGATCGGCCCCATAGCCGTGCCATTGATATGAGTGGGCGTGCCCTGCTGAAAGTCAATGGTAATGTACTCTGGCTCATCGGGCGCCTGCTCGGGAGCCACGGTGAGCTGGTACATGGCCTCCTCCGGCTCCTGCCAGGGGTTCTCCAACATGCCTCCCTCGTGGCTGAGATGCCAGAGGTTCGAATCCCGCGAGTAGATGGACTTCCGGGTGGCTGTCACCGGCACGTTGTGTTCAAGGGCGTAATCCAGCGCGTCCTCTCGGCCGCGAATCGTCCATTCCCGCCAGGGCGCGATCACCGCCAGCCGCGGGTTGAGCGCCTGGTAAGTCAGCTCGAAACGGACCTGGTCGTTGCCCTTGCCGGTACAACCGTGGGCCACCGCCTCTGCACGTTCCAGCTCGGCGATCTCCACCTGGCGTTTGGCGATCAGCGGCCGCGCCATAGACGTGCCCAGCAGGTACTTTCGCTCGTAAATGGCGCCCGCCTGCATGGTAGGAAAGACGTAATGGGTCAGGAACTCGAGGCGGAGGTCCTCCACGTAGCACTTGCTGGCGCCCGAGGCGATGGCTTTTGCCTCGATGCCTGAGAGATCATCTTCCTGGCCAATGTTCGCGCAGAAACAGACCACCTCACAGTGATAGTTCTCGCGCAGCCAGGGGACGATAATTGACGTGTCCAGCCCACCGGAGTAGGCCAGGACGACCTTGTTGATTTTGGTTTTGTCAGCAGGCATAAGAGCTTTCTCCTCACAACTGAATCGAGTCGGTTCAGGGTTGCAATATTATACCACATCCACGCGCAGGAAAACTTTGCCCCCCGCCCAGCTGTGGTACAATCTGAGCACGGGCAACTCTACGCAATCGCCCGAGGTAGACATAGCAGGGAGGGGACCATGAAACTGAAGTCACTGATCGAGCCCGGCGATCCCGAATGCATCGCTACCGGATTCCAGTTCACCGAAGGCCCGGTGTGGCACCCGGATGGCTATCTGCTCTTCTCGGACATCCCGGCCAGCCGCATCTACAAGTGGACGCCAGACGGCCGAGTCGAGGTATGGCGCGAGCCCAGCGGCAACTCCAACGGACTGACGCTGGACCGGCAAGGCCGCCTGATCGCCTGCGAGCACGGCAACCGCCGCGTCTCCCGCACCGAGGCCGACGGCACCATCGTCGCCCTGGCTGAGCGTTACCAGGGCCGGCGGCTGAACAGCCCCAACGACGTGGTCGTCGAGTCGGATGGCACCATCTACTTTACCGATCCACCTTACGGCATCGAGCCAGAACAGCGAGAGCAGCCGTGCAACGGCGTCTACCGCATCCTGCCTGATGGCACGCTGGAGCTGCTCGTGGACGACTTCGACCGTCCGAACGGGCTGGCGTTCTCTCCTGATGAGGCGGTGCTGTACATTGACGACTCGCCGCGCCGCCACGTGCGCGCTTTCGACGTGCGCCCGGACGGGACGCTGGCCAACTCTCGCATTATCGCCGACATGGATCACCCCCAACCTGGCTCTCCCGACGGCATGAAGATTGACACAGAAGGGCATCTGTACGTTACGGGCGCGACGGGGGTGTGGGTCTTCGAGCCGGACGGCGAGCTGCTGGGGGTGATCGTGACGCCGGAACGGCCGGCCAACTGCGCCTGGGGTGACGAGGACCGGCAGACGCTGTACATTACCGCGCGCACGTCGCTGTACCGGGTGCGGACGAGGGTGCCCGGGCTGCCGGTAGCGTTCTGAGCAAGGGTATGACCATGATGGACAGGAAGTCAGGCATTGGTTATATAGGAAGCTCCTTGATGATGTGTGGGTGTCTGATCGCGTTTTTCTTGCTGGCCGCCTGTGGCCGGCCGGCTACGCCTCAGCGACCACCCACGCCGACGCCGGCCTTGCGCACACCGACTCCCCTACCTACTACTGACGAGGAGGCCATCCGCCAGTTGCTGAATGCCGAGGCTGAAGCGATCGTCGCCCAGGATATTGATCGCCTGATGGAGATCTGGGCCGAAGATGGAGAGGTAGTGGATGCCCGGCACACGCCGGATCAGCCGGGGGACGATGCACGCTGGCAAGGGAAGGACGCCATTCGCGAGCGCTACGTGGTGCTGGTGTTCCCCGGCGCGCCGCAGACGGTCGCCCATCCCGTCGTGGAGGCCACCATTACTGGCGATACGGCCGTGGTGACCACGACGACGCAGATCGGTTCGGAGAGGGCTGAGGCCGGCGATCGTTGGACCTTTGCCCGCCGCGGTGGGCGCTGGCTGATCACCAGCCTGACGTACAATCTGGAGCCGCAGTAGGGACGGCGTGCTCTCTCATGAGGTTTGAGCCCAGGCTGCTCCCAGGCAGCGGTTTTAAACCGCCGCCTGGGAGCAGCTTTTTTATTGGCTCAAGCCAGGCTCTGGTTTAAAACCGGAGCCTGGTACTACGGTGTGGGAACAAATCATCGCCAGTTGTCGTCATGTTGACGGACAGTCACAAAGATGAGCAACTGTGAAGGATTGCTCCACTTGAGGAGGTAGCCAATGCGATACGGTTTACTACTGATCCTGATCGTACTATGGTTGACGGTTTTTATGGCCCCCGTGGCCGCTCAGGGGATCATCATTGACTCCCCACCACGTGATCTCCCTCCCATTCTAAGTGGCCCCATCCGCATCGCCAGCCACCGTGTCACCGTCGAGATCGAGGACCAGATCGCCACGACGCGTGTGGAGCAGGTCTTCGTCAATGAGGCCATGTTCCCGGTCGAGGGCACCTATCTCTTCCCACTGCCGGTGGACGCCGCCGTCTCCGATTTTGCAATGTGGGTGGACGGCAAGCGGCTGGAAGGCAGGCTGCTGACCCGTGAAGAGGCACGAGCGATCTACGAGTCCATCGTCCGTCGTCGGCGGGACCCGGCCTTGCTGGAATACGTGGGGCGTGAGCTGTTCCAGGCCAGCATCTTTCCTATCCCACCGGGCGGTCAGCGCAAGATCGAACTCAGCTATAGTCAGGTGCTGAGCCGCGATGGTACCCTGGTGCATTACCAGTACCCCTTGCGAACGGACCGCTTGGCCCCCAAGCCGGTCGGAGAACTTAGTGTCAACGTCTCTCTGCACACCACGGAGCCGCTCAAAGCCATCTACTCGCCCAGCCATGACGTAGCAGTCGTGCGAGATGGCGATTATCGGGCTCGCGTCGGCTATGAGGCGACCGAGGTGACGGCAGACAAGGACTTCGATCTCTACTTCTCGACCGCCGCCCGGGCCATTGACCTGAGCGTGCTCAGCTACCGTCCCGCGGGCGAGGACGGTTTCTTCTTGCTGCTGGCTGCGCCGCCGGTGAAGGTGCAAACAGACGAGATTGTGGCCAAGGACGTGGTCCTGGTGCTGGATGTATCTGGCAGCATGAAGGGTGAGAAGATCCGCCAGGCTCAGGACGCGCTGATCTACATCCTCGATCAGCTCCAGCCAGATGACCGCTTCAACGTGGTGGCGTTCAGCACCGGCGTCCGCAGCTACGCGCAGGGGATGCAGCCCGCCGCCCAGGCGGCCGATGCCAAAGAGTGGGTCCGCTCACTGCGCGCGGTGGGAGGCACGGACATCAACCGGGCGCTGTTGGAGGCATTGGCCTCACTGCCGACCGAAGGCGAACGGCCCGCCATCGTCATCTTCCTGACCGATGGGCTGCCCACGGAGGGGGTGACGGAGGAGGAGCGCATCGTGGCCAACGTGACACAGGCGGCCGGCAAGCACGTGCGGCTGTTCACCTTCGGCGTGGGCGATGACGTGAACACCATCCTGCTGGACCGGCTGGCGCAGGAGCATCGCGGCAGCAGCGCATACGTGCGGCCCGGCCAGCGCATTGACGAGGTCGTGTCCGATTTCTACGCTAAGGTTAGCGAGCCTGTCTTGACGGACCTGACCCTGGACTTCGGTGACCTGCACGTCGAGGAAATTTACCCTTACCCGTTGCCTGACCTGTTCGCCGGCGGCCAGCTCGTGGTGACGGGGCGGTATCGCCAGGGCGGCACGGTGGACCTGCGGCTGACGGGCCTGGTGAACAATCGCCCGGTGACCTACACCTACGAAGCGGTGAAATTCCGGGATGAGGGAGGCGAGCCGTTCATCGCCCGGCTGTGGGCCACACGGAAGGTCGGTTACCTGCTCACCCAGATTCGGCTGCATGGCGCTCAGCGCGAGCTGGTGGACGAGGTGATCGAACTCAGCAAACGTTATGGGATCATCACGCCGTATACTTCGTACCTGGTCGAGGAACCCCTGGCGATGCGCGAAGCGTGGCCGATCCCAGAACCCCCGGTCCTGCCGACGCCCATACCCATGCTGGCCCCCCGGGGTTGGCCACGATTGCCATGGGGGATGGGAGGCGAAGGGGCTACGCCAGTGCCGCCAAGAGTGACAATTCTACCCGCCCCACGCGAAGAGGTCGCGCGCGTGGCTGAGGCTCCAGCTTCTGGCGCGGCGGCCGTGCAGGATAGCGTGACGCGTGAGGCGCTCAAGTCAGCGGAGCGCGCAGCCGAAGGTGGAGGCACCGTGCGCGTCGTCAACGACAAGGCGTTCATCCTGCAGGACGGCGTGTGGGTAGACACCGCGTTCGATGCTGAGAAAATGAAGCCGGAGCGGGTGATTTTCGGCAGCGACGCCTACTTCCAACTGCTGGCCCGCAAGCCGGCCCTGGCGCCCTACTTCGCCCTGGGCACGCGGGTGATCGTGGTGCTGGACGGCCAGGCATATGAGTCTGCGGAAGAGTAAGCATGCCACGGCCCGGCCCGGTAGAAACAAGCCCTCCGGTGGGGTGACCCCGCTGGAGGGCTTCCCACTGCTGTTGCATGCGGGAAGAAAGAGAAGAGTACGTGATTACCCACCAGGGCCGCCCGATTGCCCTTCTCCTGCCAGTGAAGTCATGTTCACCTCAAGTTACTTGACAGCCTCAACGTCCCATGCGATACTCGCGTCAGGACTTTTGGGAAACCATCTCCTGCCAAGGACCAGACGTATGGCCGACTCCGTTCCCGATGACGCCATCCTGCTCCAGCGTATCGCCAGAGGCGATAACGAGGCCCTTCTGCTCTTACATCAACGGTACGTTGATCTGGTGTACAGCATGGCCCTCCATGTCCTTGGTGATTCATCCCTGGCTGAAGAGGTCACCCAAGACGTTTTCCTCAAGCTATGGCAAAAAGGGCAAAGCTACGATGCCCGGCGCGGTCGCTTCAGTACCTGGTTGCTCAGCGTGACCCGCTTTGCGGCTATTGACCGTCTGCGTTACGAGGGACGTCACCACCAGGCGACACCCCTGGAACTCGATGATCCATCTCTCGGAACCATGAGCGAAGCGCAGCAAGCCGCATGGGAGCAGGGCCAGCATCTGCGCGTCCTCCTGGGCCTCTTGCCCCAGGAGCAACGCGAGCTCATCGAGTTAGCCTATTTCGGTGGCATGACTCACCGTGACCTGGCCGAGCACCTGAACCTGCCCCTGGGCACGGTGAAAAGCCGCCTGCGTATGGGATTGGAAAAGCTTCGCTCACTCTGGCTGGAAGGCTCCTCCGCCGCTGGGAAGGTGTCATGAACCACGAATCTGTTCGGGACTTGATCCCGGCTTACGCTCTGGGTGCGGTAGACCCCGAAGAGAAGGACGAGGTGGAGGCCCACCTCCAGCTCTGTGCTCCCTGCCGCGCCCTGCTGGCCGACTACCGACTTCTGGCCGATGAACTGCTCTACACGGCCCCGCCCGTGCACGCCCCTCGTCACCTCGCCGCCGACCTGCGCCGACGAGCGGCTCCAACACCGCGCCGCCCGCTGTGGGAGCATCTTAGGGAAGGTTTGAGGCTACGCTCTGCTCGTGCTGCGGGCCTGGTGGCCCTGGTCGCCTCCCTGCTCTTGCTCTTCACCACCAACCTGTACTGGCTCACCCGGGTCGCGGAGGTGGAAGAACAGGCGGCGGTGCAGGCTACTGCCATCGCCGCCTTGGCCGAGTCGCCCCGGGTCACCCTGACCGGTGCCTCCATCGCACCGAATGCTCGCGGCGTGCTGTACTTCCGACCGGAGAGCCGGGTAGCGGCGTTGCACGTCTACGGCCTGCCACCGCTGGAGGAGGGGAAAGTCTACCAGTTGTGGCTGATTTGGGATGGCCAGCGGGAGAGCGGAGGGGTGTTTGAGGTGAACGAGGAGGGGGAAGGGACGCTGCTGATCAAGGCGCAGCGGACGTTGGGCGAGTATCAGGCTGTGGAGGTGACGGTGGAGCCGATGGGGGGCAGCCCCGGCCCCACCTCGCCACGGGTCATCGGCGGAAAACTGTGACCCCCAGGCATGCTCAATAGCCCAATCCCCAGGCGCTGGTTTCCCTGGTCTGCCCAGCCAGAGCAGCCTGTCCTGCCTGTCCTGGCGGTCAGGCCAGGGTGGCCAGGCACAGGGGCAAACCGGCACCTGGCCCCTCATCCAAACCCGTCTCTCCTGACGTAAGCTGTAGTGAGATAGGCGGTCACCAACCTATCGGCTATTCCCCCGAGCACTTACGTTAGGAGAGGACAAGATGTTAAGTCGTTTGAGCATCGGGTTATTGATCTTTCTGCTGACATTGGCCGCTTGCGTCCCGGCCGCGCCGGCTCCGACGGCGCCTGCGCCCACACCTGTACCCCCCACGCTGACCCCTACGCCCAGGATCACCGGTGGCCTGCCGACAACCATGGCAACGGTCAACATCGAAAAGTTCGCCTTCGGCGACGGCGAGCTGACCATCACCCCAGGCACGACGGTGGTGTGGGAGAACTTTGACAGCGCGCCTCATACGGTCACCGCCGACAACGGCCTCTTCGACTCCGGCAGGCTGGGCAAAGGGGATAAGTTCAGTTTCACGTTCACCGAGGAAGGCGAGTACCCCTACTACTGCCGTTTCCATGGTGGCGCTGGTGGGCAGGGGATGGCAGGCAAGGTCATCGTCAAAAAGTAGCCGTCCTGAAAATAGGCAGAAGGCAACAAGGCAACAAGGGACTTTGTCCCCTTGTTGCCTTACTTCCACGACGTCGCGCTTTGACCAATGGGTACAATCCTGCTAAAATAGCCAAGCCAGGCACGTGTCATGCCATCCTGAAAGCAGCAGGCATCAGGAGAGCTAAAGAAGAGGGTGAGAGATGATCGAGTTACCATATTCATTGGTGATCGAAGCGACAGAGGAGCCAGATTACTTCGGATTTTATTCGCCAGATCTAGAGGGGTTTACTGGCATAGGACACTCTATTGAGGATTGTCTGTTTCAAGCAAAGTGGGGGATGATCGAGCACGTCAGCCTGTTAAAGGAGAGGGGATTACCCGTCCCTCCCAGAAATACAAACCCCAAGATCATCATTCAGAACATGGAAAGATTAGTAACCGCGGGTTGAGGGAGACACACTGAGGGTATAATCTACCCAGTTTATTACCTCTGGGGAGAGGATGAGACCCACCTTCGTCGCGCTGGATCTGGAAACCACCGGTCTGAACCCCGAGCAGGATCAGATCATCGAGATTGGCGTCGTCCGCTTTCAAAGCGACGGCGAAGTGCAGAGCTGGTCCACGCTGATCAATCCGGGCCGCCCCATCCCGCCTCGCATCGCGCAACTGACCGGCATCACCACGGCGGAGGTCGCCCGCGCGCCCACGCTGCCGATGGTGTTGCCCACACTGCGCCATCTTTTGCGGGATGCCATCCTGATCGGCCACAACGTGGCGTTCGATTTGGGATTCCTGCGCCAGGCCAATCTCCAGGAACCACCCGCGACGATAGACACCTTTGCCCTGGCTGCCATCGTGTTGCCCCGCCAGCCCAGCTACTCATTGGGCGCGCTGGCAGAGACGTTGGGGGTGACGCTGAGCGATGCCCATCGTGCTTTGCCCGATGCCCAGGCCGCGGCCGACCTGTTTCGGGCGCTCATCCGCTACGCCGATGAGCACATCCCCCCCGAGAT
>DAOUAJ010000340.1:0-3840 GCA_034433615.1 Anaerolineae bacterium | reverse complement strand
TCATGGTAACTCCCTCCTTGCGGACCCTCGTCCGCCACTACGACATCGAGACAACCGCCCGCGAAGCGGCTGCCTCAGGAATCGCCAGCCAGAAGACACGCACGTAGAGCGTCAGAATGCGGCGCAGCACCCCCGGTCGGTTGACGAAAGCCATCAGCCCTTGCACCAGGGGCAACGGCAACCGGGGCAGCACCCGCTGGGCCAGGCATAGCAAGTCGTAGCCGGGCTTGCGGGCGAGTACCAACCTTCGATACATCTCCCGGGCCACCTGTAGGGTCATTGCGCCTTCTAACACCTGGCGTAACAAGTGCCCCAGATGGGTTCCGAAGAAGAGGGCTGGGCGAATGCCTTCGCCGGTCAATCCCAGGCATTGCCCGGCCGCGTCCCCCACCAGAAACAGATCGCCTACCACCGGGTCACGCAGGGTGTGAGGGAAATAACCGCCGTGAAGCCCATCACGCCTCAGGTCCAGATCGGTGAGAAAGCGGTCCAGCCCGTTCCCCAGGCGAGTCTCTCCACAATAGCTGGCGATCCCGATGCGGCTGAACTCGCCAATCGGGAAGGCCCAGGTAACCCCCATTGGAAGGATGCCGCGCGGGTCGTACCAGAAATGCAAACCATCATCCTGGTAGGCTACCGTCGTCTCCAGACCGAAGTTCAGCCGATCCCACTGCACCAGATCGGGCCGGAAGCTGCTTCCCAGCGCGGCCCGCCAGCCTGAAGCGTCCACGACAAGGTTGCCGGCGAAAACACCCCGGCTTGTGCGGACCCCGTCGTGTTCGATGCCCAGAGCGGCTGCCTGGACAAATTCCGCGTCGCCCCGTTCCCACAGCCGTTGGCAGAGAAGGGCGTAGTCAAAGGTACAAAAGGGCTCGGCCACCGGGTAGGCGAAGGAGCGGCCCGGCGTGTGGACCACCAGCCGGTCATGGATCTGCAGGATGGCGTCTTGCAGACCTAGAGCCTGCAGGGTGGAAACCAGTGTTCCGCAGGCCGAGGTCTGCCCCGTGCCGATCGGTTTGCGGTCTAGCAGGAGCACCCGATTGTCCCGTAGTTGAGCCGCCACAGCCAGCCCGGCAAAGCTGGCTCCGGCAATGACCACGTCGTACCTGGCCATCGTCGTTCCTCATGACCCTTACTCAGATGCTATCCGGGCGTATTTCAACGCGTCCCTCTCCATGGCTGGTGTATCGTCTCCACCGAGGTGGACCAGAGCTGCCATGCGCCGAACTCGAGGGCCGAGCTCGGGGGGCGTGTAGCTATCGTACGTTCCGATCCATCGCAGTGACGCTGAATGCATTTCGCTACGCGCCTCCCAGGCCAGCCGTGGCAGCAACACCTCGAAGTAGCAGTCAATCTCAGCCAGGCTCATCCGCTCTACACAGATGACGTAGGCCTCGGTGCCGTGTGCGCCATGGGGTACAGACTCCATAAAGTGGGCGAGACGCCACGCGCTGAACGCCGTCTGCAAATGGATGAAGTAGGCGACGTCGCCGGTTCCGGCCGCCCACCAGGGATGGCCCTGAATCGTGCACACGTGGCCCGGTCTCCCGTCTGTGATGCAACGCGCGAGCGACCGGGCCAGCCGGCTCTTGCCCATGCCACCGGGGCCGCTGAGGATCAGATGTGGGCGAGAGGCCAGCGCTGCCATCAGTTGTCGCCGCTCCAGGTCGGTCAGCCTGATTCCGGTCTCGCTCAGCACGCGATCCACCCACGTGGCCGCACGTTGCATTGTTCGATTCCCCCACAACCTGATTCCCCGCGAGGTCATCGTGGATCCCTTCCCGGGCTTTAATGGCAGCCAGGGCCTGGGCCTTGACCCGACCGTGGCTCGCCTTCCCGACTTGCTTGCTCTCCGTCGGCGTGCTGTTGCGCGTGGTCATGGCTGCCCATGCCGCATCCCATGCCGCCGTGACTGCCATGCATGCGCATCAAGAGCAGGAAAAGTAAGCCGAAGATGATCCAGTAGCCATAAGCCTGCAGAAATTCGATCATGAGACCAAACCTCCCAGTGGGCCTCGATGAGCCTCCTCCCGGTTCACATCTGTCTGGATTCAGTGTACCTGGCCTCGACTGCAAGTACCAGCGCTGGACGGCGTGTTCACTGGTAGGCAAAAGCACGTGCTGCCTGGTACGCTAAATAGCGGGGATAGCGTGCAAGAAGTCAGAGGAGAAAACCCGGTGCTCAGCGATGTGTAGCAGAGCAGTGAGCAGTTGTACCTGGGCTTTGATCCGGTCTGGACTCTCGCACGATCACCTTGTTCCCCTGAAAACCCACGACGCGGACACGGCTTCCGCGGGCTAACTTCTGATCAGAGAGCGCCGTCCACAGTTCACCCCGGATCTGGACCAGCCCGGACGATCCCAGGTCGCTCACGGCGTAGCCTTCGGCTCCTAATAACGCCTCCTGCCCTGTGAACGGCCGCAGTTTCATGCTTTGCCATACTTTGTGATAGATCAGCAGCGAGGTCACAACCACCAGCCCGTAGGCCGGCAGGGCGATCGGTAGGGGGAGCACCACGAAAAGCAACAATCCCAGCGCGGGCGCCGCCAGGAGCAAATGACACCACATATTCTCACCTCGTAGCCTGGTGAAGAGATTCGGTTACCCTAACGAGAAGGCCTTCCCCAAGTTCGGCACCGTGGTCGCCCATCTTCTAGCCTGTAAGACGTCAGCCAGAGTTCGGCTGGCCTCCTGCTCACCGTGGACCACGAAGGTCTGGCGCGGAGGCCGCTCAAATCCGTCCAACCAGCGCAGCAGCTCATGCTGATCCGCGTGAGCTGAGAGGGCGTCTAGATGGAAAACGCGCGCCCGTACGGGCACCTCCTGGCCGTGGATGCGGATGCGCTTCGCCCCGTCTAACAGCAAGCGGCCTCGCGTCCCCTCCGCCTGATAGCCAACGAAGAGCACGGCGTTGTGTGGGTCAGGCAGTCGCCACTTCAGATGGTGCAGGATGCGCCCGCCAGTGCACATCCCATTGGCCGAGAGGATCACCGCAGGACCGGACATCGTATTGAGCGCCTTTGATTCGTTCACGTCGCGCACGAAACGGGTGTCCCGACAACGCAAAGGGCAGACACGCCCATCCATCAGCAGGTTCACATCCAGGTTGTGATCATCACCGAAGCGACAGTAGATGTGGGTGACATCAGAGGCCATCGGGCTATCCACATAGATCGGGATAGCCGGGATGCGGTCCTGCTCCTGTAATTTGCGAAGGTAGTAGATGACTTGCTGAGTGCGCCCCACAGCAAAGGCAGGGATGAGGAGCACGCCGCGCTGCTCAATGACGGTGCGGAGGATGGCTTCTAAGGTATCCTCGATGGGCGCTTCCGTGTGCGATCGCCCACCGTAGGTGGATTCGATCACCAGATCCTCTGCTACTTCCGCCGGGTAAGGCGGCTTCATGACTTCCTGATCATAGCGACCCAGATCACCCGAGAAGACCACAGGTCGGCCACCGTCGGCGTCTACCGTTAGCTCCAGAAGGGCTGAACCCAGGATGTGGCCGGCCGGCCGCCAGGTGATCGTCACGCCGTCCAACGGCAATGGTTGGTGGAAGGGCACAGGGTGCAGCCGTTCCAGGGCGCGGTAAGCATCAGCGACGGTGTAGAGAGGCAGCGCTGGCTTGTGATGGCTGTAGCCCTTCTGATTGGCGTAAGCGGCGTCTTGCTCCTGCAAGTGGGCCGAATCGAGAAGCAAGATCTCCAGCAGGGCACAGGTGGCCTCGGTCGCATAGACCGGGCCCCGATAGCCCTCATGCACGAGTCGGGGCAGGTAGCCCGTGTGGTCAATGTGGGCATGGGTGAGCAAGATGGCATCCAACTGCTCCGGAGGCAGGG
>DAOUAJ010000339.1:0-1702 GCA_034433615.1 Anaerolineae bacterium | reverse complement strand
ATGAACGCGATGCCGGGCAGGTCGCCGAGGGCCTTGGCGTAGAACTGGAAGATCTCCCGCTTGCGACGCACCCGCTCCTCCAGCACACGCAATTGCCCACGGCCTACGGCGGCCAGCAGATTGCTCAGGCGGTAGTTGTAGCCGACCTCCGAGTGCTCATAGTGCGGCGCCGGATCGCGGGCCTGGGTGGCCAGCTTGCGCGCGTGGGCGATGAGATCGGCATCTTCAGGGGTCAGTTTTGCGCTTTGCGCGTGTAGTTCTGCGCTTTTGCCGCTCCCTGCTTGACATTCTGCGAAGGACCTGTATAATAAAAATCAGAAAGCGGCATCATAAGTCCTGGTGACCCTGGCCCTTCGTAGAAGGGCCCTAGCTCCCGTTGAAATGCGGGGGGACAGACTGAAATCGGGGCCCAGGGGGAGCCGCTTTTGTATTTAACGCTTGCTTCGCTCACCACAGCATATCTGCGATGACATCTTCGACGAGAATACGGCCCGCAATCTGAGCATACGCCCGTGCATCGCTCCACTCATATTTTCGGGCAATGGCCCAGGCGACAGCATCCACGGCTTGCAGGCATAACTGGCCCCGTGAATCCTCGTGCCAGATCAACAACCCGGTATGTGTGTTGGGGGCAAGGGCCTTGTCCACGGCACGCTCCAGCGCCCGACGGAGCTTCGGGTTGGTATAGCGCTTGTCGAGATAGAGATGGATGTGTGGCCAGCGGGCCAGGCAGTGCCGGACTGCCCGGGCGACTGCCGTACGGTAGATATCCTCAAAATCAACCGGCGGACGAACGATGGCGCGTTTGTTCACCACCACGGCGACTATATGAACGTCCTCTTCGGCGATGCTGTGCAAGAGCCGCTCAATGACTTGAGGTTCGCACCAGGTAGCCTTCAACTCCTCTGACGGCGCCTTGCGCCCCAGGCTCTGGCGGGCGCGCTTGACGTGCAACTCAATCGGCCTGGGAGTTTCCGTCACCAACACGGCCACTACCAGAAAGCGGCTGCCAGAATAAGGAGCTACATCGCCGGATTCATCCAGATAGGCGTAATGCACAGCTACAGATCAGTGGTGCGGTCGAAGGCATCCACTCCCCTGGCGGGGACTAAGCTGCCGGTCCCGAGCGGCGCGATCCAGTTAGACGCGAAAGTCTCCTGGACGAACTGCTGCTCCAGTCCGGACATGTGGGGGGGGAGAGAGATAGATGCGGTCAGTGTTCATGTGACGCCTTTTGGGCAAGCAAGGCTTATCAGATCTTCCAGAGAATCAATCACGTGGTCCGGGGCATGGGCATCACTCGGAGGTGGGCAACTGGCATACTCGCCTCCACGACGCTGTACCCATACCGTGGCCATTCCGATTCGGCGAGGGCCGAGGAAATCTTTGGTCGGGTTATCGCCCACGTAAACCGCCTCCTCAGGTCCAACACCGAGGAGGCTTAGCACCTTCTCAAACGGTTTAAGACTGGGCTTCCACGCCTCTCGCCCCCAGCAGTCCGAGAAGACCACGGCATCGAAAAAATGCGCCAGGCTCAGTGCATGCAACTTACGTTGCTGCACCTCCAGGTATCCATCGCTCACCAGACCAAGAGAGAAAGTTTGTCTCAGATGATCCAGGACTCGATGCACTTCTGGGAAGGGGTGGATTTCAGGGTTGTGCTGGCGATAAACATCCACCATCAAAGGTACAATGTCCTTTG
>DAOUAJ010000338.1:0-26153 GCA_034433615.1 Anaerolineae bacterium | reverse complement strand
AAAAGTTCGTTGAGGAAGGTGGCCGTCTGATCCTGATAGATGATGAAGCCGATGGGCGGTTTTGCTGCGACAACGGCCAGCTTGCCTGGCCCGATCGGCCGGCATGGCTGGAAACCGCAGCGCCGTGGCAGCCCGGTATGGACTGGCGTTATCGTGAGCGGCGCTTCTCCCTGGGCAAGGGTGAGGTGCTGCATCTACGCACGCCCTATGCTCGCGCTTTTCTGGATCGCATATACTACATCGCAGACATGTGGCACGACATTTTGCTGGACCGAATCGTCTGCTTTGCAGAGGAGAAGACCCTGGTACGGCCCTTCAGTCTGACGGCTGTGCGTAATGATGGCGCTCATCGTGGAGCGTTCATAGAGGCGTTCCCCCTGACTGACGGGCTGAATCACATCATCGTGTTAGTCAATACCGCGCCTGAGCTGCTGCATGTCCGTGGGCGGCTTGCCCGAGGGCTTCTGGCGGCTGGACTTACCTATCAAGCGACTCTGCCGCTGCGAGGCGTATCTCTGGGGGAAGCAGATGCCGAGGCGTTATCTGACATGGAGCTGAGCATAGAACTCCTTCCCCATGGGACCGAGGTGCTGGCCATTTCATGCCAACCACCGATAGAGGAGGTGAAGCGGTTACTCCGAGATGCGGAGAAGGATTTGAAAGCCAGGCACGAGGCAGGGTTTGACACCAGCCTGGGCGGGTACTTCGTCAACGCGGCCGGGCAAGCCATCGAAGCAGGATGTCCAGGAAGGGCCCTCGCCGCGCTGGCGCGTTTTCAATCACTGTTCTACCTTCGCCTTGATGTCCAATCAGGCCCGATAGGAGAGATGCTCAACATCCAGGCTGTGGACCGGGCAGGATCGCCGGTGGTCTCAGGTAGCGCATCGGTTACCTTGCGCCCCCTGTTCGACCAGGTTTTCCAGGCAACCGAGCAAGGGTCGGGCACCTATACTGCCCTTATCGAGCCCGCCGCCTGTCAGCGAGTGTACAACTATACTACAGGGTGCTATGTCACATATCAGGGGCCGCTGGAGTACAGGGTGCGCGTGGTGCAGAACGCGCGCGTCGGTTTCACTGCTCATTGGCGGGAGGCAGAAGCTCAAGCGCGGAAAGGATGATCACCATGCCAGGCTATCAACATGCCAGTTACTCAGGCGAAACCATTACCCTCAAAAATGGACACGTGCGGCTGGACGTGCACAAACGGATCACCGGCTGGGGGTGGGGCGAAATCTACACCGCAGTGGGGAAATTCATGGGCGTCTTGGAACACCTCGGTGAGCTCATGCTGCGAGATCAAGAGATCCCCATGCGCCTTGAGTCTCAAGACATCCAGCGCGAGTCGGGTGATTTTGGAGAACGCCTGATCTTTTCCGTCAAGTCGGTGATCATCCAGGAGAAACTGCGAGGCACCTCGTTTGAAAGTTGGATCAATTACCCGTTCGATCAACCCTGCATGGAGGGTGAAGTCTGCCTCACCCTCGCGCCTGATCAGCCGATCCTCTATCTCTCATACAGACTCAGATCGAAGATCAATCTGTATGCACGATACGTGCGCGGACCGTGGTTGAAGGTTGGGGAAGGCGCTTTTGGCACTGAGAAGGACGACGCCATCTTTCCCGGTATCGAATGGCTGATGGGAGACGAATGGTCTAGCGGGACGGATTGGTTCAAAGACCCCTGGGCCATGCGGCTTGTCCCTCACCCCAACAAGGTCACTATCCCGCTCATGGCGCTCAGCCATCGAGGGATAGGCATCGGCCTGGCCTGGAACCCTCACCAACTGGCTACCGGTTGGTTCAATTACCGGCGGCACTGCCCCCAACCCGTGTTTGCATCGCCCAATTTCATTGACCGGCGGAACAACCACTTGATGGGATTGATGGTGCCCGCTGTGGAAGTAGAGGCACAGGAAAATCAGGTCTATGCTGATCCGCCCTTGGAACTGCATCCGGATCAACGAGTTGAGTTCGACGCCGAGATCTTCCTCTGCGAGGGTGACAGTCTCGATGTTGTCGTCAGTTGGGTTAAGCGACACGGCCTGCCTGCTGTTCCCGAACCGCGTTGGCCTCTCACACAGGCTCTCGACCGCATCGCGGCGGCCTATAACACCCGGCTGTGGCATGAGGGCAAGGGCTTTGGCACCGAGCAAACGCCCAACGGGATTCGCCCCGTCCCGCCCCGCTTCGCCGACCGCTACATCGAGAAGAATGCGGACTCCTCGCTGGCGAAGGAGCTCCAAGCGAAGATAGATTGGTGCCGAAGACAGCCTGGTTATGAGAGGGCCCGACGCAGCCATTTCCCCGCCTCACGGGAGGATCAACTGAGGCGAGGGCGAGAACTGCTGTCCTACCAGCGCGGGGACGGTTCATTCCCCTTCGACCCCGATGGCCGGCACTATGTGAAGGATGACTTCAGAGTGGCCAGAGAGTGTGTAGAGCCGATGGGGATACCCCAAGATACCGCGCTGGACATCTGTGTGGCTCCAGCTATTGAGCTGCTCAGGGTGGCAGAGGCGACAGGTGAACAGGCTTTCCGTGAGGCGGCCCGCAAGGCGCTGGAGTATTGCCTTCCGATGCGCCGCCCTGAAGGTGGCGATTATTGGGAGACGCCGTTGCATAGCCCGAATCTGCTCGCGGCTGGCCATGCTGCCATCGCTTATTATCTGGGATACAAAGCCTTTGGAGACCCCAGGTATCTGGAGAAGGCCATCCGCTGGATCCGATCGTTGTTACCGTTCACGCATCTCTGGCAGCCGAGGATGGTGCCGATGATATACAACACCAAACCTTGCCTGTGCTCCAGTGATTGGTACTTCGCTAACTGGGTGCGTGACCACGTGCAGTGGGAGGTCCTGGAGACGTTTGCCCTATCGCTCAATTGCGGCATAGACTGGGGCCAGGTTGATCCGGAGATTGACTGGCACCGTTACCACAAAGGCATCACTGTGGCCGCTTTACGTTGGATGCTCGACCATACCGAGGAGAACTGGCTGCCTCACAACTTGCCTGCTACCCTTGAGCTCTATCGAAGGGGGCTTCTCGACGACTGTTTCGCAGACACCCATAACAGCGTCACAGGCAACTATGGCGGGATGGCTATTCCGCCAGATGTGATAGCCGTCAATCTGCTGAGTGTTTTGGATTACGCAGCCAAAAAGCCGCCTGACGACGCGTTGGAAGCATAAGTCGAAAGCCACGCCGCCTCAAGTCTTTCTGCGCATAGTCCTTGTTATCTTAATGTTTTGTTGTCATGACAAGCTATGGGATGTAACTTATGACTATACGAATGAATGATAGTCTTTCTTAAACAATCGAGCAATCTCATCTACAGAAAAGCGTAGCAATGGTTGCCGCTGACCATCGCGCACGGCCCATATACCCTCGCTCGCCTTCCTTACCCTGCCGATGAGCGTCACCGCATACCCCGCTGCCTCCAAGGCCGCCTGCAGGGCTGCGATCTGGTCCTCCGGCAGGATAACCACCAACGCACCTGAAGCAATCGTGCCTAGCGGATCCAGATCAAACTCAGCACAGAGCGTCTGGCCCTCAGGCAGGACTGGCACCGCACCCAGGTCAACCTCTAAACCCACGCCAGCAGCCCAGGCTATCTCCCACAACCCGGTCACCAGCCCCCCTTCCGTCGGGTCATGCATAGCGTGCACGTCAGTAACTTCACACGCCAGCAAGGCAGGTCGAAGCACGCTGATGCCCGGATCATGGAGAAAACTGGCTACACGAACCAGCCACCCATCATTGTAGCCACGCTGCTGTAGCTCTGCACGTTTCTCGCGGGCGATCAACGCCGTCCCCTCAATGGGCACACTCTTGACCAGCACGATGGCATCGCCTGGCCGGGCACCACCTTTGGTTACCAGCCGCTCACGATCTACCTCGCCCAGCATTACGCCAACCACGATCGGACGATCCAGTCCGTAGGTCACCTCGGTGTGCCCCCCTGCCAGCGCAATACCCAGATCGTTACAGGCCGCGTGGATCTGCCCAAAGATGGTATCGGCCATGTCCGGCGTTGCGCGGCCGGCCGGCAACAGGATCGTCGCCAGGAACCACCGCGGCTGCCCTCCCATCACCGCAATGTCATTGGCGTTGACGTTGACGGCGTACCAGCCGATCTCATCCGTGGCGAAGGTGATGGGATCGGTCTTGGCCAGCAGGTAACGATCGCCGAAGTCCACGACGGCCGCATCCTCGCCAGTCCTGGGGCCTACGACGAGCCGGGGATCACGCCCCCCATACCGTTGCAACAACCGTTCCAGCAGATCCGCAGGCAGCTTGCCCGTAGGCAGTAAAGTTATATCTTTGGTCATCGAGCCATCCTTACGTTTCACGTTTTACGGGCATTGAGTATAGACGGTTCCCCCTGCTCCGTCAAAGTCCTCCTACTTGCACATCACCTGAGTTGCGGTAGAATAGGCGTGAAGCGTCAAACGTAAACTGTAGCTGAGGAGGAATCTTATGAGACGACAGGTCAATCCAATGGCAATCGCTGTGGTGGCTGTGATGATCGCGGTGACGACCGTGTTCACCCTGGCGGTGCGCGTACCAGTTCCCGCCACCAATGGTTATGTCAACTTATCCGATGTCGCCATCTACTTCACCGCCTTCGCTTTCGGCCCCTGGGTGGGGTTGATCGCCGGGGGCGTCGGAGCCGCGCTGGCCGATCTCCTGGGCGGGTACGCTCAGTTCGCCATCCTCACCTTGCTGGCTCACGGGCTGGAAGGTTTCGTCGCCGGGTGGCTGGGCCGCGACCGCCCGTTTATCGGCATGGTGCTGGCCTGGCTGGCCGGCGCCGTGGTGATGTGTGCGCTTTACCTGCTGGGCGAAGGGCTGGTGCTGACCGGCTGGGGGCCAGCCTTCGCGGAGCTCCCCTTCAACGCTTTCCAGAATCTGGTCGGCGCCGTGGTCGGCATCCCGTTAGTGCTGGCCGTGCGGCGGGCCTACCCACCCCTGACTCAAATGTTACGCCCCCAGGCCTGGCGTGAGGAGTGATCCCTGGACATCCTGACGGTTGACGACTGGCACTTCGCTTATCCACCCTGGCGAGACGCAGGCCCCCCGGTGCAGGTGCTCCGGGGGGTTCATTTGCACGCGGGCCTGGGTGAATTCATCGCCCTGCTGGGCCGCGTGGGCGTGGGCAAGACCACACTTTGCCTCTCGCTTAACGGGCTGGTGCCCCAGGCCACCGGAGGCACGATCCGCGGACGAGTCATGGTGCGCGGGCGGGACACACGACGCCTCCCGCCCGCCGCGCTGGCCCGCGACGTCGGCATGGTCTTTCAGGATCCCGAAAGCCAGCTCTTCCAGCTCACGGTGGAAGACGAGATCGCCTTCGGCCTGGAAAATCTGGGGGTGCCCGCCGACGAGATAGATCGCCGCATTGACTGGGCGCTCTCGCTGGTTGGTATGGAGGGATTCCGTCGCCGCTCACCGCGCCGTCTCTCGGGTGGGCAGATGCAACGGGTGGCCATCGCCGCAGCCCTGGCCCCCCGCCCTTCTCTGCTGGTCCTGGACGAACCCACCGCCCACCTGGATCCGCTGGGCAGAGCCGAGGTCCTTGCGGCACTCAACCAGCTTCGCAACGAGATGGAAGCCACTGTTATCATGGCCACCCAGGATATTGAGTGGGTGGTTCAGATGGCTGATCGCATAGCCGTACTTCACAACGGGCAACTACGTCTTTGTCATGCGTGTGAATTGTCTGCATGTGAAGTTCAATTACTATGCGAAGCAGGGGTGAGCGCGCCCCAGGCAACGCGGCTGGTTTTCAGGCTCTCTCCACCAGCCCAGAATACGCACCCGCTGCCGCTCACCGTGCCGGGTGCGGCACAAGCCCTCTCTCCAGCTCGCTGGCACCCCCCTGCCGTCCCTCGTCATGAGCCCTCAGCGCCGTCTGGCCGCCCCATCATCGTCATGGACAATCTCTCCTTCGTGTATCCGAATGGCACGCGCGCCCTGTCCGAAGTATCATTACAGATCAGGGAAAGCGAATACGTGGCGCTGGTCGGCCCCAACGGCGCCGGCAAATCCACATTGGCCCGCACTATGATGGGGCTGCTTTCCCCTACAGCCGGCCGGGTGTGGGTCAACGGGCAAGATACACGTACCACCCCCATTCCCGTGCTGGCCCGTAGCGTCGGTTACGCCTTCCAGAATCCCGATCACCAGATCTTTGCCCCCACCGTCCGCGAGGAGCTTGCCTTTGGCCCTCGCAACGTGGGCTGGGCACCAGACGATATCGAAGCGACTGTCAGTGAGATGCTGGCCCGCTTCCAGTTGGGCCACCTGGCCGAGGTGCCGCCTGCCGTCCTGGGCTACGGCCTGCGCCGCAAAGTGGCCGTGGCTGCAGTTGCCGCCTCTCGCCCGGCCGTGCTCATCCTGGACGAGCCCACAGGTGGCCTGGACTGGGCCAGCGCTAACGAGCTGCTCGACTTCCTCGATGAACTGAATCGTCAAGGCACCACCATCATCCTGATCACTCATGACATGACCATCGTGGCCGAGCGGGCCCGACGCTGCGTCGTTCTGGTGGATGGCCGCGTCGTGTTTGACGGCACTCCGCGCCAGTTGTTTGTTCGCCCGGAGGTGCTTACACCTGCCGGCCTGTTACCGCCTCCCATCACTCGCCTGGCCGATGCTCTGGGGGTGCCGCCCGAGCTTACGCCCATCCTCAGCATTGATGAATTCCTCCAGGCCTGGGCAGGAGCAATAACCAATGAACGACAACTTTGACCTCTACCTGCCGGGCGATAGCCTGCTCCACCGCCTGGATCCCCGGGTCAAGCTGCTGCTGGTCGCTGAGAGCACCGTGTTGCTCTTCCTGTTCACACACCTCATCATCGCAGCCAGCCTGCTGCTCATCATGCACGTCTTAATCCTCAGCACCGGAATGCCAGGTCAACGTCTGCGCGCGCTCTGGCGATTGATGCTGCCACTGACCTTGCTCATCCCGACGCTGTGGTTGATCTTCCAGCCGGGGCCAGGAGCGGCTTTCCTCACCATCGGCCCGCTGCGTCTGACCTGGACAGCGCTCCTGCAAGGGGTGACGATGGCGCTCCGTCTGGACGCGCTGGCCTTCGCCATGTTTCTCTGGCTGTTTACCACTGATCAGGCGACGATGGTGCGAGGGTTGGCCGCGCTGGGCTTACCCTATACGTGGAGTCTGACCCTGGCGCTGGCATTACGCTACATCCCCACCATCGCTGGACTCTACGAGCAGGTGGCGGATGCCCAACGTGCCCGCGGCCTGGACCTGGACAGCGGATCGTTGTGGCGCCGCCTGCAGGCCCGTCAGCCTATCCTGGTGGCCATGCTGATCAGCGCGCTGCGCACCAGCCAGGGACTGGCGTGGAGTCTGGAGGCGCGCGGCCTGGGGGCTCCCGGCGTGCGTCGCACCCAATTCCGCCATCTACGCTTCACACGCCAGGACTGGGTTGTCACCAGTCTTCTACTCGCCCTCCTGGCTGCCGGGCTGGTTTTCGCTTTCGCTCTCCGCAAGTAGAGGCGGCTGCCCGTCCCCAATCGCTGTTTACGCGAAGAAGGGGAGCGATCAGCTCCCCTTCTCAGCAGAACCGCTCCTTGCGCTCAATGGCGCGGCGACAGCCGAGACCGGCCATTTCCACCCAGGAGGATCACAGCCACAAGAACGATGGTCAGAGCCAGAGCGGCCCACCGTAACCACCCGATCCAGGGTGTGAACGGTTCCGGCAAGACTGGCCATGGTGTCGGCTGCTGGCGAGGAGTCAACGGCTTTCCCAACGCCGCATTTGCCTGGGCACGCACCAGAGCACTGGGGTCACGCAGGGCAGCAGCCAATGCCTCTCTTGCCTGGATCGTATCAATCTGCCCCAGAGCCCACGCAGCCTTGATGCGTACGGCTTCGCTCTCATCGTTCAGAGCGGCAGCCAGCGCGGCGGTGGCACGCGGCGAGGCGATCCAACCCAGAGCCTCAGCCGCACCCCGACGCAGCGCCGGCTCATCGGTCGCAAGTGCTACCTCCAGGGGGGCGACCGCAGGCTCGCCGATCTGTTCCAGGATGCTCAACGCCAGATGACGAGTGGGGGTCAGGTCAGGCGCGTCGAGCAAAGGGATCACCTCTGCCGCCGCCTCCGGAGTACCGATCCGCACCAGGGCCTGGGCAGCCGCCGCGCGAGCGATACTGTCATCGTTGCGGAGCGTTTGCCCCAACTCCGCTACAGATGTCGGTGAGGGGATGAATCCCAACACGGTGGCGGCCCGCCAGCGTACCTGTGGATCATCATGCCCTAAGGCGCCAGCCAGGGTCGGCACCATCTCCTCATTCGCCAGCGGCCCCAGCGCCCTGACGATAGCCTGCCCCACCGCCGCGTCCTGCTCCACGCTCAACCGCTCCAGTAAGCGTTGGATCGCGTCCGTGCCCCCCAGCAGTCCCCAAACCCTGGCCGCCGCTGCGCGCGCTGCCGGTCGCTCGGCAACGAGCCATTCGTCCAGCAGGGCTACATCGCCAAAGCTGTACCAGCGCGGCTCGGACGCGTCAGTCATCGCCTGCACGGTCAACGGTCGCTCAGGATCAGGAACCAGTCGGGGCACACGCGGCTCACCAGGCTGCGCCCGATGCACCGGCAGCCAGGTCTCCCCACCATCCACGCTGAGGAATACCCCTGCTGGCTCGAAAAACAGGCGTGTCGTCCCCAGCCAGTAGCCGGTCGCTGCATAAATGATCTCATCGTCCTGCGGGCTGACGGCCAGCGCGGTGACCTCCAGCATCGTCCCAGGCAAGAGCCCCAGCTCAGGTGAGAGTCGCGCCCATGTGCGTCCATCGTCCTCGCTCCGATAAGCGCCGCCCGTCAGGGTGCCCAGGTAGACCAGCCCAGGCGTATGCTGCCCCAAAGCCAAAGCGGTGGGCACACCAGGCAGATTGGTCAGGGGTGTCCAGCGTTCACCCGCATCATCAGAGCGATAAAGGGCATCGGCTGTGCGGACAAAGATCACTTCGGGCTGGGCCGGATGCGGGACGAGCTCGAGCACCGGCGCGGGGAGAGTGCCCAACGACATCCATGCCTTCTCGGGTTGCTCCATGGGACGCCGCCAGAGCTCGCTGGTACCATCAGGACGCGTGGTCCAGTGATAGGCCCACTCCGGCGTCGGCGGAGACGATGGCGTCGGCCGATCCGCCGCCAGGTTAATCGTAGCGAGAATAACGCTGATCAATGCCACCACACCAGTCACCACAATCTCACGAATCCTACGCACCCTTACAAACCTCCGTTCTTTTCACCCTCTTTCGTACTGTACAACGTGCTGGTGAGGCGCAAAGTTCCAACTTACGGGTGTTGGCCTGTGCCAACCACCACACCACCAGAGCCCGCATCCTCCGGCCCCAGGATGATACCACCGCCGCCGGCGCCGGCCGGCTCCGGTGGTTCAAACACCTCGTCTCTCTTCGTCTTCTCGGCCTTACGCATCAAGTTGAGCGCCTCCCACTCCTGCGGCGTCAGCCTGAACTCCACAGCCCGATCCAACAGCACGTCAACCAGCGCAGTACGAACCAGGTTCTCCAGATCGCTGATCGTCTCAAAAGAGTGCCAATCCAACCGTATGTCGTGCAAGAAGACCGCGGCAGCCGGCGTGCGGAGACCCTTCCGTAACAGAGGCATGATCCGTCGCCCGGATCGTCTGGCTACATCCCATTCAACCCCGACCGGAGCGGCGATATCCTGTCCCATCATGAGCACAAACAGATCACAGTGCACCACCGCCCCCAGGTCAATGGGCCGTTGCTCGCCAGGCGGTGGGGTGCGTTTAATCTCCCAGCCCAATTGCACTGGAAGCTGCGCCACCACTCGCCCGATCACTTCCCGCTCTATCTCCATATCCGGCCCTGCGCTCACGAAGAGATGAAACCGCTCTGCCATGTCTAACTCTCCAACGAATGGTTCTTTTCCTCCTACGGTGCTACAATTCCCAATGAAGACCCATTGTAGCACCTGGAAGGATCAATAATATTGCACAAATCACGCGGGAAGACAAACGAATCCAGTTGCCAGTTCGCCAGAACTACGATTTGACGGTAAAATATAACGATCGTGCCGAGAGGCAAAGTGGGATCGGCGATATGCCTGGCGGCGCGGCGTTTTATCGCGTGAGGCAGGAGTTTTTGAGGAGACAATGAGCCCCGGACAGAGAGAGCATAGAAGTATCATGGCTGTCAACCTGGGATTGGCAGCCAATATTTTTCTGGCCATGCTGAAGACGACCATCGGCGTCTTGGGCCACAGCCCTGCCTTGCTTGCCGATGGCATCAACTCCACCTCTGATGTGGCCTACTACATCGTGGTGAGAGTGTTCATGCGACTGGCCAATAAGCCGGCAGACACCGAGCACCCCTACGGCCACAGCCAATTGGAGAGTATCGCCGCTCTAGTCGTAGGGTCTTTCGTCATTACCACAGCCGTCGCTATCTTCTGGAACGCGGTCAACGATGTGTATGACCTGTTCAGCGGACGGGGCGACTTCAGCGGGGCTGCGATTGGTGCCCTGTGGGTGGCACTGCTCACCGTAGTGCTCAAAGTGGGGCTCACCATTCTCGTTCAACAGATCGGCCGGCAGACGAAGAACGCTGCCGTGCTGGCCCTGGCCTACGATCACCGCAACGATGTGCTCTCTGCCTCGGCCGCGGCCATTGGCGTCTTCCTGGGGCGGATGGGCTATCCGTGGGTGGACCCGCTGGCCGGGGCCCTGGTCGCCCTGGTGATCTTGCATACAGGCATCGAGATCTTACGTGAATCCTCGGCCGATTTGATGGATACTGTGCCTGGCCACGCCCTGGCCCAGCAAGTCACCGAATTGCTGGACAGCATCCCCGGCGTGAAAGAGATCGAGGAAATTCAGGCCCACCGCTTTGGCCCCTACCTGGTTGTCAACATCACCATCGGCATTGACGGCTCATTGAGCATGGCTGCCGGGGATGAGATCGCCTCCGCGGTGGAGTCTGCTCTGTATCAGCATATCGAGTTCCTGCGCCGGGCTTATGTCCACTACCATCCGGTCGGCAGCCCACAGATCGCCAACGCCAGCGCTGCTGTGAGTGAACCTGTCGCCCGCGTCAGTTAGCGTCAGCCCATGGCGTCTTCGAAGTCGTTGATGCGCTTTTCGGCAAATGCATATGTCTTCTTCGGCTAATCCTTCTGGATTGATCCTTACCAGCCCCAGTAGCTCTTCATCCTCACCCGAGTATTACACTCCAACAGTATACGCCTCGTCCAGGAGATCCACGATGTGAACGACGCGTGTCTGGGCACCATCGCGGCGCAGGCCCGCCTCAATCTGCAACATGCAGCCGGGGTTGGCACTCACCACCATGTCAGGAGCAACCGCGCGGATGGCCTCCAGCTTTTCGGCCAATACCCTCTGCGATAGCTCCGGGTGGGTCAGGTTATAGATGCCAGCGCTACCACAACAAGAGTCGGCATTTCGCATTTCCAACAACTCCAGCCCGGAGATGCTGCGCAACAGATGCCGCGGCTGGCTGCGGATACCCTGAGCGTGCGCCAGGTGGCAGGCGTCCTGATAGACCACACGGGCCTTGATCTGGCCGGCTGGCGGAATCAGGGGCAGCGTGGCCAGAAACTCGGTGACATCCTTGACCTTGGCGGCGAAAGCCTGCGCCTGCGCATGCTCGACCGGATCGTCAAACAGCTCGGGATATTCCTTGAGCGCCGCGCCGCATCCCGCCGCGTTGACGATGACCACCTCCGCATCGGCAAAAGCTGCCATGTTCCGGCGGGCGAGCTGTCGCGCCAGGTCGCGCTCGCCCGCGTGAATGTGGAGCGCGCCGCAGCAGCACTGGTCTTGCGGCACGTCCACGGCGCAGCCGTTGCGGGCGAGGACGCGGATAGTCGCCCGGTTGGTATCGGCGTACGCCAGCGGCATCACACAACCGGAGAAGAGGGCCACCCGCGCCCGCTGGGGGCCCTGTGCCGGCGTGTGCGGTGCCTCGGCCAGATCGAAGAAACGGCGCGGCATGATCGGCGCCAGGCTTTCAGCGTGCAGTAACGCCTGGGGCACCAGCCCATGCCGACCTAGCCAGCGGAAGATTGGGGAGAGGCCGCTGCGCTGATAGAGCCGCAACCCCGTTGCCACCAGCTTGAGCCGCCCTGGATATGGGAAGAGGTGGGCAAAGATCAACCGGCGGGCCCAACGTTGCCAGCGGGAACGAGGCAAGGCGCGTTCGACTTGCCCACGCACCTTCTCGATCAGGCTGCCATAGGGCACACCGGCCGGGCAGGCGGTGACGCATGCCCGGCAGTCCAGGCATTGGTTGATGTGCCACGCGAACTCACCGGTGATCTCGATTCTACCTTGGGCGAGGGCTTTCATCTGGTAGATGCGCCCGCGTGGGGAGTCCATCTCCACACCCAGCACGCGATAGGTGGGGCACTGGTTCAGGCACAGACCGCAGTGAGTACATTTCTCCAGTCCGGCCAGATCAGGAGCTTCGCCGGGCAGGTAATGGCCTGGAGTGAAAAGGTTGATCGGTTGGAAGGTGGAAGGTTGCATATTCGATCCGAATCTAAAATCCCAGGAACCGTCCGGGGTTCAAAGTGCCCGCGGGATCGAGCTCAATCTTGACTCTTCGCATCAGCGGCAGCGCGCCGGGGGTGGTTGAGCCCCAGTAGTCGAGAGGGGGATCCTGGGGCGCGGCGCGCTGGACGACAAGCCAGCCCCCCACGGCGCCAATCTGCGCCCGGGCTGAGGACACCGCCGTGGCCAAGGTCGGGCCGGGCGGGGCCTCCCAGGCGGCCAGCACCGTGCCCGCGCCGACGTGCGCCAGCGCATAACCCGGCCAGCCGTTCCTTGTGGCTACCGCCAATAACGCCTGGGCGGCCTCCGCCACTCGCGAGGGCAAGACGCTGGCACGCAGGTGCACCCCGGAGGTGTGGTAGATCATGTGGACTAACCGCTCCCACTGCGCGGCTTCAGCTTCCCCTTCAAGGATTTCACCGGGCCGGGCACCGGCCGCCGTCACCAACGCCCGCGCCTCTGCAATCTGACGGGTGACGGTGACCGGCAGGGCGCCGAAGCGCACAAAAAGGGCTAACGACGGGGCCTGGCCGTCACCCCCACCGAGAGCTGGAGCGATGGTCAGGCCGTGGGGGCCCAGACGTGAACTGTAAAGCCTCAACGCCGCAGCCTGGGCCACATCCCACGAATCACAGTGGACGACCAGCGTCTGATAAAGCGGAGGGAGCGGGAAGAGCCGCAGTGAAGCCGAGGTGATCACGCCCAGCGTCCCCCACGAGCCGTTGAACAGCCGTGTGAGGTCGTAACCGGCGACATTCTTCACCACCTTGCCACCGCCGCGCACCAGCGAGCCATCGGCCAGCGCCACCGTCACACCCAGCACCAGGTCACGGGTGGAGCCGTAGCGCAGCCGCTCAGGACCGGCGGCGTTGGTAGCAATCAACCCGCCCACCGTGGCGCGGCCAGGATCGGGCACGCTGATCGGCAAAAACTGCCGAGCGGGCGCCAGCACCTCGGCCAGTCCAGTTAGCGTGATCCCCGCTTCCACGGTGATGACCAGTTCGGCTGGCTCGTATTCGAGCACGCGGCGCAGTTGGGCGGTGGAAAGGGCCAGATCGTAGCGATTCGGCGCGGGGATGGCGCTTTGCTGCGTGCCACCGCCCCAGGGCACCACAGCTAACCTTTGCCCGGTCGCCCAGCCCAGCACGTCGGCCATGGTCTGAGCATCGGACGGCCAGGCTACGGCAGCCGGTCTGACCCCGTTGACGGTATACGCCCGACAAACGTCCGGATCGTTGCTGACCCCATCGGTGCCCAACTGCTCCTGGATCCAGGCTAACGGAAACTCCATACAAGCCCCCCAAGCGCAATCTGAGACACGGAGACAAGGAGAGGTCCCCTGTCTCCCCATCTCCCCCTCTCCCTGTCACCCCCTCACCCCGATCAAGGCGCGGCCGACAGGCAGGATCTTGCCCGGGTTACAACGCTCCTGAGGATCAAAGACATGCCGCAGGCTCAGCATCAGGTTTAACTCCCTTTCACTAAACAGCAGCGGCATGTAGTCACGCTTCTCGATGCCAATACCGTGCTCGCCCGTGATGGTCCCACCGGCCTTGATGAACACCCCCATCATCTCGTCCGTCGCCTTCCAGATGCGGGCGACCTCATCCGGGTTATTGGGGTCGAACAGGATCAGAGGGTGCAGATTGCCATCGCCGGCGTGGAATACATTGAGGATGCGCAGGTTGTGACGTTGACCGATCGCCTGCACTTCCTTCAACACTTCGGGCAGTTTTGTGCGCGGCACCGCGCCGTCCTGGGTGAAATAGGCCTTGGCCACCCGGCCGACAGCGCCGAATGCGCTCTTACGCCCCTTCCACAGGAGGGCGCGCTCCTCCGCGGTCTGCGCCCGCCGTATGCTGCGCGCACCCTCCGCCTGGCAGATGCCCTCGATCTGGGCCATCTGCTCGTCCAACCCTTCACGCAACCCCTCGACCTCGATCAACAGCACGGCCGCGGCGTCCAGGGGATAGCCAACATGGACGTAGGCCTCGATCGCCTGCAAGGCGAGCTGATCCATCATCTCCAGCGCAGCCGGAATGATGCCAGCGGCGATGATGGCAGAGACGGCACGAGACGCAGCCTCCAGGCTATCGAATACGGCCAGCAGGGTGCGCGCGTCCTCCTGGAGTGGGGCCAGGCGCACGGTGATCTGGGTGACGATGCCCAGGGTGCCCTCGCTGCCCACGACCAGGCCGAGCAGATCATAGCCCGGCGTATCCAGGGCGGCACTACCCAGGGTGATGACCTCACCATCCGGCAGCACCATCTCGACGCCGAGGACGTGGTTCAGGGTGACGCCATAGGCCAGGCAGTGGGGGCCGCCGCTGTTCTCGGCCACGTTGCCGCCGATGGTACAAGCGCGCTGGGAGGAGGGATCGGGCAGGTATTGCAGGCCGTAAGGGGCGGCGGCTTCGCTGAGGTCGCTGTTGACGACGCCCGGCTGGACCACGGCGCGCATGTTCACGGGGTCAATGCTGATGATCTGCCTCATACGCGCCAGGCTGATGACCATGCCACCGCCGGCCGCTATGGCGCCGCCGGAGAGGCCGGTGCCGGCGCCACGCACGTGGAAGGGCATGCCTGCCTGATTGGCCAGACGCACGGCAGTGACGACTTGCCCGGTGGTCGTCGGTAGCACCACCACGTCCGGCACAGCGCGCTCGATGTAGGCATCGTACTCGTAAAGCATGAGGTCGTAGGGACGATGCAGTACCGCGTCTGGGCCGATGGCCTCGGCCAGCGCGGCGATCAGTTGATCGCGGGAAAGGGGCATAGCAACCTCCAGCAGCTTATGGCTACCACTCCGCCCGTCGTCGTTCCTCCACCACCCGCCGGTACACGTCCACCGTCAGCCCGGCGATGCGATCCCAGTTGTACAGCTCCAGCACCATTTTGTAGGCATTTTCGGCGCGCTGCCTGGCCCAGTCTGGTCGGGTAAGCGTGTGCACAATCCCCCAGGCCAGCGATTCCGGATTGTCGGGGTAGATGGTGATCCCCGTCTCCGCGTGCTTGACCACCTCTTTCAGCCCCCCCACCTCGGAGACGACGACGGGACACCGGGCCGCCATCGCCTCCAGCGCTACGATGCCGAACGGCTCATACAGCGACGGGAAGACAGCACAACTGGCCAGCGAGAACAGCCGGTTGCGATCCTCATCTGAGACGAAGCCGGCGAACAAGATCTTCTCCCCTACGCCCAGCTCCCAGGCGCGATGGCGGAGATGATCCAGCATCGGCCCGCGGCCAGCAACGACGAATTTGGCCGTCGGCACCTGAGCCAGGACGCGCGGGGCCGCCTCCACCAGCACATGCACCCCCTTCTCGTGCACCACCCGCCCAACGTTGAAGATGATCTGCTCCTCGGGCAGGGCATACATGGCGCGGAAACCGTCCAGGCGTTCCCGGGCAACGGCCTGGAGCGGCGTCGGGTCTACTCCGTTGGGGATAACGTCAACCTTATCGGCCGGGCAAGCGAAAAAGCCGCGCACCTCGCCAGCCATGTACTCCGAACAGGCAATCACCCGCCAGGCCTCGTACGTCAGCCACCATTCGACCTGGTGGATCGCCCGGGCCGTGTCGCTGCCCAGATGGCCGCGCCCGCGCCCCTTCTCCGTCGCGTGGATCGTCGCCACCAGGGGCGTCTTGTGGGTGCGCTTGAGCGCGTTGGCCGCGAACGCCACCAGCCAATCGTGGGCGTGGATCAGGTCGAATGGTCCCGCCTCCTGCCACAACTTCTCGGCGTACTGCTCCAGCACCAGGTTCGTTTGCCAGGCTGAGGTGTAGATGTCAGCGTTGACGATGGGCGGCTCCACGCGATGGACCACCACGCGGCCCATCGTCTCCAGCGGCTCGCCACCGGCCCAGCGCGGGGTCAACAGGTGAACCTGCACATCCTCACAGCGCGCCATCGCGGGTAAGAGTTCCATGACATGCCTGCCCAGGCCCCCAACCACGTGAGGCGGATATTCCCACGAGAGCATCAGGACGCGCATGGTTGTTCCTCCTTACCTCCAATGATGAGCGACGAGTGACAGGTGCCAGGCGGCGAGTGACGCGGAGACGCGAGGACACGGAGACATGATCTCGCCGATGCGCCGATCCGCTGACTCACTGACTCGCTGATTCGCCGAATCGTTGGCCGTTGGTCACCCGATACAGCCGCACAGGTGCATTGATCCAGCTCCCGTTCGCGTCGAAGGCGATAGGGCCGTTCAGACCGTTCCAGCGCGTTGTTCCCAGGGCGGCTACAACACCTGCGCGGGCAGACCCGGTGGCAGACCCGAAGGGTTTCTGAAAACCCTTCGGGTCTGCCGCTCGGGCGAAAGCATCCAACAAAACCTGCGTCGCGTCGTAGGCCAGCGCCGCCTCGGGGCCGGGCGGCCCACCCGCCAGCTCCTGGTAACCGCGGATAAACGGTTCTGGCCATGCAATGACTTGCAGGCTGGTGGCCCACACCAGGCCTGTTGCGGCTGACCCCGCCCTTTGCAAGGTCACCATCCCTGCCGCCTCTGGCCCGCCAATCATAATCTCCCCATCCCACTCGCGCAGAAGGTCCGCAGCCTGCTCAGCATCCTCACCCAGGGCCAAGACGGGTATACGTAGGGGTGGTGCCTCTGTACCTGCCCTTCTACCCGGCGGCTGAGCCTGGAGGATTCCTGCCTGTGCCGCCGCCTCCCGCAGCGGTCGCACGAAGCTCCCCGCGTCTGGCACCCATACCCCACCACCCTCTCCTATCACCGTGCTGGCCCACTCAATCAGTGCCGTAGCCAGTGCCTGGTCCGACGCGAAGAGGCGGAAGGCGTTGGGATACGCGCGCACCACTTCATCCGGAACTGACACAGGAGCCACCCACGCCAGGCCGGCTTCCGCCAGAAAGGGGGCAGCCGCCGCGGCTGTGGTGCGGCTAAACGGGCCGACCACGCCCATCACGTCCGGATCAACCGCCAGCTTGCGAGCCTGGAACGCGGCCTGTGCCGGATCGCCATCATCATTTAGTGCCACAAGTTCCACCCTGTAACCAGCCACACCGCCAGCCGCGTTGCGTTCGTGCAATGCCAGCTTGACCGCGTAGAGGGCCGCATAACTGTCCGGCCGGTACAGCCCCTCAAAGGGCGCGATCATGCCGATTTTGATGATAGGGGGCGTGGAGCGGGGCAGAGCACAGCCAGCCAGTAGCAGTAAGAGGGAGATGAGGCAACGAGTAACGAGGCGATAAGGGATGAGGCGATAGGGATTGTACCCTCGCCGGCCCAGGCTGCTTGAACGGGCCTGTCCTCGTTCCTCGTTGCTCATCCCTCGTTACTTTCCCTGAAAACGCGCCACGTTAGCCTGATGCTCTTCCAGGGTACGGGCGAAGACATGACTGCCATCACCTGTGGCGACAAAATAGAGGTACTCCGTCTCTGCCGGACGTACTACCGCTTCGATGGCCGAAAGCCCTGGACTGCAGATAGGGCCGGGCGGGAGCCCTGGGTTCAAGTAGGTGTTGTAGGGGGAGATGACGCTGCTGTATTCCTCCAGGGTCACCGGGGTCTTCCACCACTGGCCAGTGTCCGACTGGAATCCCATCGCGTACTGGACGGTGGGATCGGCGTTGAGGAACATACCCTTTTCGAGCCGGTTCAGGTAGACATCTGCGATAAGGGGACGCTCGTCCGCCCGCACGGCCTCGCGCTCGACAATGGAGGCCAGGGTGAGCACATCATGCAGGGACATCCCACGCGCGGCTGCCTCTTGCCGCAGCTCTGGCGTCACCCGTTGATCGAAGTTGTCCAGGAAGATGCGCAATACGTCGGCTGGCTGCGCGTTGAGCGGAAACCGATAGGTGTCAGGGAACAGGAACCCCTCCAGGGCTACCCCGGCCGGCCAATCGCTGAGGAAGTCATAATCGCCCAACCCAAGGTTGGCCAGGTCGCCGCCGCGCACCAACGCCAGGAAGAGGTCCCTTTCCGTAACCCCTGCCTGCTCTAGCAGCGCGGCTACCTCCTCCGCCCGTAATCCTTCGGGGATAGTGACAGTGATTTCCTGAAAGCGGGCCTGCTGCAGCGCCTGGGCGATCTCAGGCATGGTCATGCTGGGCGAAAGTTCAAAGTTCCCTGCCTCCAGGCGGGCAGCAATCCCCTCGTGCCGGAGGTACAGCCGGAACAGGTTGGCGTCGGTGATCAATCCCTCCCGCTCCAGACGGTCTGCGATCTGGGTGGCCGTCTCGCCGGACGCGATGGTGAAACGGATACGCGTCTTTGCTTCCCCAGCCGGGCGCAGCAAAGCTGGCTCCCGGAACCGCAGGTAAAGCTCGATGACGTAATCCTCGATGGTGTCCAATGTCAAGGGGCGCGGCCTGCCTGTGCCAGCGAGGGCCAACGTGTGCTCCGGCACTGGCTTGTCGGCCCACTGTTCTTGCACATGCGTCCAGGCAATCAGGCCCGAGGTGACTACCGTGCCCACCACAAGGAAGAAAATCAGGGAACGCAAAGCCAGGCTGAGGAAAGTAAGCCACAAGGGACGAGGCAACGAGGCAACAGGTAACGAGGAACGAGGAGGCGCTAAGCCTCGTCCCTTTCCCCTCGTTACTCGTTGCCTTATCCCTCGCTGCCTCATCCTGCGTTGCCTCTGTCCTGAAAATCACCCTGAACCACGTAGCCTATGCCTATGGAGTCTTACCTGCCCCTACGGCTCCAGCGGCGGGGGCAGGAGCGTTGGCCCGCGTTGCGCGTCCAGCCACTCCTGAAGGATCACTGCAGCGGCGGCAGCATCTAAGCCCGCACGGCCCGCGCCTCCCCCAGTGTCCAGTCGCTCCGCAGCATCCAGTGTGGACAGCCGCTCATCCCACAGGGTCACCGGAGGGCCGTCCGTCCCTAGCGCCTCCGCCAGCCGCTGAGCGAACCGCTCACTGCGCCGGGCCTGCTCCCCCACACTCCCGTCCATGTTCAGCGGGTGCCCAACGATGATGCGAGTGACCCGGCGCTCGCGCGCCAGACGGGCAATGATGGCGAAATCCTCGGTCCGGGAGCGGCGGGCCAGAGTGACCAGGGGCGTCGCCAGCACTCCCAGCGCGTCAGAGATGGCCACTCCGATGCGCCGCTCTCCCACATCCAGGGCCATTACGGGGCCAATCATCCCATCCAATTTATCCCTGTCTGTCTGATAACCTATCCTGGCGATCAGGCCAGAGGACAGACTGCACGCGGATGCGGAAGGGCACCCATGGCACCCGGCCGATCCAGTCAGGTTCCAGACGCAGCTCGGGGGGCGCTGCCAGCGACCACTCGTTGGCCAACACTGCCCGCGCTTCGTCCAGCGGCAGGCCGGCGATAGCCGCGCGCACAGCCGCCCGATCAATGTCGCTGATCATTTCGCCGGTGGCCGTGAGCGAGAAGGTGGCCCGCCCCTCTTGTATTGTCACCGGCCCTTGCTGATAGCGTATCCGGTCAGTTAAGAGGCGGGCGCGTTCGGGAACCTGGGCTTGCATAACCTGGAAGGCGATTTGCTGGCCGGCCGCATTGTCTATCGCCATGCCTCGAGCCAGCACCCGCAGGCGCAGTCCTAGCGTCTCGGCAGGCTCGTCCACGAAATGATCGAACGTCTCCTCCAAAACCATGATGGCGATAGACTCAGGTGGAAGAAGTTCGCCTTCATTCACCATTTCGCTGAGGCGCTGATAGGCGGTCTGCCGCACCTGCTGCAACACTGCCTGGCGCAGCCGGTCTTTGTCCGCGTTGGTGACGACGCTGACCTGACGGACCGTACCACTCACCGTCGGCTGTTCGTTGATGACGCGCACCGTGCGCGCCAGCGGCCCATCCACCAGGGTGATGGTACCGCTGCGGACGTTACCGGCTGGCCCAGGGTCTACTGCTTCAATGGGTAACGCGATCGTGGCGCCGATCCCGGCACCCAGCGTGCCGGCTGCCGTAGTGCGAAAGCGGACGTTGGTTCCCGTGGAGGTGCGCACGATCGTGCCAGCCGGAATCTCCTGCGATGCAACCTGTCGGTTGACAAAGATGACGGTGCCCACTGCCCGTTGATCAGGGGCATCCCGCCGCCCGGTGGTGGGCAACGTGCCGTTGCCTTCGATCTGCACCTCCACCCAGCGCGCGGGGACCAACTTCTGAGTGGAGTCTGGATAATCTACGCCAGTAGCCGCCGTCAGGTCCACCGTGACGGCTACCGTCTGGCGGGAGGGCACGAGGGTGACATAGGCCACGGGGACAAGGAGCGCCATCGCCAGGAGTACCACGGAGGCCAGGGTAGCCAACAACATCATCAGGCCAATCATCTGCACCCAGGCTGGTGACCGACGCCACGGGGCATGGGCGATGGTTTGGGCCCGCTCACGGACGCGCTGCACTCGCCAGCTCGTGAGCCGGGCGCGCACGTCAGCTTGTGGATCTTCCGGTAGACTTCCATCGGGCGACGGAGGTGCCAGCCGTTCCACCTGCGCCGCCTCCCTCGTGGTGTAATAGACGGGCAGTCCCGCTTCTGATGCCAGGTGTCGTACAGTCGGATCGCCTGTGACCAGGGCGATCCGCAGTTGGCGGCGAGCAGCGCAGCGCCGAATCAGCCGCAGACGCGCGGGGTTGGCCCAGCCGTGGCCGCGTGTCGGTAATACGAGCACGACGGCCGTGTCGTGAGCCGTGTCCAGCCGGGCCAGCAATCCTGGCATCTGCCAATCGTCAGTCAGACGGAAGATCTGGGCCATCAGGAACCCGGATGCAACTTGCGCGCCACCCATTGAGGCACCAGTTGAAGCGCCTCACCCATGCGGTTGAGGTCACGCCCACCGGCCTGGGCCATGGTTGGCCGGCCGCCACCACCACCCCCCACCGCTTCGGCTACCAGCTTCACGAGTTGCCCGGCGTGAAAGCCTCGCTCGACCAGATCGGGCGTCACGGCCGCCACAAAGTTAGGGCGATTACCGATGGCCGCCCCCAGGACGATCACGCCAGAGCCCATGCGATCGCGAAACCAATCGCTCATGCGGCGCATGGTGTCTACATCCACAGCCTCAACTTTGGCTGCCAACACTTTGACCCCTTCGATCTCTTGCACTTTCTGGAGCAAGGACTCGAAATCGCGCTGGGCTACTGCCTGACGCAGCCGGGCAATCTCTTTCTGCAAGCTTTGAACCTGATCTAACAGGCTGAGCACCTTGCGATCCACCTCCTCTTCCTGGCAATTCAGGAAGGTGGCGGCACGCCGGAGCTGGGCCAGTTGGCGTTGGACCAGACGCTGCGCCCATTGTCCGGTCACCGCCTCAATGCGACGCAAGCCCGCGCCCACACCCTCCTCGGAGATGATGTGAAACAGTCCCAGTTCGGAGGTATTACTCACGTGGGTGCCGCCACATAGCTCCTGACTGAACGCTTCGCCCGGCCAACCGATGCGGACGACCCGTACCTCCTCACCGTACTTCTCGCCGAAGAGGGCTATCGCACCTTCGTTGATCGCTTGTTTGTAGGTGCTCCAGGTGGCTTCCACCGGATACGCGGCCAGGATGGCATCGTTGACGGACTGTTCGATGGTGGCCAGCTCTTCTTCCGTCAGCATGGCGGAGTGAGTGAAATCGAAGCGGAGGCGCTCCGGTAGCACCAGCGAGCCGGCCTGGTGCACGTGCTCGCCCAGGACATAACGGAGTTCTGAATGCAACAGATGAGTGGCAGTATGATTGCGCATAATATCCAGCCGGCGTTCCCAGTCCACAGTTGCCCACGCTCGATCGCCCACGCGCACAGTGCCGCTGGAAACTCGGCCAGCATGAACGATCAAGCCGGAAACGGGGCGCCGTGCCTCGTCCACGCGCACCTCCCATACGGGCGCTTCCTGTCCGTTCTCATAGCGGGCAATCACCCCCGTGTCGGCGACCTGACCACCGCCCTCTACGTAGAAGGGTGATTCAGGCAGGATGATCTCCACCACATCGCCAGGATGCGCGGCCACGATCGGTTGCATGTCCCTGAGAATGGCCAGAACGGGGGCCTCAACCTGAGTCGTCTCGTAGCAGACATGGCGAACCGTGCCTTCAGGCAGCAATCCGGCCGAGCGCAACTCCTCCAGGATGCTCAGATAGCGGATCGTCTGCTCTTCCTGGTCATGGGTAAAACGGGCAGCCGCTCGTGCTCGCTCCCGTTGCTCCGCCATCGCCTGCTGATAGCCGGCCTCGTCCACCGTGAGGCCATGCTCGCGTGCGACATCGCGCGTCAGATCCAATGGGAAGCCATAGGTATCATACAAACGGAAGGCTGCCTCACCTGACAGTGTCTTCGTTTTCTGTACCCGGGCATCGGCCATCATTTGTTCTAGCATGGCCAGGCCGGCAGACAGAGTTTGCGAGAACCGCTCTTCTTCTGCTGTAATGGTCTTGTAAATGAAGGCTTGCCGCTCTTCCAGCTCGCGGTAGTGGTTACCCATCAGCTCGACCACCTTCTCCGCGATCTTCGCCAGGAAGGGGCCCTCAAATCCTACCTTCCGGCCATAGCGCGCAGCGCGCCGGAGGATAAGGCGCAGCACGTAGCCACGGCCCTCGCTACCAGGGATGACACCGTCGCCGATCAGAAAGGTGATGGCCCGGCTGTGATCAGCTAACACCCGGTAAGCGATCTGCTTGCGCGCTGCTTCCTCGTCACTGTCGCCTAGCAGTGCCTGAATGTGAGACAGGATAGGGGTAAACAGGTCCGTCTCGTAGTTCGAGCGTTTGTTTTGCACGACCGAAGTGATGCGTTCCAGTCCCATGCCGGTGTCTACACCCGGGCGCGGCAGAGGGGTGCGGGTGCCATCCGCGGCCTGGTTAAACTGCATGAAGACCAGGTTCCAGATCTCCAGCCAACGGTCGCAGCCGTTGTCCAACGCCACGCTGCAATGGGGGTCCCCGCATGTACACGCCTCCGGCCCCCAATCGTAGTGGATTTCCGAGGTTGGGCCGCAGGGGCCGGTGTCCCCCATCATCCAGAAGTTGGTCTTCTCGCCCATGCGGAAGACCCGCTCGGCCGGCACGCCGATCTCGCGGGTCCAGGTGTTGTAGGCTTCGTCATCATCCTGGTGGACTGTAAAGACCAGCCGCTTCGGGTCAATCCTGTAAACTTTGGTGATCAGCTCGTACGCGTAATGAATCGCCTCGCGCTTGAAGTAGTCGCCAAACGAGAAGTTGCCCAGCATCTCGAAAAAGGTGTGGTGGCGCGGCGAAGGGCCGACGCTCTCAACATCATTGTGCTTTCCTGACACTCTTAGGCAACGCTGAGCCGAAGTGGCGCGAGAATATGCACGTTTGTCGAGCCCAAGAAAGACATCTTTGAACTGGACCATGCCTGCATTCACAAACAGCAAAGTAGGATCACCTATAGGGACCAACGAGGAACTGGGCACGACGGTATGGCCGCGTTGCTCAAAGAACTCAAGGAAAGCTTGCCTGATCTCGGCGCTTGTCATAAACATGTTCACTCCCTTCAACTGTATGTTGGTCGCTTTTTCGCATTGCGTTCCTCAATATTTTTGAGAGCTGCTTCCATGTCTCGAATCCGCTTGGCATGCTTCAGAATTGTTTGGCTATATAATCGCCGTAACACATCTTCAGGTATGTTAGCAGGTACCTGGCCCATCGCTAGCTCCTCCGTGCTGGCCGCTGCCTGAATGTAAGGCTAACAAAGATTGTAAGGCAACTCCAGGTAAAAGTCAAAGCCTTGTGACTATCAGCTATCAGCGATCAGCCATCAGCTTGTGATCACCGAGGAGAGAGATTGATTGCTGACGGCTGATGGCTGATAGCTCCTTTGATTGACGCCTCTCCCTATCGCGGTTACAATATCTGTGCCTGTTCACGGGCTTAACATTACGCTGTAGAAGGGGCTGTTCATGGAACGTACGATTGATGAGGCGATGGCCATTTTGATGCGCGGCGTCGAGTACGGCGATCCGCAAATCAAAGAGAACATGGAAAAAGAGCTGCGCGAGCGACTGATCGAGTCGGACAAGACCGGGCGACCGCTGCGTGTGTACCTGGGAGTAGATCCCACAGCCCCCGACCTGCATTTGGGGCACACCGTTCCCATGCGCAAGCTGCGCCAGTTCCAGGAGCTGGGGCACGAGTGCGTCTTCCTGATCGGCAATTTCACCAGCCTGGTAGGCGATCCCAGCGATAAGGAAAGTGCCCGGCGGCAGATGACGCCGGAGGAAGTGGAGGCCAACGCCCGCACCTATACCGAGCAAGCGTTCCGCATCCTGGACCCACAGCGCACCATCGTGGATTACAACGCCCGCTGGCTGGCGCCGCTGACCTTCGCGGATATCATCAAGCTGGCCTCGAACTTCACAGTCCAGCAGTTTCTGGCTCGAGAGAACTTCGTCAAACGCGTGGAAAAAGGTGATCCCATTTGGCTGCATGAGTTGATGTATGGCCTGATGCAAGGGTACGACGCGGTAGCCTTGCACACCGACGTGCAGATCGGCGGCACCGATCAATTGTTCAACCTCCTGGCCGGTCGTAAGTTACAGGAATATTTCGGGCAACGGCCGCAGGTCGCCATCACGTTGCCGATCCTGGTGGGCACCGATGGGGTGCTGCGCATGTCCAAGTCCACCGGCAACGCCATTGGCATCAACGAGCCGCCAGAGCAGATGTATGGCAAGGTGATGAGCATCCCGGACTCAGCCATGTTGAACTACTTCAACCTCATCACGCGCTACACCCCCGCCCAAATCGCCGTGATCGAAGAGGGATTGCGAACCGGGCGATTGCACCCGCGCGACGTCAAGATGGAGCTGGCGCGGGAGATCGTCAGCATCTACCACGGTGATGAGGCGGTGGGCCCGGCCGAGGCGCATTTCAAGCAAGTGTTCCAGCAGCGTGAGCTGCCCCCCGAGATGCCCGTGTACCGGCTGAGCCAGCCAGCGACGATACTGGACGTGATGGTGGCGGCCGGGTTGGTGCCCTCTCGCAGCGAAGGGCGCCGGCTCATCCAGCAGAGCGGCGTACGGCTGGATGGCCGGGTCGTTGAGAGCGTGGATACGATCATCGCTCCAGGAGAGGGACAGGTTGTACAGGTGGGGCGCCGGCGCTTTGTGCGCGTCATCGGTTAGGCGGGCCAGAAGTTTGGACTTGAGTTTTGCAGGATGGTGTTAGACGGTCTGTATCAGAATGGGGGCGATCCGTCGCCCATTGGGGGCCGAGGGTTGCCCCTTTTCATTAGAGTGAGGAACCAATGAACGACCTCCCCCGCCAGAAGGTATCAACCGTCCCCACGCTCATCGTCTCCCAACAAGAGGAAAGTCACCTGCACACCCTTAATGCCGCCGTGCGAAACACCCCACCGGGCGCACGCATCCTTGTGCGCCCCGGCCTCTACAACGAGGCCCTCTTCATTGACAAGCCGTTGGAGATCATCGGAGATGGGCCGGTCGCAGACATCATCATCGAAAGCGCCGAATCGTGCTGCATCGTCATGCAGACCGATCACGCCCTGTTGCGTGGGCTGACCATCCGCAATCGGGTCGGCCTCAAGGGCAACAAATACTACGCCATAGACATCCCCCGGGGACAGTTGGAGGTCGAGGATTGCGACATCACTTCCGACACGTTCGCCT
>DAOUAJ010000337.1:0-2801 GCA_034433615.1 Anaerolineae bacterium | reverse complement strand
CACCCCCGAGGCCATTGATAACGCCTTTGCCCTGGATATGGCTATGGGCGGCTCCACCAACACCGTGCTGCACACCATCGCCATCGCTCATGAGGCGGGGATCCACTACCCGCTGGAGCGGCTGAACGAGGTGAGCGCTCGCGTGCCGTGCCTGTGCAAGGTCAGCCCCTCGTCCCACTATCACGTCGAGGACGTGGACCGGGCGGGTGGTGTATCGGCCATCCTGTACGAACTATCGAAAAAGCCGGGGGTTTTGCACCTGGATTGCCTGACCGTGACGGGCAAGACATTGGGGGAGAACATCGCCGGCCACGCCACGCGCGACCCGGAGTGCATCCGTCCCCTGGAGAGTGCGTACAGCCAGGACGGCGGGTTAGCGATTCTATTCGGCAACCTGGCTCCCGAAGGAGCGGTGATCAAAACGGCTGGCGTACCCCCGACGATGCTGCGCCATCGCGGCCCGGCCGTGATCTTCAACAGCGAGGAGGACGCATCGAAAGGGATCCTCTCCGGCCAGGTGAAGCCAGGCGACGTGGTCGTGATCCGCTACGAGGGGCCGAGGGGGGGTCCGGGGATGCAGGAGATGCTGGGGCCGACGGCGCAGATCGCTGGCATGGGGCTGGCGGAAAGTGTGGCGCTCATCACCGACGGGCGCTTCTCTGGCGGCTCGCGCGGCTGCTCCATTGGCCACGTCAGCCCGGAAGCGGCGGCAGGCGGCCCTATCGGGCTGCTGGAGCCGGGGGACATCATCGTGATTGACATCCCCAACCGGCAGTTGGACGTGGAGCTGAGCGAGGCGGAGCTGGCGGAGCGGCGTCAGCGCTGGGTACCGGTGGACAAGGGGCCGTTGCCGCCGTACCTGCGCAAGTACCGTTCAATGGCCACGTCGGCCAGCCGGGGCGCGATTTTGGAGTATCAGTCCATCACGATTTCGGCTCAAAGCTCCGTCCCCGGGGCGTCCATCGAGCGCCCGAAGACGGGCTTGGGGGCAAAACTGTGATGTACTGAGTATCTCGACAATGTTAGATTCCGTTGGTAGTCAGGCACGGAGTCCCTGGCCCCTGTGCCTGTCCGGCACAGGACAGGCTGCACGTCGTCCAAGGCAGGCTGCGGAGTGCCGTTTGCCGCCGTTGGAGACGCCACTCCGCAGACTTCGTGGCTTACTACGAACCTCAGAGCTTGCATCGGGGCCGAATTTAACGTTGTCAGGTATTGAATGGCTCTTTGTGGCCGGGCCTGACGCCAGCTTTGTCCAGAAGGTTGCGCAATGTCCCGTTCCCAGCTTATGGCTCGCACATTAGCCCAGGGCGAGATCCGCTCCACCGAAGGGTTGCCGGTCGTCAACCCCCACGCCGCCGGCGCCGACATCGGCGCTGAAGCCATCTATGTCTGCGTCCCCGGCCCCGGCCAGACCCAAATCGTCCGTACCTTCGGCACCTACACTGCCGACTTGCACGCCATTGCCGACTGGTTGGTCGAAAACGGCATCCAGACCATCGCCATGGAATCCACCGGTGTCTATTGGATCCCCTTGTTCGAGGTTCTGGAAGGACGCGGCATCTATTGCTGCCTCATCAGCGGCAACCTGGCCCGCCGTCTCCCGGCCCGCCACAAGACCGATGTGCTGGACTGTCAGCCTGCCCTGGCGGCCAGGCCAGGGTGGATTCAAACCCTGCATAGTCTGGGTTTGCTCACGGCATCTTTCCGTCCCGCTGCCGACCTCGTCGCGCTCCGCTCGCTGCTGCGCCACCGCGCCCAACGGATCGAGCCTCGTTCTCCCCACGTGCTGCACATGCAGCCGATAGGTGGCCTTTGGCCAAAGGCGCTGATTCACATGAACATCCGCCTCGATCAGGCGGTCTCTGACCCCAGCGGCGACACCGGCCTGCGCATCATCCGGGCGATCCCTTCGCTACGCTCAGGACAAGCGTGGCCGGCGAACGTGATCCCCACCGACTCGCTGCCTTACGTCATCCCCAGTGTAAGAAGGGTGAAGGGGAGATCGCCCAGGCCCTCACCGGCACCCTTCGGCAGGCTCAGGGCAGGCCTGGCGGAAGGGGCACCTCTTTGTGCTCAAGCAAGCGCTGGAACTCTATGACTTCTACACCCGCCAGATTGCGGCCTGTGATGCCGAAATCGAACGCACCTACAGCGCCATCCATCCGGATTGGCCCGACCCCGCCCCCGACGATCAGGAGCCCCTGCCGGCCAACAAGCGCGGCTCCAACAGCAAGAACCTGCCCAAAGCGACCCCCATCCGTGTGCGTCAGCACCTGCGCCGCCTGACCGGGGTGGACCTCACCGCGGTGGACGGCCTCAGCCTCGACCTGGCGCAGAAGATCCTCAGCGAGATCGGGACGGACATGGGTAAGTTTCCCACCGTCAAACACTTTACCTCCTGGCTGAAACTGTGTCCCAACAACCAGATCACCGGCGGCAAAATCATCCGTTCCTCCACCGGCAAGAGTCACAATCGGGCCCGCCAGGCCTTTCTGCAGGCCGCGGCCTCGGTGGCGCGCAGCAACTGCGCCTTCGGCGCCTTCTATCGCCACCTGAAGGCCCGGGTCGGTCCGGCTCAGGCCCAGGTCGCCACGGCGCACAAGAACCTGTCCTGAGCATAGCGAAGGATCGCCCGCGTCGTCTACCACCTGTTGAAGTTCAAAGTGGAGTATCAGCAGATGAGCGCTCAAGAGTATGAACAGCAGTTCCGCGAGCGGGAGATCCGGCACCTGCAGCGCAAGGCGGCCCGCCTGGGCTTCACCCTCTCTCCCCAGCCCGCGAGCGGCGCTGTTTCTTAGCAA
>DAOUAJ010000336.1:0-6633 GCA_034433615.1 Anaerolineae bacterium | reverse complement strand
GTCACACTGTTCAAGCTGCGCGTGGTGGCGCTGCTCTTGTTGGCGGCTGTGGGGGGCGCCTTCCTGGGCGCGGGTGGGAGGCCAGACATCCGCGCCCTGATGGTGCTGATCGTCACGGGCGGGCTGGCCGCGGCTGGCGCTTCGGCGCTCAACGAGTACCTGGAGCGTGAGGCGGATCGGCGCATGAGGCGCACGCGGCATCGCCCGCTGGTCACGGGCGCGATCCAGGGGACGGTCTGGGTGCCGGCGCTGGCCGTAGCGATGATCGCGGTGCCGTCCCTGGCGGTGTTGCCTGGCCATCCGGCGCTGGCCCTCTTCCTGGTGATGGGCGCGGCGATCTATATAGGCGTTTACACGTTGTGGCTCAAGCCGCGCACGGCTCTGAACATCGTCATCGGTGGGACGGCCGGCAGTTGTGCGGTCCTCAGTGGCGGTGCAGCCGTGGGGGCCTGGTCGGATCCGGGGGTCCTGGCGTTGGCCTTATTGGTGTTTTTGTGGACGCCGATCCATTTCTGGAGCCTGGCCCTGGTTTATCGAGATGATTACGCACGGGCGGGCGTGCCGATGTTGCCGGTGGTGACCACGCCGCGCCGGGCGGCCTTCTGGGGGTTGGTGCACGGCGTGGGCGCCGGCCTGACCGGGCTTGCCTTGGCTTTTCATCCGGGGTTGGGGATCGTGTATCTGGTGCCCGTCCTGATCATCACGTTGTATCTGTTGGGGCAGGGGGCGCGCCTGGTGATCCAGCCGTCGGTGCGCCGGGCCTGGCGTCTGTTCCATGCTTCCAACTTTTATCTGGCCGTGGTCTTGCTGGCTATTTGCGCAGATGCTATCATCCGTTGACCTCAGGAAATTTGTCTTGCCAGCCCTGGAAGGGATTTCTAGTTCAGGATGGTTCACCGCCTGGCGGCAGATCCCTCTCCACCGGCGGATCCGTTACCTTCGCTGGGGTGTCCCGCTGCTGGTGCTGACGCTAGCTGCCCTACATCAGTTCGTGACCCATGCATTGTTCAGCCACTTGCCGAATTTCTACCATGTGCTGCTCGAGTGGACAGTGTATGGTCTCACCGGCATCGTGGTCTCCTGGCTGGGTCTTACCTGGATAGCGCGAGTAGTCGCCCGCCAGGAAGAGAATGCAGCCAAATTGGAGCGGGCTTACGCTGACCTGGCGCAGATGCACCAACGGCTTCTCTTGATTCACGAGCTCGGTCGCGAGGCAGTCAGTGCTGCTGATCCGTTGGAGGTGTTGGAACTAGCAGTGCGCGCCCCAGTCCAACTCGCCGAAGCTCTGAGCGCGGCTGTCTTTACTTTTGACGACGAACGGGAACGCTTGAAACTGGAGATGACGTGGGGGCTGAGTGATACGTACATCCAAGCTCTTCGACGCCGCGTGGAGGAAGGCATTCCGGCTGGCCGCTGCCGGGGCTGTCTGCCCCTCACCGCGCGGGTCACCGACGACTGTCCCCTCTTTCAAGGTCTGCAGGCCCAGGCCCAGGCGGACGGGATGGCTTCGCTGGTCTGTTTGCCGATCGCGCGCGACCAGGAACGTGTGGGCATCATCAGCGCCTATTTTGCCTCGCCCGACGGCCCCCCCGAAGTGCAGTTGCGCCTGCTCAACATTGTGGCGGTGGAGATTGCGGCGGCTTTGGAAAGCGTATACCTGCGCGCCCGTCAGATGGCTGCCCTGACCACGGTGGAGCAGGTGGCGCAGCGGAGTGCCGACCTGGACATGTTTTTGGAACAGGTGCTGGAAGCCATCCTGGGCGCATGGGGGATCGAGGCGGGAGCCATCTTCCTCTACGCGACGGCCGAAGACACCAGGCACAGTTGGGTTCAGCGGGGATTGGGAGACGACCCTGCTGATCCGCGTTTTGGTCTGGCAGTGCGCTTGAGTGCGGAGGCACGCGCCTCCGGCCGTCCGGTTATTGAGCCCCAAGCCCAACCGACAGGCGATCGTGCCTTTGCCTCTATGGTTGCGGTGCCTTTGCGGGCGGAAGGAAAGGTTCTGGGCGCGCTCTTTTTGGCTTCACCCCGGGCACGAGCGCTGCCACCGCGTCAGATGCCCTTCCTGACTTTGCTGGCTCATCAGACAGCGCTGGCGGTGCGCAATGCCCAATTGCATCTGCAGGTAGGCCACCTGGCGATGCTGGAGGAACGCTATCGCCTCTCACGCGAGATGCACGACGGGCTGGCGCAGACGTTGAGTTACCTGGGCTGGCAGATGGATCACCTGGAGATGCTGCTGCGGAATGGCCGGCTCGAACCACTGGCGATGGAGCTGGCTGAGGCGCGCCGGATGGTGCGGGAAGCCTATTTGGACGTGCGCGAAGCGATTGACGGCCTGCGCCTGGCGGTGGATCATCCCGGCGGCTTGCCCGCCGCCTTGCAGGAATACCTGGCCGATTTCAGCGCCCGCACGGGCATCATAGCCGAATTCGAGATGCGTGGCGATAGACTTGCGCTTGCTCCAGTCGCTGCACTACAACTGTTGCGCATCGCCCAGGAGGCACTGACCAACGTGCGCAAACACGCGGGCGCCCAACACGTCTGGGTGCGGCTGAGCCAGGCGGGAGACCGCTGCGAGTTGACCATCGCAGACGATGGCCGGGGTTTTGATCCCATGCAACCACGCAGCCATCATCACCTGGGATTGGCGACGATGCGGGAGCGCGCCCAGAGCCTGGGAGGCGCCTTAACCGTCGCCACCGGACCCGGGCAGGGCACCCGCATCACAGCAATCATCCCTGTCTCAGGGAGTTCAGCATGATTCGCGTGCTCCTCGCCGACGATCACACCCTCTTGCGTCAGGGACTGCGACGCATTCTGGCGGAAGACCCGGCGCTGACCGTGGTGGGAGAGGCCGCCGATGGGAACGAAGCCGTGGCCCACGCCTGCACCCTGGCTCCCAACGTCATCCTGATGGACGTGCAGATGCCGGGGCTGAACGGGATTGAGGCGACCCGCCGGATTCGAGAGGCCTGTCCAGGGACGCAGGTCATTATGCTGACCGTCTCAGACAAAGATGCTGACCTCTTGGGCGCGCTGAAAGCGGGCGCGCGCGGCTATCTCCTCAAGAATGCCGAAGCGCAGCAGGTACTGGAGGCCATCCACCGCGTGGTGGCGGGTGAGGCGATTTTGCCGCCAGCCCTGGCCGCGCGCGTCCTGGACGAATTCGTGACGCTGACTGCAAAGCAAACTCCAGGCGCGGTCGAAAGGACGGAAGCGCTCACCGAACGCGAAGCGGCGGTGCTGCGCCTGGTAGCTCAGGGGTTAAGCAATAAGGAGATTGCCGCCCATCTTTCGCTTTCCGAGAACACGGTCAAAACCCACGTCCGACACATCCTAGAGAAGCTCCATCTGCGCAGCCGGGCTGAGGCCGCGGCGTATGCAGCACGCACTGGACTTGCCGCTGGAGATTAGCCAAGACTTTCCTCAAACCGACAACCCGTCTCCTCGCTGCCCTTCCTTTGCTTCCCCGCTGATCTCACCCTTTGGAGCGATATCTCTATCACCCCTTTTGGCGATTCCTGAATCATTCCACGTCGTGACTACAAGAACGCTAATCCCGTGTATCATTACGGCCAGAAATACTTGACTGATGGATCGCACGAGGACACGCAACTTGTTTTCATCACCGCGGACCCGGAACGAGACACACCGGCGCGGCTGAAGCATTACGTGGAAACCTTCGGCCCCGACTTCATCGGGCTGACCGGCGATCGCGCCACCCTGGCTAGAGTAGAGGAAAGGTGGAATTCAAGCCCAGCGGCTATCACGTGATGCTGATCGGCTTGAAGCAGGAACTGAAAGTCGGTGACAAAGTTTCTGTGGTCTTACGGTTTGAAAGAGGTGGCGAAGTGCCGGTTCAGGTGGAGGTACACGCTCCCTAAGTTGAGGAAAGGTTCCTCTCTTCTGGAAAGGAGAACACTATGGAGCAACAGGGACATCCAAAGGGCACGCTGGCGCTGACGGTGATTTACATCGCCATAGTGACCGTTATCTGGTTTTCCGTCTATGCGATTCTGCTGACAAGGGGGTGACCGATGTTGGTCGAACGGTACGAGAAAATCTGGATGATTCTGTCGCTGCTCGTGCTGGTGATTTTCTTGGGCGCTATCGGCTCCAGCGTGTTCGCCGCAGGCATTCAACTGCCCGGCGCGGAAAGACGCGTGGATCCGAGGACGGTTGCGCAGATGGCGCCGTTCAATCAGCCGGGCGTGCGCGAGCTGGCGCCGAAACGCTACGAGGTGGTGATGCTCGCGCAAATCTGGAGCTTCACACCAGGAGAGATCCGCGTGCCGGCCGGTTCACTGGTCACCTTTTACATAACGAGCAAAGACGTGACCCACGGCTTCAAGATTGAGAACACGAACGTCAACGTAATGCTCTTGCCTGGGCAGATCACGAAAGTGAACGCTCGTTTTGACAGGCCAGGCACATACCTGTTCATCTGCCACGAATACTGTGGCCTCGGACATCAGGTGATGTCCGGCAGGTTGATTGTGGAGTAAGTCAGGTATGCTATGGAGGTGTGATCATGTTCGCTCGTGAAGATCGTTTGGTACGCTGGAACGTCTACATTGGGCTGATCGCCCTCGCGTTGGGCACGGCCCTCGGGCCGCTCCAAGGGCTGCAGTATGCTGGGGTGAATCTGTACGGCCCACTATTGCCGCTGATCAAATCCTACTACCAAGGCCTGACGCTACACGGGGTGCTCAATGCGCTGGTGTGGACCACCTTCTTCATCATGGGCTTTTCAATCTTCGTCACCGTGCGCATGCTCAACCGCTCGCTGCACAGTCCTGGCCTGGCTTGGGCTGGCTTCTGGGTAATGGTAGCGGGAGTGGTGTTGGCCGCCTATGCCATCCTCACCAATCGGGCCAGCGTGCTCTACACCCTCTACTTGCCGATGCAGGCGCACCCGACCTTCTACCTGGGCGCGACGCTGCTGGTGGTGGGGACGTGGATCATCTCGGCCGAGCTACTCCTGACCTACAATCAGTGGCGCGCGGCTAACCCGAGCGTCCGCACGCCATTGGGCGTGTTTGGCACGCTGGTCAACCTGGCAGTGTGGTTCCTGGCCACGCTTGGCATCGCAGCGGAGATGTTGCTCTTAGCGATCCCCTGGTCGCTGGGGCTGGTGGCAGGAACGGACCCGCTGCTGGCGCGCACGCTGTTCTGGTTCTTTGGGCATCCCCTGGTCTACTTCTGGCTGCTGCCGGTTTACGTGTCGTGGTATGCGATGGTGCCCAAACAGGCGGGCGGCAAACTCTTCAGCGATCCACTGGCGCGGCTGGCTTTCCTACTCTTCCTGGTCCTCTCGGTCCCGGTGGGATTCCACCACCAGTTCACCGATCCCGGCATCTCCCAGGCTTGGAAGGGATTGCACGCGGTGTTGACGTTTGGCGTCGCCTTTCCCAGTTTCCTCACCGCGTTCAACTTGGCGGCTTCGCTGGAGATAGGTGGACGGGCGCGTGGTGGCACAGGGTTGCTAAGCTGGATCGGCAAACTGCCGTGGGACGAACCGTCCTTCGCGGCGCAGGCACTGGCGATGCTCGCCTTCGCCTTCGGTGGGATCGGCGGGCTGATCAATGCCTCGTACGATCTGAACCTGGTGGTGCACAACACGACCTGGGTGCCGGGTCATCTGCATCTGACGGTGGGGACTGCCGTCACGCTCACTTTCATGGGCATCCTTTACTGGCTGTTGCCGGTGTTGACGGGGAAAGGGCTGTGGAGCAAGCGCCTGGCGCTGGCACAGGCGTACCTGTGGTTCGTTGGAATGGCGATCTTCTCCTTTGGTTTCCACTGGGCCGGGCTGCTAGGGGTGCCGCGCCGGGTGTTTATGCCTTCGGCCAATTATGGACTGCCCGGGTGGGGGCTGCCGTTAGGGTTCGCTGCAATTGGCGGGGTGATCCTGTTCATCAGTGCCGTACTCTTCTTCGTAGACGTGGTGATGACGCTGACATCGAAGGAGCCGGCACGTGAGGAGATGCCGGTGGCGGAGGCGCTATCGGGGCCGGCTGCAGCGCCGGCGCTGTTTGAACGCTGGCGGGTATGGCTGGGCACGGCGGTAGTACTGATCATCATCGGTTACGTGCCGGCGCTTGTCCAGTTGTTGCCCCCTGTCCTGGCTTCTCCGGGCTTTCAGGTGTGGGGAGGGCCCTGAGTCGTGCCGTCGCTGTAGCCGACGACGTGGATCTCTCCCGCTCCATCCTCGTCGTCTGCTTAACCTCCCCTTAACATCCCGTGAAAGTTGCTTTAACCACAGAGACCTCCGCCAGGGGTATACTTTAGCCAACAATTCTTTTAGGAGGTCTCCCATGAAAGCACGTTGGTCAAAACTTATCTTGCTGCTGGCCCTGTTGGTCAGCCTGTTCCCGGCAGGCACGGTGTTTGCCGACGACGATGGCAACTACAAGTTTTACGGCACCGTGGAGAGCCTGCCGGCCGGCGGCCTGATCGGCGATTGGCGGGTCAGCGGACGCACGGTGCACGTTACGACGGCCACACGCGTTGAGCAGGAGCACGGCCCGGTAGCCGTGGGCGCCTACGTGGAGGTGAAAGGCTGGCTGCAAGGTGATGGCTCCGTCAATGCCAGCAAGGTCGAGGTCAAGCAGAGTCCCGGCGGGGGTG
>DAOUAJ010000335.1:0-7271 GCA_034433615.1 Anaerolineae bacterium | reverse complement strand
CGTCTGCTTCTTCACTGTGACTCTAACCAATCGCTCCTGATCTCCTGAAGCATGAGCGATCTGCAAACGGTAGACCGTCGTGTCGGTCGGGCAAACCTGCTGATCGCCGGTAGAGGCCACAGGTTGACCGTCCAGGTAGAGTGCCTGGGCGCCCCGCACGTTCCACCGCAGGCGCGTGCATGTTCCCACATTGATCTCTATATTGTCTGCGTAAAAGTTGATCTCCAGGGACACGGGTGTAGCCGTTGGCGTCGGAGTAAGCGTTGGAGTAGACGTAGGCGACGCGCACAACTGCTCGAAGGTGAAGAGGGGCGGCTGCTCTGCCGTCTGGTTGAGGGTGCCCGGCCCCCAATTCCATCCTTCCACGTCGCCGTTACGTACGAAATAGTTGCCCGCACCGAGCTGTGAGTACTCCCATTGGCCGTCCTTGAGGTGCCAATAAGACCAATAGACGCATTCCGCGCCCTGGCACTGACAGAAACAGTCATCTGCAGGGAATTCACATCCCACTCCGTTGATGCCGCAGATGGCAACACCCAAACTCGATCCGGAGTCAGCGCTCAGGTCGAGGCCAGCCATGCTCAACACATCGTAGCCAGAGATTTGCGACTCGCCGAACTCGACACACCTGGTCATGTAATTGCCAGGGGCAAATTGCACCACCAGGCCCACCCGATTGGGGCCACCTTGGGCGACGGTCGGCCCGGTGGGCCACAGCGATGACATCAACAACAGGAGCGCGATAGTACCAAACAGGACGATTCTAGGAAGATAAGCGGCAAATGCACGATTCATGGTCATGTCTTCTCGTGGTAGCCGTTCAGGTGACCGGCGCTTTGATTCGACAGTGCCGGTCACCTTGATGATGGGTTTGTCAGCGTCCACGCCGGCGCTGCACATAGCCGGCCAGGGCCGCCAGCCCGCCGCCGACCAGCACCAACGTAGCAGGCTCCGGAACTTGAACAGGAGGCTGAGACATGGCTAACAACTGCTCAAAGGTGTACACGGGCGGTTTGACCAACGGGTTGAAGTTCGCGTCAAAGCCGGTCCAGGCGAACCCTTCCACGTCCCTATCGTCAGGGATGTAGTTGCCCACACCCACAGCCGAGGTCTCCCAGTCGGTGCCGCGCAGGTGCCAGTAGCTCCAAAAATGCTCCGGGTCGCAGAAGCAGTTATCAGCCGGGCAGCCATCGTTCCCGATCTTACACACGGCCGGGCCGAAGTCAGTGTCCGTCCATACCAGGCTGATCTTGGCCGCCTGCAAGACGCCTAAAGTGGTAGCATCAACCGGAACCGTGACGATCTCTGTGTGGACGGTGCCATCACCGTAACGGATAACCAGACCGACGCGTTTGGTGGCCCCGGTCGCGTTGGCTGCCGGGCCGCTCACAGCGGCAAGCAGTAGCACAAGCGTCACGACGACAAGAACACGAGTCCAACGCGGGTTGAACATGATCCTCCCTCCAGGGTTTTGTTAATTCCGGCGCACGTCCGGAAAGAATACACCAGGATCACCCGGCCAACGCCGGCTTAAGGCTGGGATGACGTCCAATGTAGCCAGCAAGTTATCCTCAGGATTGGTTGGCAGGTATGCAAAAGCTCCAGAAGGCTGCTGCAAGTTCAGGATAAACGTCAGGGCTGTAGGCTCCTGGCTGGCAAAGGGAGGCGCTAACGGATTGGCTCCGGCCGCCAGCAACCCTGCCAGCGCCATGCCGGTAGCATTGCCATCGCTGGAAGTCGCTGCTTCACCCCAGCCCCAACCGCCATCAGCTCTTTGCTGACTGGCCAGGAAGGTGACAGCGCGAATCATCGCCAGGTGATCCGGGGGGATGCCAGCCGCCCTCAGAGCGCGCATGACCTGACCAGTGGTATCCACGTCACTGGGTGACTCCGGCAGGCCGAACTGCCACCCCCATCCGCCGTCGGCCTTCTGGCGGGAGAGCACGGCCTGGATCGCTGCTGACGGAACAGGAGCTTTCACCCGGGCCAGCCCTTCTATGGCCAGGACGTGGAAGAACCCCTGAGACGGATGGTAGAGCCCCGTGGCCGGGTCGTAGAATGCCTGTAGTTTGGCTACCAGGGTGGCCACTGTGGGATCGGTGGTTATCAGGCCGGACACGCCCAAGGCACGCAACGCCTTGCCGATACGCCCGGCGTTGGTGGCTTGCGTCGCTGACAGAGTGCGCAGTGCATCCAGCAGACTGTGGCTGTCCTGACTCCACGCAGCGCCGTTCGGGTCTTCCCCGGCCAACGCCACGCTATAGACCGCATCCGCCGTCAAGGTAAGGGAGCCGGGCACGCTTTCATCCGCCGAACCGAAAGCGCCATCGCTGCGCTGTTGTGTGTGCAGCCAGGCTACGGCACGGGTGACGGCCAAACGTCGGTCTGCAGTCCCAGGCGAGAGCGTTACCCCCGCGGCGGTCACCGACATCCACCCCATCAGAACGATCAAAAGCATCCCCAGCCACTGCCATCGTCTCATGACGTTGCATCTCCAACCTGTGGACACATCCGGTCCATAAAATAAGCTCCTCCACCCTGGCACGGCGGAGGAGCTTGCCCATCATTCTAACAAAAACCCCTTGTCACTTTCGACAAGGGGCTGGAATACGATCTTCATCGCTCTCCCGCCCCCCTTTCGCTCGAAGGTGGGTCGAGAACTCGGTAGAGGTGGGCATCCTGGCTCCCTGGCTAATGGCCGATGGCTGGTGGCTGATAGCAGGACCCCTGTGGGACATCCGCTATCAGCTATTTGCCATCCACCATCTGCCAGGTTACAGTTGCGGGACAGCGCCGGACTCTCACCGGCTTCCCCCCTTAAACCCTCGCATCCGGGCTTCGGGTACCTCTACAGCTATTCGGTTAGCAATAGTATAACACCAATAGGGCCAGGTGTCAATTGCGATGCGCGTGGGGATAACGCAATAAGAACGGCGGCGGTTTAAAACGCGCCGCCTGGTCACATGGCCAACCGGACTTGTTGCGGGATCCCACGTGCAAACAGGGCTTTTCAACACCCTTATCAATCGGCAGAAGAGCTCGCGTAGGCGGGCCTGGCAAAGGTAGCCGTGACCTTAGCCACCAGGTCCGTTGGAAGCTTGAAAAGCCCTGGCGCGCAAAATGGTCACGCTTTTGGGACTCAGGACGCGGTTACAACATGTCACGGGTGAGCGTTGCCAGGAACTCCTGGTTGTCGCGGGTGCGCGCCATGCGCTCGATCACGGGGATGATGGGATCCTCATCGCCCTGCTGGCGCAACGCATCTAACATGCGGCGGAGTGTATAAACCTTGCTGAGCGTCTCTTGATCCAGCAAGAGGTCCTCGCGGCGTGTGCTGGAACGCTCAATGTCAATGGCCGGGAAGATGCGGCGTTCCGCCAGGCGGCGGTTCAGGTGGAGCTCCATGTTACCGGTGCCCTTAAACTCTTCATAAATCACGTCATCCATGCGGCTACCGGTGTCCACCAGGCAAGTGGCGATGATGGTCAGGCTGCCACCTTCTTCGATGTTACGCGCTGCGCCGAAAAAGCGTTTGGGCGGATAGAGGGCCGCCGGGTCAATACCGCCGGACAGGGTACGGCCGCTGGGTGGCTCAACCAGGTTGTACGCCCGGGTCAGGCGGGTGATAGAATCCAACAGGATGACGACGTCGCGCTTGCCTTCCACTAGACGCTTGGCCCGCTCCAACGCCATCTCTGCTACCCGCACATGGTTCTGCACCGGCTCATCGAAGGTGGAGCTGATCACTTCCGCCTCAACCGAGCGATCCATGTCGGTGACCTCTTCCGGGCGTTCGCCGATGAGCACCACCATCAGGTGGACGTCGTTGTAATTGGCGGTGATTCCGTTGGCGATACGCTTGAGGATAGTGGTCTTCCCGGCTTTGGGTGGCGACACGATGAGACCACGCTGTCCCCGGCCAATCGGCGCGATGAGGTCAATCAAGCGAGTGGCCAGGATGTTCGGCTTAGTCTCCAGCTTGAATCGCCGATTGGGGAAGATAGGGGTCTGGCGCTCGAACAAAGGGCGTTGCTTGGCCACTTCGGGATCGAGGCCGTTGACTGCTTCTACCTTCAACAGGCCATAATACTTCTCGGTGTCCTTGGGTGGCCTTACCTGCCCGACTACAAAATCGCCCGTGCGCAAGCCAAAGCGACGAATCTGTGACTGAGAGACGTAAACATCTTCCGGCCCGGGTAACAGATGGTCCGAACGCAGGAATCCGATCCCATCGGCGACGATCTCCAACACACCGCCGCCGAAGATATATCCCTGGCGTTCGGCTTCGGCCCGCAGCAGGCGCATGATCAGGTCGTACTTCTTCAGGCGCGTGTACCCCGTAAGCCCCATCTCGCGTGCCAGATCTTGCAGCTCAGTCAGTGTTTTGGTTTCTAATTCTGCTATGTCCACTTCTGCTCTCTCCAAAACGATCTTTTTGGGGAAGGATCCCCTCCCAGGCTAACAAACGGCGCGACCATAGACGCGCTTTGAGTCCATGATCAGGGCGTCATTTCCAAATAGCTCTAATAGAGACCAGACGAGATATGAGATCTGTGATTATATCTCGGCAATCAGATACATGCATTCAGAACAATGGGAATAGTGCCAGTATAGAGGGGAGCCTCGCCCGGCGAGACCGAAGCGGAATGATCGAGGAAGATCCATAATGTTGCGCCCCGGCTCGCGGACGCCAGGTATGGTGGAACACCTATGCGGGGCCCGTGGGCAACCCGCTCCCCAGGCGGTGGACTACTGATTACATTATAGCACCAATATCTGCAATCGTCAATATTTCACTTTACACCCGACCGACTCATTCTTGCATTTTGCGCCATGCGCTTGTAGACTATCGCCAACTCTGCGAGCAAAGGAGGCTCATGATGAGTGACAAAGTACGTATCGGCATCATCGGTGTTGGGCAAATCGGTAAACACCATCTGCGCCAGTACCGGGAGATCCCCGAAGCGGAGATCGTAGCCGTGGCCGACATCCGCGAAGACGAGGCCAGGCGGGTGGCTCAGGAGTTTGGTGTTCCCTATGTCTACACAGAGTATCAGGAATTGCTACGGCGGGACGACATCCAATCGGTGGATGTGTGCCTGCACAACCGCTTACATGCTCCGGTGACCATTGCCGCTTTGGAAGCAGGCAAGAACGTCTATTGCGAGAAGCCCCTGGCCTGGGTCTATCACGAAGCGCGGCAGATGTACGAGACAGCCAGACGGTTGGGACGCATGCTCCACATGCAACTGAATACCCTCTATGAACCGGAGGCACGAGCTGCCAAGCGGTTAATTGACGAGGGCCGTCTGGGTGAGATCTATTATGCCAAGTCCAGCCACTATCGTCGGCGGGGCCGCCCCTTCGTAGATGGCTATGGGACGGCCCAGTTCGTGCAGCGCGCGACCGCGGGCGGCGGCGCCATGTTGGACATGGCCGTCTATCACATCGGTCGCATGATGTGGCTGCTCGGCAATCCGGCGCTGAAGAGCGTGTCTGGCGTCACGTACCAGAGACTAGACAACATGTACCCGGAGCGCCGAAAGAGCAGCGGCTATGACGTCGAGGAATTAGGCATGGGCCTGGTACGGCTAGAAGGAGGTATCACCTACTTCATTGAAGAGGCGTGGGCTATTCATTCCGATCAACCCGACGGAGACCATATCTTCGGCTCCAAGGCCGGCCTGCGGCTAGAGCCACTCTCTTACTTCACCACCTTCTCCGACATGGAGATGGATGCTACCTTTGACGTGAAGACGGCCGACTGGCGCTGGCATCAGTGTGACCCCACCACCGCAGGCTATGACAACTCGCAGCGTCATTGGGTGTGGGCGCAATTGGGGCGCATACCACTATTGGACACGGCCGGCCTGGCGCTCAGGACGGCAGAGATCACGGAGGGCATTTATCTGTCCAGCCACCTGGGGCGTGAAGTTACGGCTGAGGAGATCGCTCAGGCCGACCCGGCGACTTATCGGTGATGTGTTGTTGCACCGGCTTAGACCCTAAGAGTCTCCCTGGCCAGGTACAGAGGACAGGCCGAAACTCTTAGGGTCTGAACTGACTCCGTCTTGCTGGCTGACGCGCAGCACTACCATCATCAACCAGCCTGCTATTCCTAACCCGGTGCCGATCATCAGTGCCGGGGCAATACCAATGTGGGAGGAGAAGGTGGTCCCCAGTAGCGGTGCTAAAAAGCTGACGATGTGAGCAGTTGTCTGATAGATGCCAATGTAGAAGGGGCTCTCTCGCTCCGGGCAGGTAGCTAACGCCAAATCGAAGAAGACCAGGTCCACACCCGCACGGAAGATTCCTGCCAGTGCCACCAACGGTATTAACGGTTCCACCCGAGGCGTGAGAGCGGTCAACAGCGGGTACAGGCTGATCCCCAGCGTAGAAGCGAGTAAGACGAAGCGCTCGCCGCGTCGTCGGGAAAGCCGGCTCCACATAAAGTATGCACCCAGCAGAACGGCACTCTGGGTGGTGTTTAAGAAACCGATCCAACCATCGCTGGCGCTCAGTTGGCGCACCCAGTAGATAGGAATGAGGGGCACCGGCAGCATCAGCCCCCACCGAAAGACAAACTGGCTGATCAGAAAGCGCACGAACGCCCGATTGTCTATGACCTCGCCCAGACGCTCACGCAGACGCCGGGGAAGAGGCTGGCCCTTGGGAACCGGCGGAGGTGGCTCCTGATCGGGTAACGTGATGTGACTGGAGAAATAGAAGCTGATCAACCCTCCCACCGTCGCGCCCAGGAAGACCACCTGATAGTTGATCGGGAAGGCCATCAACTCCAGGACCTGGCCGATGAGCAAGGCGGTGATGGCATTGGTAAGACCCAGCAGGGACCAACGACGGCTCATCAAGGAGAAGCGGCCGCGCGGCCCGGCGACTCCACCCATCACAACGGTAAATGCCACAGACACGATGGTCTGAGGCAAGGTAGCCAGTGCCCAGATGGCGATGATGGCCTCCGCCCGGTGGCTGGCGAGGAAGAAGGGCACCAGGCCGGTCAACGCGTAACAGGATAGCACGAAGAATCGAGCTGAGGAGAACCAGGGCACAATCTGGCGCTGCCGGGACAGAAATTGCCCCACCGGGATCGCCAGCAGCATCCCGGTAAACGCCGGCATGGCCGTCAGCAGCCCCACCAGGAAATCCGATGCACCCAGGCGGATCAGAAAAATCGAGAGGAAAGAACCTATCCCGGACGCTAATCCTACGCCTATGCTGTCCACCAGCACATTGCGGACGTTACGCTCCTCGAC
>DAOUAJ010000334.1:0-3280 GCA_034433615.1 Anaerolineae bacterium | reverse complement strand
TCGAGACGCGGCGATCACGGCGGAGGTTGACCTGGGCGGATGGCAACCCGTGAGCCCGGCGACGGTCTATGTGGTCACTGCCGATGACGTAGAGGCCATGAACGATTTCGGTCAGGAGCGGGTGAAGAGCATGGAAGGAAAGGCAACCGTGGCGGCACGCTTCGTTTACGAGTTCCCCGCGCACTCGCTCACGGTGATGCCGCTGCGGCGGGCGTAAACCTCACCTCTGAGCTTGAGGGGGCAGGGTGACACGAAGACGCAGAGACGCGGGGACACGGCGTCTCTGCGTCTCCCCGTCACTGTGTCCCCGCCGCCGGCAACGCTACGTAGAACGTGCTCCCGCGCCCTTCCCCCTCGCTCTCGGCCCAGATCCGCCCCCCGTGCGCCTCCACAATGGCCTTGCACAACGCCAGCCCAATCCCCATGCCGCCAAAACGCCGCGTCGTGCTCCCGTTCACCTGGTAGAAGCGCTCAAACACCTGCTCCAGCTTGTCCGGCGGGATGCCGATCCCCTGATCCGACACGGCGATGGTGACGGCTGACGGCTGACCGCCGATCGCTCTGCTTGCTCAGGATAGCTGCGATCAGCAACCGCTCACGGCGCTGCAGGTCCCCGGATAAAAATAGGTCCAGCCAGCCCTCGCTGATTCTCTGGGTAAATTGTATCGCCAATTGACCCAGATGGGTATTGAAGTTGCCTGTATCAGTTTTATCGAAGATCCGAACCATGTGGTCATCTATACAGTTCACTAAACCATGGGAGGCATTCGTCAGACCGGATGGCACCACCATCTGGCGGCCAACCCTCCATGTCCTCCTGTGGGAGACCGATCGCTTCTCCGAGCGGATGTTTTCCCGCATAGCGAAGTAGCGCGGATCCTGGCGTATGTCGCCAACCCGCACCGGCTGGCCGTGTTGGATGGCCCAGCCGACGATGCCCTGGCCGACGCGCAGCCCCTTGCTGCGCACATACTCCTTGTCTTGAACCACGAACTCCGGCCCCCGTCCCTGGTCGCTCAGAGCCAGCGGCAGCACCTCCTGCGTCGCCTCGTCTACCACCAGCACCGCCCCGTACTCATAGCCCAGGAGCTGCTCCATCGTCTCGATCAACCTCTGGCCGATGACCTCCTGGCCCAGGCTCTGGGCGAAGACCTGGCTGGCGTGGTAGAGGGTGGCCAGCTCCTGGCCGCGCTTGCGGATTTCCTCCTCTGCCCGCTTGCGCTCGGTGATGTCCTGGGATGCGCTGTAGATGCGCACCACTCGCCCTTGGGCTTCGTCAAATACAGGTTTAGCGTAGTCGCGCAGCCAGCGCGCCTCCCCGTCGCGGCTCACAAAGCGCATCTCGCAGGTGTCACTTTTGCCGCTGATCACCTTTTGGGCATGCTCGATGGCGAGGGGGAGATCATCCGGGTACACCATGCTTTGCCAGCCGCCGCGAGCGTTAATCTCCGGGATGGTGTAACCGAAAACGCGGACAAAGGAATCGCTGACCCACTCACCACGCATGGTACCGTCCGGCTCGACTCGAAAGGCGTACAGGTAGGTGTCCCCACCGAGCCCCTTTCGCCTCGGTCAGGAGACCTTCGGCGATCAGGGGGGTAACTGATGCCCACCTCGGTGGCGCGGAACTCGCCCGTGATGTGCTCCACCTCGTTAATGAGCAGCGTCGTGACGCCCATGTTGGACAGGTACTTGCTTAAGGCGTGCAGGTGGCTCACCAGGTCCTCACCCCGCAGGGAGAGACGGTAGCCGGCGACGCTGTCAATCATCACGATGCGCGAGTTTTTCTCCTCCACCTCGCGGCGCACCAGGCGGGCGAACTCGTCGGGGGTGTAGCGAGGAAAAGTGCTGTCTCTCCTTCACCAGAGAGGCAAGAGTTGACGTTCGGTGAATCTCGATGCATCATCTCACTTGCACTGTTTCGTAGTTTCTCAATTCGTTGTCGTGTTGTGGGAGACTACAGCGAACATTAGTGTCAACTTAAGGCTCAAAGGCCCGTCCCCGGGCCGCCCCGAGGACAGGATTCAGAGCTTAAGTTGACACAGATGCTACAGCGAATGGGAAATGCAACGAATGGCTGCGTGAGGCCTGTGGCCCGCATGGGCTGGCGCAATTCGTTGTAGTGTTTGTGGGAGATGAGAGAACTTTCCGAGAGGACTCAGACGCAGGGGAGGGGTAAGTGTATGATCAAGGCGGGGCATGGGCTTGATACCAATCTGGAAGGATTGCGCTATCAGTTGACGGGCCGCCTGGCGCTGGCATTGATGGGCGTCGGCGCCCTATTGGTATTGCTGACCTGGCCCGTTGTGTCTCCCTCGTTTGCCATTGCTGTGCCATTGGCTGCGCTGCTGGTCGCGTTGGGTTGGAGCGTACAGGCGTTGGCTACCGTGCGCCCGGTCCTGGCACGGCATTTGCTGGTATGGACCCTCACCGCCGGGTTGCTGGCCGCCATGTGGCTGTCCTCCGCTCCTTGGATCCCCTTCATCGGCCTGATGCTGACGTTCACCAGCGCCATGCTGGTCTCGGGCAGCGAATTCGCTATCACAGGCGCGGTCGCCGCGCTGGCGATAGGGTTGACGCACAGCGGAGCTCGCGTCTATCCGCTGCCGGAGCTGCTCATCGCGCTGGCGATGGGTATGGCGTTGGCCTGGCAGGCCATGCACACGTTATATACCGCGCTGGAGTGGGCCTGGACGATGCAACGCCGGGCCGACCATTTGCTGGAGCTGGCGCGCGATCGCCAGGGCGAACTCAGCCGCGTCCTCAAGTCGCTGGATCTAGCCAATACCCTCCTGCGCCGCACGCAGCAGGAACTGATCGCCGCGCGTAAGCAGGCGGAAGAGGCGCGCCGGATGAAGGAACAATTCGCGGCCAACGTCAGTCACGAACTGCGCACACCTCTCAGTCTTATCCTGGGCTTCAGCGAGGTGATGTACCTCTCCCCTGAGGTGTATGGGGACATGGAGTGGCCCTCCACCCTGCGCCGGGACATCTACCAGATTTACCGCAGCAGCCGCCACCTGCTCGAGATGATCAACGATGTCCTCAACCTCTCCCGTTTTGAGATGGTAGGGTTTACGCTGGATAAGGAGCCTACTTCGCTGGAGTGGCTGGTGCAAGACGCGGTGGAGATCGCCGAGGGACTTTTTCGAGGCCGTCCCATCCGCTTGGAGGTGGAGATCGCTCCGGGTCTGCCCACGCTAGAGGTTGATCGCACCCGCATCCGCCAGGTGCTGCTCAATCTGCTCAATAACGCCGCGCGGTTCACCGAGGAGGGCCT
>DAOUAJ010000333.1:0-8249 GCA_034433615.1 Anaerolineae bacterium | reverse complement strand
TCAAGGAAGCCCCATAATTTACCATCCTTGTCGAAAATAACTTGCTGCACCGTATCGTCTATCTGAGCGTCAGGTGGGATTTCCAGTTTAGAGCCATCCGGTTGGAAGGTTTTCCCCACCTGGTCCCGAAGACCGAGAATCGCCTTGCCATCGGCAGATTTAACGATGGTAAGGCCGCGCCTAACCTGCGCACCTTCAGGCGGGAGGATTTCATCCTTGAACTTTTCAAAACGAGTGCCTTTCGGGTCCACCCATACTGCGCCGGGTTGTCTCTTCAAATCTTCGAGAGGCATCTTCGGCCCACCTTTAAGCAGCTGCTCCGAAAGGTATTCCTCATACCAGGCTTTGGTGCTCGTAACGGGGTTGCCAGAGATGCGTCCTACTGTGAAAAAGTCGTTGCCATCGGCGTCCTTTAACCCAATACGCCGCGCCAGTTCCACAACAAACTCATATTCCGGCAGTTGCCCGAAGATTGGCTCAACCACTGGCTGGCGGAGGCTTACCGAGGTCCACGTCACCCAGTTAGTGGTCAGGTCGTAGCGTTCGAGATAAACCGTGCCGGGGATGACGATGTCAGCCAGTTCTGCCGTCTCGGAGAGCATGGTGTCGACGACGACCAGGAACTCCAGTTTCTTGAGTGCTTCGATCACATGATCGGTGCCTGGCACCGAGAGAACGAGATTTTGAAAAATTACCATGCCGATCCTGGGCATGTAGGCGGCCGAGCCTTTAGCCAACGAATCCAGAACTTCTGTGTAAACGCCTGAACTGTGCCCAAAGGGATATAGGGAGAGATTATCCAGACGAGGTTGATCCAGACGGCATGGGCCGTCGGGCCAGTTGGGGGCCGGGTGAACTTTTTGGTGTGCGGGACCCTTGCGCTCCGGGTTGATCATTCCACCTGGGCGGTCAATATTGCCAAGCAGGGCATTCAGGAGAGCAATGGCGCGCCCACCTTGCACGGCGTTTGAATGTTGGCCTGGACCTGACCACACATCTACGACCGCCGGGCGCAGGTCAGCCAGGTCGCGCGCCGTGCGGCGGATAGTGGCTGCGGGCACGTCGGTGATCTGTTCAGCCCATTCGGGCGTCTTATCGGCGACGAAAGCAGCAAATTCCTCGAAACCAGTCGCCCAGTTTTCGACGAAGTCATGGTCGTATAAATCCCATTTGATCAATAGGTGCGCCAGGGCGAGCGCCAGAGCGCCGTCGGTTGCCGGTCGGATGGGGATCCACTCGTGAGCGCGGGCAGCAGTCTGGCTCAAATAAGGATCCACGACGACGAACTTGGCGCCGTTCTCGATGGCGCGGGTGAAAATACGCGGCAGGTGGCTCCACTTGGTGGCCGAGAGCGGATTCCAGCCGAAAAGCAGGATGTAACGAGCATTGGCGAAGTCGCCCAAGGGACGTTCGTCGCCCATCACCAGCTTGAATGAGGCTTTGCGGCTCACGTCGCACAGGTTGGAGTGATTGTGGTAGTTCGGTGTGCCATACAGCTCACAGAAATCCTTCTGGATATCTACGAAGGCGTGGTCTTCGGAGAACCAGATCAGTTTGTGGGCTTCACCGGCATCACGCAGGTCCTTGAGCTTCCCGGCGATGGTGTCCAGCGCTTCCTCCCATGAGATCGCCACCCAGCCAGGGTCCACCCCTTTCCCCTTGGCGGGGTTGGTGCGCTTGAGCGGGGTCTTCACCCGGTCGGGATCGTAGAGCGCCAGCGGACCGGCATTGCCCTTTGGGCACATGGCCGCGCCATCGGTATTCTTCCAACGCCAGTAATCGTTGGAGACGTTCGCCACACCAATCGGGTTGTCGGGATTGGGTTCGATCTTGACCACACGCCCGTCCTGCACCTTCACCAGGATGCCGGTTTGCCCGCCGCACATGTTGCAGGCAGTAGGGATCCAAGCTCCACCAGCCCCGCCTTCATTTCCTCCCAGATAAGTTTTAGAGGGTGTGGACTTTGCAGTGACGAAGCGTGTCCCAAGGCTGACAGATCCTGCGATGGCTGCCAGTTTGAGGAACTCGCGGCGAGTGAGTTGCGTGTTCATCTCTTCTCCTCTTACGGTTAATCGCCTGTGATCGGTTTTGCAAGCGGGTTGGGAATTGGCGCGGATTTCGGAGCCTCGTACTCGCCTTGCAATGGCAGGATCAGCCAGCCCAGGCTGAAGGCCATCACTGCCAGCGCGATCACACCCATGCTGGAAAGCCACTCGATCGCCGATGGAGAATAGAAAGAGGGGTCAGTGGCGCGCATCGAGCCGCCGAAGAAGAAAGGCAGAGAGGCGGGTCTGCCGAGCAGCGAGGCGGTGACTGGCGCACCGACACCCAGAAAGCGCAGGCCCATCATCAGGAAACCGAGCATGACCGCAAAGCCGGCCGCACGTGCCAGCATCCGTTCCAGGGGCTTGCGCGGCATCTGGGAGAGGCGGGCTGTGATCAACCCCGCGGCGAGGATAAACAGGATGATCGCCAGCACGAACAATACCCTGGCGAAGCCAGTGAAGTCAAAGGTCGAGAAGCGTCCCAAAGGGTAAGCCATGTCCAGGCCCGGCATGAGCGGCACGGTGAAGGGCGGGATGACGATATTCAGTCGAACGGCGACGATGCCGGTCACGATCAATCCTGCTGCCACCCCCACCCAGCCGAGTGAATTGCTGGTGCGCTTGTTAAACACAAGAACTAAGGGGACGAACGCACCCAAACCTAATTGCCCCAGCCAGAACACGTACCAGAACGGACCGAAAAGGATGGCGCGATAGACGGCCACGTGATCGGGCACACCACCATATAACCCCACGAGCAGCTCACTGGCCAGGAAGATCAGGTCGAGAGCCAGGAAACCAGCTACCATTTTGCCCAGCGCAATGACTCTGGCAGCATGTCCTTCATCTTTGTGGCCAAAGAAGGCATAGATGAAGGTGAGCAGCGCTCCGCCGGAGGCCAGAGCCGAGACGATGAAGATTAGCGGGAACAGGCCGGTGTACCAGTACGGGCGGGCTTTCACCACGGCGAAGATGGCGCCCGTGCCGCCATGAACGCCGATGGCGACCGGTACACCCAGAGTACCGAGCACTTTCACCATCCGCATATCTTGGATTGCAGATTCATCCGACAGGTCGTTGCTGCCCAGGGCAAGCAGGCGGCACAACATACCAACCAGCCCTGGCTCCTGACCCTTGCGGATCAGGTCACGTCGCATGAGCAACCACAGTTCAGCCAGCATGATGACAAGGTATAGGTTGTAGAAATGAATCTCCCATTCAAGAACAGAAGTGGCGCTGCGATTGACAAAAACCGTCCAGAAGCGCTCCATGTGGCCCAGGTCGATCCAGATGAAAATCAGCCCGGTGCTCAGCGCGATGAAGGCCGCGAACAACGCTATGCGGCCGATCGGTTCGAAGCGTTTAAGGCCGAAGACGTAAATCATCGTCGAAATCAGGAACGACCCCGCGCTCAAGCCAATGAAGTATATGTAGAAAGCCACCCACAAACCCCAAGGCACCAGGCTGGTCAGGTTGGTAACTTTGAGGCCTTGCGTAATCCGGACGTAGAGGGCCGCCATCCCGACGACAGCGACCACGCCGAGGAGCGTCCAGTAGGCGAGGGACAGGGTTTTATTTCGCATACACTACTCCAGGTAGAAAACATTCGGCTCGGTACCCAGTTCTTCTTTCAATCGGAAGCCGCGCCGCTCGGCGACGAGACGGGAGATTTCGGAGTCGGGATCGTTCAGGTCGCCGAAAATGCGGGCGTGGGGCATACAGGTCTGCACGCAGGCGGGTTGCTCGCCGCGCGCCAGCCGATGCAGGCAGAAGGTGCACTTGCGCACATTGCCGATTGGACTGGTATTAGGGTTGCGGATGCGGTACTCTCCGTACTCGGGAGAGGGCTGGCGCTCGAATTCGTCCATCGGCTCGTGGTAGCTGTCGCCAAAGTCGAAATAGCGCGCCCCATAAGGACAGGCGGCGATGCAGTAACGGCAGCCAATGCAAAGGTCATAATCCACTACGACGATGCCATCTTCTGCGCGCTTCCAGGTCGCGCCTACAGGACAGACATCCACGCAAGGCGGGTTTTCGCAGTGGTTACACAACACAGGAAGAAACCTGCGGCGGACATGGGGATACTCACCGACCTCCTCTTTGATAACCTTGGCATAGGCGACCCCTGGCGGGGTATGGTTTTCCTGCTTGCAGGCGATGGTGCAGGCTTCACAACCGACGCACCGGCGCAGATCAATAGCCATGCCGTAGCGTTTTTTTGTCATGGGTGCTCCGCGTGAGTGATTGGATATGGCGTGATATCTGAATTCCAAATATCAAGCTGCACATATCCATCATTTTAGTGAAGACAAATGACGGAGAGTATCAGGAAAGTTGTGGATTTTTTTATGGGAAAAAATCAGGGGATTCCCTGATTGTCATAAAATTTCAAGAATCGCTGATTTCGAGCAACCCCTTCTCCCGTGCGTAGCGCAGCCATTCCACCCGGCTCTTTACCCCCAATTTCCCGGCGATATGGGCTTTATGCGTTTCGACTGTCTTGACGCTGACGACTAATTTTTCCGCTACTTCTTTGTTGGTATATCCTTCGGCGATCAGCTTCAGCACTTCGACTTCCCGGGCTGTCAGGCCATCTATCTGCTCACGAGTTTCCGCGGCCTCGGTGCTTTCGAGATAGCCTTCGATCATCGTCCGGGTCAGCACCGGGTCAACATAAGCTTCACCGCGCGCCACGGCTCGAATGGCAGTGAGCAGCTCGGCTTCAGCAGCTCTTTTGAGCACGTAGCCAGAGGCGCCGGCGCGCAGGGCAGCGCGCAGAATGGCTTCTTCTTCGTGCATTGTCAGCAAGAGAACGCGGCATTGAGGAGTATCCACGCGAATAGCCTGTAATACATCCAGCCCATCCATGCCGGGCATACCCACATCCAGCAGGAGTACGTCGGGAAGAAGAGCTGTAGCCATACTCAGGGCTGTCTTGCCATCGCCAGCCTCGCCGACGACGATGATATCTGGCTGGCTTTCGAGCAGCATTTTCAGGCCAGACCGTAAGACGGCGTGATCATCGGCCAGTAATACTCGAATCTTATCCATTGTCAGGATTGATCTGCCGGTTCTCGTCTTTGGAGAGGGGTATCTGGACAAATATGGTGGTACCAGCGCCTTCTGCCGATTCGACGATCACCGATCCACCTAACATGGCAGCGCGTTCTTGCATCCCAAACAGACCCAATCGCCCTTTTTGGGCAGCACGACCGGGATCAAACCCTTTTCCATCGTCTTCCACCGTCGCAACAACGTTCCCATCGCGCACCTGCACCAAAACTGCTGCATGGGTGGCCTCAGCGTGTCTGGCGACGTTTGTCAAGGCTTCCTGAACGATCCGGTAAAGGCTGATTTCGATCTCTGGAGGTAATGACATGCCATCCATCTTTTCGGTCTCGAATTGAATGTCCAGCCCATAATGGTGACGAACCTCACGCACATACTGTTCAAGGGCTCCCACCAAACCCACCCGATCCAAAGCGCTGGGACGCAATTGTAATGCCAGGCGATGAAGTTCGGACATCAAGCCAGTGGTCAGGGACTTGAGATTTTCGACCAACCGGCTCTCATTAGCGGTCAAGTTCTTAGATTCCTGTAATGTTCGCAGGCCTAAGGATAGCGCGGTGAGAGTCTGGGAGGCCTCATCATGCAGCTCACGCGCTAGGCGTTTCCGCTCGGCTTCCTGGGCGGCGATAATTTTCTCCACGAACTGGCTCCGCAAGACTTCTTTCTCTTTGGCTTCATCCCAAAGACGGGCGTTCTCTACCGCCACGCCGATCTGCCGTCCTACCGAAGCCAGTAGACCGATCTCTTCCGGGGTGAACTCGCGGGCATTGGAGCTGGCGACGTTCATTACCCCAACCACTCGATCACGCGCCACCAGTGGTACGCTGGCGTGGCAAGCCAGGCCCTCTGCCTCAATCACCGCGGGACTCAAGCGGGGACATTCCCTGTGGATGTCGCGCATAATCAGGGGGTGGCCATTTTGCAAGACCTGCCCACAAACACACTGGCCAAGTTCGCGCCCGGCTTCCTCCGCAGCGAAGGTTGGCGAAAGGCCGGATTGCACGATGAGAGTCAGCTGAACGTGATCCCTGCCAGCTGTCGATTGTTCATCGGTCAGGAAAATCCATCCGGCGCGCAAGCCCATGACCTCGAGAACTTTTTCAAGCGCAGTTTGTAAGATGTCGGGCAGGCTTTGACCGGCGCTGATGGCGATAGCGGTGGTGGTCAGGGTGCCGAGTTCGCGCATCCGCCGCAGCAGCTCTTCGCGCGAGCGCTCCAGGTCGTTGGTCATGTTGTTGAAAGCCGCGGCCAGTTCGCCGATCTCGTCGTCCATGTACCGCGTGGCTTTGGTTGACAGATCTCCCTGCCCAACCGCACGTGCCACATTGACCAGCTCGAGTACCGGGCGAGTGAGCACCCGCGTCAATACGAGAGCCATGCCCAGGCCTACAGTCAATGCGATTCCGGTGACAGCTGCCAGATCCCACGTGGCCTTCGAAACGGAAGCCGTAAGCCGGCGCTGTGAAAGACCCACCCGCGCCACACCGGCGCGCCCGCCCAGGATGGGAACGGCGATGTCGGTGATCAGGCCTTCATTGCTGGCCAGCACCTGCACCCGATAAGGTTGCTCACTGGAAACGGAATTAACAGAGAGTAAATCGGGGGGGACGCCCTGTCCGAAGGAATGAACAAGCACATGCCCTGTCGGATCGAGCACAAAGGCATAGCGCACATCTGAATTGTTTTCCAGCGTATCCCGGATCAACTGGTAAAGGGCAAAAGTATTTTCGGTGAGGATCAGGTCAGCAGAACGGGCGGAGAGATCTCTGGCGATGGCAATGCCACGCGCTTCCAGGCTAATGCCGAGTTCGGATTGCAGCCTTGATCGCACCAGAAGCGTGACGCCCAGTCCCAACAGCAAAACCACTCCGATCACCATGCCGAGGATTTTGGTGCGGATGCTCACACTGGTGAGGCGGTGAAGAGCGAGGGGCGCGAAATGGGAGGCAAGTGACATAAGAGGGTGCTCAAGGATTGTCATTCCATCCTCGCAGGATCCTGGCCATTTCCCGGATGGAATCATAAGCAGAGTCATCAACGACTACAAAGCGATCGATGAGCAAAACATCGAGCGCCGCACGCCCGGCAGGATCTTCGGCCATATCGAGGAGCACAGAACGCAATTGCTCCTTGAGCTCAAGATCAAGGTTGGGGTGCACGACAACCGGTGGGATACCGAAAGGCCCGGCCTTTGCGACCACCCGGGTCTGACGGCTGAAGGTCGGGTCACGGGCGATGGTGTAATCGTAGACCAGGCTATCTACTGCCGCACCGTCCACCAGGTGGTCAGCGACCGCGCGGATCGAGTTGTCGTGGCTGTAGGTGAAGGTTGTATGGCTGAAGAAGCGCTCGGGGGTTTCTCCGATTTCGCGCAACAACCAGATGGGAGCCAGATACCCGGAATTGGAGAGCGGATCGGTGAACCCAAAGGTGAGACCTCGCAAGTCTGAGAGAGATTGCGCCGGGCTGTCACGCGGGACGATAATGTATGAGTAATATGTGGTCTCGCCGCGCACCTCGGGCGCTGCGATCAGTTCCATACCGAACTCCCGTTGGCCTTCCACATACGCCCCACCGCAGACAAAAGCAAGGTCTGCGCCTCCAGAATGGATAAGCTGGTTGATTTCCGCATAGGTGCCGCGCTGGATCAATTGGACGGGCCGATCCAGTTTGGAAGCCAGGTAGTCGAGCAGTGGGGCATAAGCGTCAAGGGTGGCCTGAGGGGAGATGACCGCGGCGACAGCAACGCGCAGGGGAAGTTTGCGGGTTCCGCCTACGTTATCCGGGGACTGGGGAACACCTGGCTCAGCCAGGTTGACGCTGGGGTAGGAGGGACGCCCACAGGCAGAAAGAAATAGCAGGATGAAAATCGCCGTTGTCTGAAACGCATTCAACACGTCTGCTCTTTATATCCACTCAAATCATGCGAGATCAACTTCTACAGGTAATTATATAATACTCTTTGAGCGTCTTAATCACCCCCGATCTTTCCATGCCAGCTGGCAAAGACTAGCCAAAGATAGCCAGAGCATTTTCCTGTGGCGTCTTTCTCCCTGTCTTGATTCAAGCAGACTGGCCGACGCCCAACATACCAGCGGTAGGTAGTCAAAGTTCAGCGCAGGCTCAGTCAGGACA
>DAOUAJ010000332.1:0-5480 GCA_034433615.1 Anaerolineae bacterium | reverse complement strand
CCATGCGCTCCGTCAGCCGGTCTAACGCCGCCTCTGTTCGCCGCTGCGCCTCGGCCAATGCTTCCACAGCGCGCGGCAAGTCTAATAAGGCCTCGGGGAAGAGCGCTCGGAGCAACTGGGCCCGCCACTCCGGAGTTGCCTCGAGGAGACGGATCAGGTCATGAAAATCGCTCACCGTGAAGGGCATTGCCGCCTCCAGGTTGTGACCAGGGGTTATTGATCACAGATATAGCCCGAAAAAGGTAACAGCACAATACACTTTCTAAACCCCCCTGAGCTATACTGAGGAGAATTATACCACAAAACGCGATGCTGGAGACCCATGTATGTCCCAGCGTGCTGTGGTGATTTCCCAGATAAATGACTCAGCATGGGCCTGGGTCTGTCTCGCGATATAGGCTGAAAAGAGGTTAAGAATAGAATAGAGGAAACGTGAAGCGTGAGGTGAGGCGATCATCCCTCCTCGGTCACCTGCTCCTGGGCCGCCGGCCGGTCCGGACCGTACGTCCGGCGGTCCAGGATCCGCCACACCCCTGCCTGCAAGGCGGCTTCCTCGGCTGCTGAGCGGATGCGCTGCCCTGCCACCACGGGCAGGACTGTGACCTTGGCGGCCTGAGCGAACAGGCGGGCCCTGTCCACTGCCCGCTCTACATCGCGCACACGCACAGTCTGGGAGATCTCCACCACCAGGTAGGCGGCCGTGCCATCGGGACGCCGCCCGGTGACGATGACATCGGCGGCCAGGACCTCATCCAGTTCCTCATCGGACAGCTTAGAGGCGATCATCGCCACCACTTCCTCCTCGGAGAGAACGCGGGGCTCAGAGAGCAACCGGCGGAAGTAGAGGAAGGGTCGCTCACGGTGGCGGCGCTCCAGGTTCTCGCCCCAGAGTTCCCCGACCATGCCAGTCAGCTGCTCCAGATGGATCTCGGTGCGGGCCTGGGCCTCGGCCAGTTGCTCGACCCGGGCGGTGAGAGCCTCCAGGCGAACCTCGGTGCGGACCTGGGCCTCGGCCAGGTCACGCACAATAGTCGGCAAGGCCAGGAAGTCGTCAGCCAGTAACAGCCGGCGCAATTCCGCCTGCCACTCCGGGTGCTGACTTAACAACCGCACCATATCCTGATAATCACGGACGGTGAACGCCATGGCGAGACTCCTATACTTCAAGGCTGCTCGATTGACCACTCTTAAAACTCATTCTAGCATAGCCAGATTGGATCGTCAAAGAGGTTGAATGGAGCCGCAGCCCAGGGTTGAAGGAGGTTTTGCACCGTGTCAAGTTTGACCGGCTGCTCGACGGATCGCCCGCCCCGTGTTCGCCAGGAACAACAGCAGTACGAGGACGTTGAGCAGCCCGGCCCACTGGCGGCCCACCTGCCAGGTCGTCAGATCGCTTACCACCCGCAAGATGAGAGAGAGGTGCAACAGGCCCAGGTGAGCATAAAAGGCCGGCTGGAAAGGGACAGCTACCCCTAGCACGGACGGAAAGATGATGGGTGCATGGCCGAAGATCATAGCGAAGGCGAAGCCCAGGAGAAGGGTATGGAACACGGCGTCGTAGCGTGGCCCGGCTGTGATCCCCCCGAACACCAACGCCAGCACACTGCTCACCCCCAGCCAGACATACCCGGAGAGCAGGCACGCGGCGATGAACCGGGGCAGACCTGTTTGCCGCACCGTGCGTCGGGCGATGTCATAGCGGAGCAGCCACAAGGCCAGCGCGATCATGCCCAGGCCGGCCAGGCGCATGCCGGCGTCCAGGTTAATGAGCGCAACCACCAGCCCGGCCAGGAAGAGGCCGACGGCGATCAGGAAAGCCACCTGCACGTTGCGGGAGAGACGCAACAGCCGGCTCAGCTCTAGACGCTCCCCGACGATGGTCAGGACCAGGAAGCCGGCCCACCACAGGACGACCCGGTAGACCGGTGAGCCGGTCAGCCACAATGCGTTGCCCACCAGCCAGGCCAGCGCGCCCAGCCCGATGATGGCGGTAAAGAGGGCCGGCTGCATGCGGATGATGATGACGAAGACTGCCAGCAACATCAGGCTGCCCAGGGTCACCAGCAGCGGCCCCAATGCCCCTTGCACTCCCACGATCAGCGTGAGCGCGCCCAGGCCGGTCAACAACGGCGCCCCGTAGGGCCAGTACAGGCCCAGATTACTCTTCTGTGAAGGTTTAGTCTGCGCCTGTCGGAGTGCAGAGAGGGCGACTGCCCGCTCCAGGCTGATGAGGGTGCCCAGGAAGCCGCCGATCATCAGCGGGCCGTGGGCCATGGGCAGGGTGGGCCGCAGCGGGGGCCACGGCCAGCCCAGGCGTACCAGCCCGGCCCACATGGCCGCCAGCAACGCAAGGATCGCTAGAGCCATGAGAGGAAAGCGAACACGGATCTGAAGTTCCATATCCCCTTCCCAGCGCTATTCTCAGGGCCAGCCCCGCACCAATATCACCCCTAGCGCGACCACGACCAGAGCCAGCAGCAGGTTGATCCGCCCGATCCATCCCGCCTGGCGGCGCAACCGCTGCGTTGCGGGTAACGTCGGCTGAGTTTGCCACAGAGCCGTGGCCCGAGGGCCGATGAAGAAATCATGCAGGGCGCTGAGCAGCAGGATCAACGCCACCAGCAGCAGCTTGATCCCCAAGGCCCGGCCGAAAGGCCCCTGCCAGAGCCATCCGCTCCACAGATCCGCCCAGCCAAACCCCCGGTAGGCTATGTTGAGGATGCCGCTAACCATGAGCAGGCCCAGGCAGATCCAACTCAGCGAGCGGAAGCGTACGCCGACCTGATGGACCAGTGAACTGGCAACCCCTCGATACTCAGGGCGCCGGGTGACCGGGACGAGGACCAAAGCCAGGAAGATCATCCCACCGAGCCAGATCGCTGCCGCCAGGATGTGTAGCCAGACGGAGAGCAGGTAGAGCCCACGCACCGCTTATCCCCTTCGCACTCTTGCCTCCAGATAACTCTTCAACACTACCGCATTGTTGTGCTCGGTGTCATGGGCGCTGAAGAGCAGAGTGACGTTCCCTCGCTGAGCCACCTCGAGAATAGGCTGCCAGGTTTGAGGCTTACCGTCCAGTTCGGCAAAGTAGCGGCGCTGAAACTCATCCCAGCGGGCCGGATCGTGGCCAAACCAGCGACGCAACTCGTCGCTGGGGGCCACGTCCTTCAGCCAGCCGTCCAGGGACAGGGCCTCTCGCTTCACGCCTCGCGGCCAGAGGCGATCCACCAGGAAGCGGTAGCCATCATCTGGCGCTGCTGGCTCGTAGACACGCTTGACTCGGATCGTCATCCCGTCTTCTGGCGCACATCTACAGTGGTCTTCACGCTCACGATAAGTTCCTCTCCAGTCTAGGGGTGGTGATACGCGCCATGCATACCATCCAGCACGTGCTGCTGTTCCGTCTCAGACAGATACTGCTCAAACAGAGGCAGGTAGATGCGTTCCTCTTTTTCCAGGTGCACCAGCAGCAAAGCCTCCAGGCGTAGAGCCAGACGCCGAAGGCGCTCTTCTACAGCCGGCCGTTCGGTGGCACTGGCGGTGTGGAGAGCCTGAGCCGTCTCTCCGATCTGGCGGATGTAGCTTTCGATGAACTCATGGTCCACGCTCATGGTCGCGGTGGCCTTGCCGTGAGCTCTGATCAGCGGTTCTACGGCCGGGTAGAGGTGCCGCTCCTCGCCAACGGCATGAGGGAGCAGATCATCCTTCAGGAAAGCCGCCAGGGCCACGGCATCAACCTCCGGCCGCTTGTCCACCAGGGCCGCTACCTGCCTGGTCAGCGCGCCCACCAGTTCCCGATGATGGTTACGGATGGCTTCACTCGCTGCACTCATGTTGACTCCTCCTCATCAGATCATTACAGTCACATTTCGCCGTTCAGCCCACTTCCTGCCCAACTGGGTCAAGGTGTTTCCGTCTAACGCCCGCTTCGCCATGGGGAAAAGCACCTGCTCCTCCTTGGTAAAATGGTCACGGGCTACCTGCATCACCTGGAGTACCAGGCCTCGCGCCTGGGACAGGTCCTGGACCTCTGCCACGCGGGTCAGGGTGCTTTCAATCTCATTATGCTCCATGCGCATCACCGCCAGAGGCCCCATCTGAACGCCCAGGTAAGGCTCCAACGCGGTAAACAGCAGTTCATCTTCCATGCGGGCATGCGTCGCCAGGGCCGCGGTGAGCAGAGCCACCGGACTCTGGACCTGGGCCAGGGTTGTCGCCATCGGCATCATCTGCTCCAGGTGCTCAAACTGAGCGTAAAAAGTGCCATGCTCTCCCAACAATGCTTCTAAGATTTGCATCCTACCCTTCTCCTTACTGCTTAGCTTTCCGCAAATTGGGGGGATAATTTGCAGAAGGCTGGCTGAGTGGTAAGCGTTCAGCTACCAGCGGTTAGCGCTCAGCCTTTTCCTCAAAGCGTCCTATCTGACATTGTGCGTGTTGCCTGGAAGTCCGGTTTGTCAGCGTTTGCTGGCGTTAGGCTATGGGAAGTCACCCCTCTTGCTCAATAGCTGATAGCTGATTGCTAATTGCTGGACGCTTACATCACCAGAATTCCTCTCCCGTGGGAGAGGCGTGGGGCGTCGCTTCAGAGATAAGCTGTTGCAATTCGCTCAGAAAACGGCCCAGGTGTAGACCATAGATCGCCGTCACGTCAGCCAGCGTATCAAAACGTGCCATGACACAGCCCACGCAAGCCATTCGATGGCTCAGGAAGACCGGGATGACATGGGGCCAGCGAGCCAGTACCTCAGCAACGGTGAGATTGGCAGTCAGTGACACGTATTCCATGATCGCCCCTTTCGCCTGCAAATGTACACAAAGTGAACACACTCATCTTTGCGCTGGCACAAATTGGGGAAATTGTGCAGCGTGATGGCGAGGATGAGCAGCCACACGCGGCGCCATGTAGACGATGGGCCTTTGCTCCCCGAGACGAAGTGCACATGGGGGATCATGCGGTCGGCAGCGTCCAGGAAAAGCGCGCCGGCCATCACGCCAGCGATGGTAACCCACACCCCGCCCAGCTCCACGGCCGGCACGAGCAGGCTGAACGCCGTGGCGGCCAGCATCACGCCGGCTGCGAACCCCAGCATCCCATCCAGAAGGTGATCTGACACGTTCCACGTGAACAGCACCGGCAACGCTCCCACCCCGGTCGCCAGGCCGGTCCCGATGGTCGCCAATACGCCCAACACGATGGGGTGATCGCTTCCCAAAGCTCACCTCCTGTATCTCGCGATGTTTCCGAAGATGTGCTGCTTACCCTGGCACAAGTGCCCCCTGCGGGGCACGAGCACCACTCGCATCAAGCTAAGAGAGCAAAGGGTTGCTCCCACCTCCAGGGGAGGCCTGGAGGGGTGTTCCACCCCTCCAGAAAAGCACTTTTCTGCCTTTTACCTGCCCATCTTGGCTCTAGATCCTCTGGATGAGGCCAAGAGTAGGCAGATAAGAAGCTAAAACAACCTATTCTGTGGAGGGGG
>DAOUAJ010000331.1:0-9200 GCA_034433615.1 Anaerolineae bacterium | reverse complement strand
CAGCGCGCGCCCTGGGATACGACATCGCCTGGCCACGGCAGTATCAGCGGGCCAAATGTGAGGCGTAAGGCGTGAAGGGAACCGGTCGAGCAACCCGACGGGATCCAGGCCCAGGCCGAAGCAGTAGCGCACCTCATTCACACATGGCAGCCGCCTTTCCTGTAAGCTAATGGCTAAGGGCTGAGAGCTGAGAGCTAGCGGCGCGGGAGCGGCCCCTGCAACGCCCGCACCAGGCGGTCGAACTCGCGCTCGGCGCGACGGGGATGGGCCAAATCGAGCGTGGCCAGCATGGACAGCCGCACGGGCAGTTGCCGCTCGTCAATCGGCGCGATCTTCACGGGCAGCAGGCGATACGCCCCTTCCTGGATGCCCATCGTCTGCGCCAGAACATTCTCAAAGTCGGCCATATTGTCGGCCAGATAGGTCTCCGAGAGCACGATCACCGTGCGCTTAGCCTGCCGGATGCCGCGCTCGATGCTCACCACCCGCGCCACGCCCGGTTCCTCCACGTTACCTGAGACGGCGACGCGCAGCCCGGCTCCCTCCAGCCTCGGCAGCAGCGTGTCCCAGACCCAGGTCGCATCCGGCTCCCGGTCCACGTAGCTAATGTAGGCATCATAGCGGAACCCCGCCTCGTCCCTGGGCACCACCCCCTTCCGGCCCCCCAGGTAGAGGGCGAGGGGGAAGTTCTCCTCCAGCTCGGCCTTGAAGACAGGATGCTGCGCTGGCTGATCGCCGGTGACCTTGGGCTGGAGATACTCGAAGAGGTCAAAGATGCGGATGAGGCCGTCATCGCTGGCAATGCCGCCGCGCAACCCTGCCAGCAGGTGCTGGGTGAAAAGGCTGTTGAGAGCGCCAGGAGATACATACGAGTATTCGCCGCTGCGGGAAGAGGCCAGGATAGCCCGTCCCCGCCCCTTCTGTAGCGCCTCGTAGTAGGCCTCTGGCAGGCCGACTTTGAGCGCGGGCGCCGTGGCGTCCTTAGGCTGGCCGATGCCGCCGGCATGGCAGCAGTCGAAGACCACCACGACCTTGCGGGCCGGGATGGCACGTAACGCCTCGGTGAACTCCGCGCCGGAGATGGCCGTCTGCACCACCGACGACGCCGAGGTGTAGACGACGTCTACCGGCAGCAGATACTCACCAGCGTGAGGGCCGGCCTCGATGCGGCCGCCGTGGCTGGAGATGTAGAAGAAGACGGTGGAATCGGGGTTGCTGCGTCGGGCCAGGTCGGCCAACGCCTGGCGCAGCGCCGCCTGGGTCGCCTGACCGTCCAGCAGCAACTGCACCTTGTCCGGCGGGTAGCCGCAGTGATTGGGGTCAACCAACAGATCGTGGATGTCCTGGGCGTCCTTGAGGACGGTTGGAGGCAACCGGTTGATGTGCTGGTAGTTGGCGATGCCGACGACGAGGGCGTGGGCATTGTCCATAACGGGCATAGGATGGGCTCCGAAAATACAGGCTACAAACCTGGATGCGGCCCTTCGATCCACACTTCGCCGTCGGTCCACACCTCTTTTTTCCAAATGGGTACAATGGACTTGATGCGCTCGATGGCGTATCGGCACGCGTCGAACACCTCCGGGCGATGACTGGCCGACACGGCGATGACTACCGAGGCCTCCCCGATCTCCAGGCGGCCCAGCCGGTGTTGGATGCCCACGACCTGGATGGACGGCCAGCGCTCCCGAATCTCCGCGCCGATCTGGGCCATCATCGCCTCAGCCATGCCGGGATAAGCCTCGTATTCCAGGTGATCCACCCGGTGGTCTCCCGTGTGGTCGCGCACGATCCCCACGAACGTAACCACAGCCCCACACGAGGGCAGGCCCACCCGTCGAGCCAGCGCATCCACCGAGAGGGGCTCCCACGTCAGCTCATAGATGTCGTGCCGCCCCCGGTCTGATCCACCGCTCACGGGTGGAAAGATCGCTACCTCATCACCATCGTGGAGTGGTGTGTCTGCCGAGGCGTACTGCTGGTTGACAGCCATGTGCAGAATACGCCGGCCGATACCCACGCGAGGATAGGCCTGATCCAGCGCTTGAACCAGGTCACCCAACGTGGCATCCGGTGCCAGCTTCCACACCAGCTCGCGCTGCCCCACCGCCTCCCTAAGTGACGCAAACAACCTCACCGTCACCTGCATTCCTTCCACCTCGCCTTCCGTATCTCCAGCTTCCAACCTCCAACCCCCAACCTCTAACCTTCAACCTCTAACTTCCAATCTCCACTTTTCCCCCCGCGCTTCTCCAGCAACCGAATCTCCCCGATCACCATGCCTCGTTCCACCGCCTTCACCATGTCGTAGATTGTCAAGGCCGCCACGCTCACGGCCGTCAGCGCCTCCATTTCCACGCCGGTCTTGCCGCGACAGCGCACGGTGGCAGTGATCACCACCCGGCTTTCTGCCTCGTCCAGCGTGAAATCCAGGCCGACGTGAGTGAGTAGGAGGGTGTGACAGAGGGGGATCAGCTCAGCGGTGCGTTTGGCAGCCATGATGCCAGCCACGCGGGCGGTTGCCAGCACATCCCCTTTGGGAAGATTACCCTCCCGGATCAGGCGCAAAGTCTCAGGGTGCATACGCACCTCACCGCGGGCGACTGCCTCTCGCTCCGTGTCGGGTTTGTGGCCTACGTCCACCATGCGGGCCTGCCCCTGTTCGTCCAGATGGGTCAATTTGGTCATCAGTAGATCATCTCACCGCGCACGAAGGCGGCCGTGTGGGGGTCTTGAGGAGTGGAGTGAATAGCCAGCCCAGGCTGCCCAGCGGCCCCTCGCGAGACAGCAGCAGGTAGACGAACAGCCCGACGACTACCGGTGGGAGCCCCATCCTGGTGTAAAGCAGCGCGATGGCCAGCCACCGGCCTGGGAAATCGTGCAATGCCAGCCAGCTCCCCAGCGGGATGCCGATCAGGGTACTGATCAGTAAAGCCAGGCCGCTGACCGTCAGCGATAGCTGAACGACGGGCAGCAGAGCACGATCGCCGCGAGCTATCAAGGCCAACGCTTGCTGGAAACCGCGGATGATGGTGTCCATCAAATATGCCCCCAAGGAAGTGGGAAACAGATGCAGCTTGTGGTCCACATGAGCCACGTGGATTATAGCATGGAGCTTGTGTGGCTGCCAAAACGTAGCGCAGCCAGCTCGGAGTAAGCCACGTAGCAGTAACGGAGTGACATTGGCCATGCGTTCCGACGCGACTCCGCTGCGTTACGTCGCTCACTATGAACCCAGGAGAGGGGCCGGGGGCATATGCGTCAACTTAAGCCTGTTGGTTTGTTCTACGAACCGTTTTTCATGCGCCGTGGCGCTGCCCTCAGCATGGAAAGCCGTCCCGAAAATCGCTCGGCCCCTTCCGATTGTCCGATCCGGTCAGGTATGCTATACTTGTGCCATCGAAGAATGCTGGTTGAGAGAGAGGTGCATTATGCCTTCACCTTTTCCTGGAATGGTGTGAATTAAGACCACTGCCGCTGCTCTGGCCGAGCTGGCGCGGCCGGCCTGAGGGGATTCTGATCATAAGGAGGGATTATGGAAGCAAAGATTCACTGGCTGGGACATGATACATTCCGTTTGGAGGGCGAGAAGACCGTTTACATTGATCCCTGGAAGTTGCCCCACGGAGTGCCCCCGGCCGATCTGATCCTGGTGACGCACGACCACTATGACCACTGCTCGTCTGAAGACGTGGAAAAAATCCGCACAGCCAAGACGGTGGTGGCAGCACCGGCTGCCGCAGCCGCCAAGCTTAAGTCCCCCGTCACCGTCGTCAAGCCTGGAGACAGGCTGGTGCTCAACGGCGTGCCGGTGGAGGCCGTGCCGGCCTATAATATTGGCAAGAAGTTCCACCCACGACAGGCAGGGCATGTGGGCTACATCGTCACCCTGGGCGGTCAGCGCATCTACCATACCGGCGACAGCGACCCGATCCCGGAGATGGACAGCCTGCAAGTGGACATCGCCCTGCTCCCGGTCAGCGGCACGTACGTGATGGATGCTGACCAGGCGGCCGATCTGGCCGGGCGGCTGCGGCCCCGGCTGGCGATCCCCATGCATTACGGTGAGATCATCGGCTCTGAGGCGTATGCCCAACGCTTCCAGAAGCGTTCTCCGGTGCCAGTGCAAATCCTCAAATCGGAGCGGTAACCGCGCCACCTACCGAAAAACAAAGAGACAGGCTTTGGCCTGTCCCTTTGTTTGATCTGGCTCCTTGCTCAGGCGCTCTCGCGTAGTCCTCGTTCCTGGGCCGCCGGCCAGTCAGACTGAGTGAGCAGAAGCGGCGGCGCTTTGCGCAGGATCGTATCGGCGTTGACGATGCAGCGCTTGATTTCAGGCCGCGAGGGGATCTCGTACATCACGTCTAAAAGCGCCTCCTCGATGATGGTACGCAGGCCGCGAGCGCCGGTTTTGCGCTTCATGGCTTCTTCGGCCGCGACGTCCAACGCGTCCGGTGTGAAGACGAGTTCAACGCCATCCAGCTTGAAAAGGCGCTGGAACTGCTTGACGATGGCGTTCTTGGGCTGGGTCAGGATGGCAACCAGAGCAGCCTTATCCAACGGTTCCAGGCTGACGATGACGGGAAGCCGGCCCACGAACTCCGGGATCATGCCGTAAGCCAGCAAGTCTTCGGGAGCGACCTGTCGTAACAGCGCTGCTCTGGCTTCCTCCGCGCTGCGAGGCAATTGAGTGCGACCAAACCCTACCTGCCCCTTGGCGCCAATGCGCTGAGCGATGACCCTGTCTAACGTCTCAAATGCGCCGCCGCAGATGAAGAGGATGTCCTTGGTGTTAAGCTGGATAAAGTCCTGCTCCGGATGCTTGCGACCACCCTGGGGCGGCACGTTAGCTATCGTTCCCTCGATGATCTTGAGCAGAGCCTGCTGGACCCCTTCACCTGAGACGTCACGGGTGATGGAGGGGTTGTCCCCTGATTTGCGGGCGATCTTATCAATCTCGTCAATGTAGACAATGCCCATCTCGGCCCGAGCCACGTCCCAGTCAGCCGCCTGCAGCAAGCGCAGAAGGATGTTCTCCACGTCCTCACCCACGTACCCGGCCTCGGTCAGGCTGGTGGCGTCGGCGATGGTGATAGGCACGTCCAGGATGCGGGCCAGCGTCTGAGCCAACAACGTTTTGCCGCAGCCAGTGGGGCCCAGGAGCAGAATGTTACTCTTCTGCAACTCAACATCTGAATGATCCTGGCCCGAGGCGATGCGTTTGTAGTGGTTATAGACGGCAACAGACAGCACTTTCTTGGCCCGGTCCTGCCCCACCACGTATTCATCTAACTTCTCAACGATCTCCTTTGGCTGCAGTATGTGCTCCCGGGTTACGGGCTGGGCATTCGACGTGACCCCTTCTTCTTCCAGGACCTCCTGGCAAAGTTGAACGCATTCATCGCAGATGAACACGCCGTCCGGACCGGCGATCAACCGCTGGACCTCGTCCTGGCTGCGGTGGCAGAAAGAGCAATGTTGCGGACTAACGAATCCCCTGCTCACTTTTTTCACGATCCTTGTCGCCCTGGGCCGTACCCTGGCCGTCTCCAGAATGGACAGGCTCGCCGACGATGTGATCAATGATCCCATATTCCACGGCACCGCGGGCGTCCATGAAATAGTCCCGCTCAAAATCGCGCTGGATACGTTCCAGCGGCTGCCCGGTATGCTTGGCCAGAATGCGGTGAAGCAGATTCTGCATGCGCATGAGCTCGTTCAGTTGGATTTGCACATCCGGAGCAGAGCCGCGCGCGCCGCCCATGGCCGAATGCATGTGGATGGTGGCGTGCGGGAGTGCATAGCGTTTGCCCTTGGCACCCGCGGACAGGAGCACGGTTCCCATACTGGCCGTCCAACCCACCGCAAAAGTGGAGACTGGCGCGTTGATCATTTGCATGGTGTCATAGATGGCCAGACCCGGGTAGATCTCACCGCCGGGCGAGTTGATGTACAATTGAATGTCTTTCCCGGAATCTTCTCGGTCGAGGAAGAGCAATTGGGCAACCACCAGGTTGGCGATTTGGTCATTGATCGGTGTGCCCAGGAAGATGATACGTTCCTTGAGTAGAAGGGAGTAGATGTCGTAGGCCCGCTCTCCCCGTCCGGTTTGTTCAATCACCATGGGAATCAAAAATTCTGCTTTCACAGTCACCCTCTCCGTCGCTATGCTTGCTCAGTTTCTATTCCTGTTGCCACCTCTGCAGAAGCATCGAGGATGGCCTGTTCCGCGACAGGGAAATCGTCTGGAGGTTCAGGTTCGCCCGTTTCCTCAGCCGCTGCTGCCGTCTCTACCTCACCGCGCGCAATCGCTAACAGCCGATCCAACGTCTTTTGGGCACGCAGGTTGGCCGCGATGAGCTGGTAGCCGGCCGGTGTCTCCAGAGCTTTTTTCAGCTCATCTCGCGACCTCTTGTTGTCTGTAGACTGCAATGCGCGACCGATCTCAGCGTCAATCTCCGCCTGGGTAACCGAGATGCCTTCCCGCTCAGCGACCGCGTCCAGCAGCAAGCGACGCGTCAGACGTTGCTCCGCCTGGGGCTGGATTTGTTTGCGATACATCTCACGCGTCGTCTGGCTCAACTTCAAGTAGTCGTCCAGGCTGATGCCACGCTGGCGGAGTGTGCGTTCCTGCTCGTCGAGCAGCTCATCTATCTCCCGTTCCAGCAGTACTGGCGGATATTTGACCAATTCAGCTCCGTTAACCAGAGCCTCCATGATCTGTTCTAATTGCTCAGAGCGAACTTTTAGCTCGCGTTCGGCCTTTAACCCTTCACGGATGCTCTGGCGCAGTTCCTCCAGCGATTGAAAATCACCTACCGAAGCGGCGAACTCGTCATCCAACTTGATGGAAGAGCGTCGCTGCGCCTGCTTCAAGGTGACGACAAAATGCGCTTCCTTTCCGGCCCAGCGAGAGTTCGAATCGGCCGGATAAGTGAGGGTGAATTCACGGGTCTCGCCAGGTTTCATGCCAATGAGCGCTGCGTCAAGGCCGGGTATAAGTGCCGTGCGGGCATCCTGCGCTGGCACGAATTCCCAATCCCTTTGGTCAATCACCGTCTCATCACCGACGGTGCTCTTGATATCCAGTGTTAACAGGTCCCCATACTCTGACGGACATTCTGTTTCCGTCCATCTGACTCGGGATTGGCTCAACTCCTCCAGGACTTTGTTGATATCTTCATCGGTGACCTCGAACGCTTCCCATTCGACGCGAATAGAACGGTAATCACCCGGTTTCACTTGGGGTGACACCGGCACTCGCAAGCGGAAGATCGTCGGCTCAAATTTGACATCTTCCAACTCTGCCCGGGCAACAGGCTGCAATTGAGTCTGGGTCAAAGCTTCCTGGTAGGCCTCTTTCACCATCTCTTCCAGGATTTCTTGGTAGATCGCCTGCTTGCCAATCTTGGCGACTACAACCTCGTACGGTGCTTTGCCTTTGCGGAAGCCGGGGATAGGCAACCGATTGGCTAACTGGCGCGCTCCGCGGCGCATGAACTTCTCCATGCGCTCTGGTTCGACCTCGATAGTGAGGAGAACCTGGCAATCCTCAAGCTGTTCTGTCGAGATTCTCACGTAATGATCCGACTCCTTTCATCACTTTCGCGCAGGCGATTATAGCACAGGTATTAAACCTTGCCCAAATGTCACATCTGTGACTGTTGTGGCATCAACGGCGGCCGAACTCCCGCGCCAGTTGGCTGGTGCTGATGTGAATCATTGTCGGCCGGCCGTGAGGGCAGGTACGCGGGGATCGGCAACCTTCGAGTTGTCGAACTATCTCCTGCATCTCGACTGTGGAGAGTGGCTGCCCGGCCTTGAAGGCAGCGCGCTTGCAGATCAGGCGCACCAAGGCCTCTTCTTCGGCCTGGACAACCCGGTTGCGCTCATCCGGTAGAGACTGGAGCAGGTCTTCCAACGTCTCTCGAGGGTCGCCACGGTTGAGGATGGCTGGAATCGTCCGCAGGAGGAAAGTATCCGGCCCAAAAGGCTCCAGATCAAAACCCAAACGTACCAACTCGGCGTGCTCTTCCTCCGCCAGGGCGGCCAGCACGGGGGGAAGATGGACCGCTACCGGCTCCAGCAATCCCTGGCGTGGCACGTCGCCGCCGGCGCGCTGGGCCATCATCTGCTCGTACAGGATGCGCTCATGAGCGGCGTGCTGATCTATCAAATACATCCCTTGCGGACCTTCGGCAACGATGTAGCTGGCGCTGATCTGGCCCACCACACGCAGCATGGGAAGGCCAGGACCCACCGGCTGCTCGGGCGGCGTGGCCAACCTGCCAATTGGTGACATCGCATCGCGTGGGGCGGGGCGCGGGAGTTCCAGGTTGCCTTGCATCAGCGTCCCCTCATGCTGGCCGGCCTGTACCAGCACCGGCCGCCGCCCGGCCCAGTCGGGAGGATATGGCTCCAACGGCTCGGTGGTGGGAGCCCGCGCATGGGCGACCAGCGCGCTGCGCACAGCCCGCTCCACCGCCTGGAAAGCCGCGCGGGCGTCCTGGAAGCGTACCTCGGCCTTGGCCGGGTGGACGTTGATGTCCACTGCTTCTGGCGGCATATCCAGGAAGATCACAGCGATGGGGAACCGCCCTTGCGGCAGTAGAGTGTGGTAGGCCTGAACGATAGCATAGCTGAGGTTGCTATCGCGAATCCAGCGACTGTTGAGGAACAGCGTCAGATAGGAACGATTCGCACGGTGCAAGTCAGGCTGCGAGATATGGCCGTGAACGAGGATACCCCGATACCCCTGGGGCTCCACCGTGATCATCTCACGCGCCACTTCAGTACCGTACACTTTGAGCAACACCTCGTGAACGTCGCCTGAACCGGTGGATTGGAAAGCCAGACGACCGTCGGCGAGCAGGCTGAAGCGCCGTGTAGGGAAGGCCAACGCATAGCGCGTGATAAGTTCCTGGATGTGGGCAGTTTCGGTAGCCGGCTGGCGTAGGAATTTAAGGCGAGCAGGCATATTGTGAAAGAGATGCTCGACTGTGACCACAGTGCCACAGGGGGCCCCACGACGTTCCCGGCTTACGACGATTCCACCTTCCAGGCGAACCTGCGTGCCTATCGCCTCGTCGGCATGCCGGGTGAGCATGGTGACGTGTGCCACCGCTGCGATAGAGGCCAGCGCTTCCCCACGAAAGCCCAGGGTGCGGATGTGTTGAAGGTCCTCGGCGGTCCGCAGCTTG
>DAOUAJ010000330.1:0-4015 GCA_034433615.1 Anaerolineae bacterium | reverse complement strand
GCCCCAGGGCCATCAAGACGACCCCCCCCAATAGCCAGGGTGAGCGAAGTAGTGTCAGCGTGCTGGCTGGTGGCTGGGAAAGCGCCAGGAATATCGCGCCGATAGTCAATCCGTAAAACTGCACAGTAACCGGCGTATAGCGGCCCAGGGCAATCTTGTTGAATACGCTATAGAGGCCATAGCCCAGTCCGGCACCCAGGCCACACAATACGCCCACTGCGTTGAGGCGCAGAGCTGTCGGGTTATACGCCTGGGACATCAGCACACATCCCACCAACGCGAAGAGTAAAGCCAGCGCTCGCGGCCGGTCCATCCCCTCTCCCAGCCGCCACCAAGCGATCAGTGCGACCCATGCCGGGGCAGTGTACATCAAGACAACGGCCACTGCCACCCCTGTGAGCTGCACGGCGTACACGTAAACTGCATAAAAGAAAGCGACACCGATCACACCGTAGGCCAGCATGAGTGGCCAATCCCCACGAGCAATCCGCAATCGAGCCAGAGACCGTTCGCGGACGAGCAGCCAGCCGGCCAGGATGAGGGCTGCCAACCCAGCGCGAAAGGTCACTACCGTTAAGGGCAGGAGGCCAAAGCCCATCAGGAGCTTATAGATCGGCCCCAGGCTGGCCCATAAGGTAGCCGCCAGCCAGACCAGGAGATACCCCGTGATCGTGTGGAGAGCCGGTAAAATCGTTCGGTCGTTCAAGCTAGACATGAAATTGGAGCTTATCGGAAATTGGTGAATAGGCCTGAGCCAGGATCTCGACGGGATGGACGGCCCGTCGGCCCGTGCCGTGCGTGATTTGCCAGCGACAGGTCTCACTGTCACACACCGCGATCTCGCTCTGGATCTCGTTGATCTGCCGGAAAAGCCGGCTGCCCACCGCCATTGCGATCTCATATTTCTCGTGCTTGTAGCCATAGGTCCCGGCGATGCCGCAGCAATCGGCGTCCATCTCAATCACGGTCAGCCCGGGGATCAGGCTCATCAGATCGAGAGCTGGCCGCCCGATGCCGTGCGCTTTCAACTGGCAGGGAGCGTGGTAGGGGATGGTAGCCTCGATAGATGTGAAGTTGGTATCCAGCTCACCCCGCTCCCACAGCAGTCGCAGGAACTCACAGATATCGTAGGTGCGCTCGGCTACCAGGCGTGCCTCCTCGTCGTTCATGTCCAGGATCGTCCGGTAATCATGTTTCAGGGTCAGGGTGCAACTGGTGGAGGTGCCCACGATCAGGTATCCCTGCCGTACCCAGGGTGCCAGCTTGCGCAGGTTATTACGAGCATATTCGCGAGCGCCGTCGAAGTCTCCCTGGGACATGATAGGCAGGCCACAACAATTTTGCTCAGGCAAAATTACCTCGAGCCCATTGCGCTCCAGTACGGCCACGGCCGCTTTGCCCACGCGCGGCTCGTAGTATTGGGTGGAGCAACCGTGGAAATAGAGCACTTGACCACGCTCTCCAGGACGTGTTGCCTGCTCCCTGGGCCTGTCCGGCATAGGACTGGTTGGCGGGTAGGCTATAGTTCCAGAGATTGGAGATTGGTCAAAGGAGAAAGGTCTGCCAGGGAGCACGCGGTGGTGTTTGCGATACCAGTCGCGGAAGGTTTCCCGTGAGAAGGGTGGGAAGGGGGCTCGATGGTCAATACCGAACAGGATCTCGGCTGCCCAACGCGCCAGTGCCAGGTTTATCACCCGGTTCGCCAGCGGTGCCACCGGATGCGCCAGCTTGCCCAGCCACTCGGAACGGCTGATTATGCGGTTGCGCAGCGGGATACGCTCCGTTTCATATAGCTTGGCCCTGGCCTTAGCGTTAATCTCCATGATCTTGACCCCGTGTGGGCAGACCATGTCACACACACCACAACCCGAGCAGTAATCCACCGACCGATCCACGGTCGGCGCATCGGGATCGCGAAAGCGCTGAGCCTGAGGGCCCACATATTTGGGGCCGGGGAACCATTCCGGTGCCGCGATCGCCACCGGGCAGGCCGTGGTGCAAATATTGCATTTCACGCAATGGTCTAATGTCAGTCGGACGTCTTTTGGAGCCATCATTTTTATGCGCCGTCAGGGGTCAGGGTGCCCGCCCTTCGATGAAATTACTCCCTTTATACTTGATGGCCGTTGATCTGTCAATACTTCCACCCGACCAGGAAGGTCCAGGGAGCGGTCAGCTATTAGCCGTCAGCCATAAGCTGATCGCTAATTGCTGTTTGACAATGTGCCGGGCTCAGTGGTATCCTGCCCTTGTCATCCTGAATGGGCTACCACCCTCGTCTGAGAGGATGACGAGGGCAGGCGGAGGGATCGCCCTTACGTCCACGTCTGCGTAGGGGCGGCGCCTCCGTGCCCGCCCCATAATGACAGAATGGTGGATGTGGTGTTGGGTGAATCATGCGCGTTTACCTGGACACGTTGGGGTGTCGGTTAAATTTTAGCGAGATGGAACGGTTAGCCCGCGAGCTGGCCACGCGCGGCCACCACGTCGTGCAGGCACCGGAGGATGCGGACGTCTGCGTGCTGAACACGTGTGCCGTGACGACGACAGCCGAGGCCAAATCGCGCACGTTGGCCCGCGCGCTGACGAAGGTGAACCCGAAAGCCCGTCTGGTCATCACCGGCTGCTACGCCACGCTTTCACCGGCGGCGGCCAGGCAATTGCCGCAGGTCTATCTGGTAGCGGGCAACCAGGAGAAAGACCACCTGGCCGATCTTCTGGCTTCCTGGGCAGATGAAATCCCTGACGTACCTGTTGCCGAAGCGCTTCGGCCCGATCGCTCACCCTTCGCACCCACGCGCACTCGCGCCTTCGTCAAAGTCCAGGATGGCTGTAACAACTGCTGTACTTTCTGCATCGTCACTGTCGCCCGAGGTGAGGAGCGCAGCCGATCCCTGGATGCGGTGGTGGATGAGATCAACATGTTGGCAGCAGAGGGCTACCAGGAAGCAGTGCTGACCGGTGTACATCTGGGCGCATACGGCCGCGATCTGGGCTGCGACTTAGCAACGCTGGTGCGGGCCATCCTGCGGCGCACTCCTCTGCCCCGTCTGCGACTCTCATCGCTAGAGCCGTGGGACCTGGGGCCGGACTTCTTCAGCTTGTGGCAGGAGAGCGACGGCCGACTTTGTCCGCATCTCCACCTGCCACTGCAATCAGGTTGTGATGCCACGCTCCGCCGCATGGCTCGCCGCTACACCACGGCCGGCTATGCTCGCTTGGCTGAGACTGCCCGCGAACGCATCCCCGGCCTCACGCTCACCACGGACATCATCGTAGGCTTCCCCGGCGAGAGTGATGAGGAGTTTCAGCAAAGCCTGCAGTTCGTCGAGTCCATGCAGTTTGCTCATCTCCACGTTTTTCCCTACTCGCGACGGCCCGGCACTGCGGCTGCGCGCATGAAGGGCCATGTCGCTGAGGCGGTCAAGCGAGAACGGAGCGTCGCCATGCGCGAGCTGGACGCCCGTTGTGGGCGAGCCGTGCGTCGCGCGCAGTTGGGCCAGACGCGGCCGGTGTTGTGGGAAGGTAATGGCCAGGAGACAGCGGACGCTCATACTCACGTGTGGGTGGGATTAACAGATAATTATCTACGCGTGTTGACGACAGCGCCAGCCGGTGTTAACTTGCATAATCAGATCACGCCCGTGCGGCTGAACCGGCTAGAAGGAGATGCGCTGTGGGGAGAAGTGCTGAATTGAGTAGCTCTACCTGCATTTTCTGCCGCATCGTGCGCCGGCAGATGCCCGCAAACATCGTCTACCAGGATGAAGAGATTACCGCGTTTCGGGACATCAATCCCCAGGCTCCGGTGCACATTCTGGTCGTACCCAGTCGGCACATCCCGGCGGTAGCTACGTTGCGCTCTGGAGACGAAGCCTTGATCGGACGGCTGTTGCTGGTGGCCCGCGATCTGGCCGAGCAAGAAGGGATCGCCCACACCGGCTATCGGCTGGTGATCAACAACGGGGCTCAGGCCGGGCAGTCCGTAGATCACCTCCATCTACACCTGCTAGGG
>DAOUAJ010000329.1:0-3239 GCA_034433615.1 Anaerolineae bacterium | reverse complement strand
CCTTGTCCCCCTGTCCCCTTGTCTCAGAAGGCCCCCCTTGCTCCTCCGCTCCCCCGCTTCCCTGCACAAGAGGGCAGGCTGGCGGTCAGGCCAGGGAGCCCCTCAGGGCGAAGCCTTAGAAACCAGAGACGCACGATCAGTTATCAAGTTACTCGCAGAATTATGTCCACGTCTGTAGCCCACCGTACAAGTGCCCCTTGACACGGTCCGGCAAGCTACTTGGCATATTCTACCGAACGTGTCTCCCGGATCACCGTGACCTTAATTTGCCCCGGGTACTCCAGATTATCCTCTATCTTGCGCGCGATTTCCTTAGATAGCTTGATGGTTGCCAGGTCATCCAGGTCCTCTGGTTTAACGATGATGCGCAGTTCACGCCCTGCCTGAATAGCGTAAGACTGCTGCACACCTTCGAAGGAATTGGCCAGCTCTTCGAGCGCGGTCACTCGCTTGATGTAAGTCTCCAATGCCTCACGACGGGCGCCCGGCCGGGCACCGGAGATCGCATCCGCGGCGATCACGATGGTGGCCTCCAGAGTGTTGGCATCTGTCTCACGATGGTGAGAGGCAATGATGTTGATCACCGCCTCCGGCACGCCGTAGCGACGAGCGATCTCCGCTCCTACCTGAGCATGCGGCCCATCCACTTCATGGCTCACAGCCTTGCCTAGATCGTGCAGCAACCCCCCCATCTTAGCGATCTTGACGTCCGCGCCCAGTTCCGCTGCCAGGATACCAGCGAGATGAGCCGTCTCGATGGCGTGGTAGTACTGGTTCTGGCCATAACTGGTACGATATTTCAATCGCCCCACCAGCTTCAGAATCTCCGGGTGCAACCCCTGTAGCCCTGTCTCGATGGCTGCTTCTTCGCCTGCCTCGCGGATCTGTCGTTCCACCTCCTGACGGGCTTTCTCCACTTCGCGCTCAATGCGGGCGGGGTGGATGCGGCCATCCTGTACCAGCTTACTCAGCGCCATTCGGGCGACCTCACGACGCACCGGGTCAAAACTGGAGATGATCACCGCTTCCGGCGTGTCATCCACCACCAGATCAACGCCGGCAGACATCTCGATGGCTCGGATGTTGCGCCCCTGCCGACCAATGATCCGCCCTTTCATCTCGTCGCTGGGCAACGGCACACTGGAAACAGTGGTCTCGGCGACGTGATCAGAAGCTACTCGCTCAATCGCCATAGTGATAAGCTCGCGCGCTCTCTCCTCAGCCTTTTCTTCGGTCTCGGCTTCCACCTGGCGAATGATCCGGGCCATTTCCTGGCGGCTCTCTTGTTCGACCAGCTTTAACAGCTCAGCTTTGGCCTCTTCAGGGGATAGCCCGGCGATTCGCGCTAACTCGGCACGCTTTTCCTCCTCCATCTTTTGAAGCTCATTGAACCGCTTGTCCACCTGGCTTTGCCGCTGGTTGAGCCGTCTTTCTCGGTTCTCGATCTGCTCGAAGCGACGTTCGATCGCCTCCAGCCGGTTTTGAAGACGTTCCTCCGTTCGTTGCAATTCTGCCTTCCGGCGATTCAGTTCGGCCTCAACCTCATCGCGCATCCGGATTGTCTCATCCCGGGCCGCCAGTGTAATCTCTCGGGCTCGGGTTTCCGCCTCCACAAGGATTTGCCTGGCTTGCTCCTGCGCTGCCTTCATACGGGCTTCGGCCAGGTACTGTCGCAGCAGGTATCCTACCACACCGCCGGCTATGGCGGCTACGAGGATGCCCAGCAGGATCAGCACCGGTTTGGCTGTCCCTACCATATAGCTCACTCCTCAACTGTCATGATCATTCAGGATCGTTTGTAAAGACTCTTTATCAGCCTGCAATTGTGCCCACAGGCGGTTCAACGCCGATTCAATCACATCGTACGAAAACCCCCTGCGAGCCAGGTATCCTCCTGCCTTTTCCCAAAAGATTGCGCGGTCCAGCCCACGCCAACGCCGGGCTTTGGCGCTTACCGACTGATAGGCAGCAGTTTCCTCGTCTGTACCCGCCGCGCGTAGCACCTCTTCGATCACCTCTGGAGCCACACCTTTAAGCCGGAGCTCTTGCCGTAGCGCGCCTACCGCGCGCGGGTTGAACTGTTGACGGTTCTCCACCCAAAAACGGGCGAATTCAGAATCGTTCAGGTAACCAACTGCCTGAAGACGACCGATGACCTGGCGGACAACTGGCTCGTCTACCTGATGCTCTCGCAGATGACGCTCCACCTCGGCCACGCTGCGAGGACGATAACCTAAGAAACGCACCGCGCGCTCATAAGCTTTTGCCTCAGCATCGAAAGCTTTCAGACGCTCGATCTCATCATCGCTGAGCTCCTGCCCCTTGCGTAGATGGGCGGCCTCTACCGCGGGCAAGGCAAAGACAAATTGTCCGTCCAGGTAAACGTTGACCCGCTCCTTGTTCCGTTTTTGAAAGCGAAGGGCAGTAATAATGCCGCTCATTTGTTCCCTCCTGAAAACATAAAATGGCTGTGACAGGTCTGCCACAGCCACCACCTAACGCCGTATTCGGGCATGTTGCGCGTCGCTTTGAACGGTGGGCCCTCAGATATCCCATTCGGCGGTCTCCCGGCCGCCGCGAGACAATAGGGATCAGGTAATGATATCGCCCCGAAGCTGCCTTCCCACTAAGGTAAACCCTGGCCCCTGGCAGCACATAGATGACGCCGCCTGGGGATCGAATAGGCCCAGACAGTGCCCTTTAGCTGCCGCCGCTACACGATGTCCAGGGTAAGCTTAAGCCCAGAGTCCCATCCTCGGGACAGCCCAAGGAAAGCCTACGAGCCTTAAGTCCTATGGAAATGATCGCTTTCTCCTTCAAGGGGCGACCGAGGCGTGTTCAAACAACAGATGGGGGATCAGCCATCCCTGCCCCCATCGGGTTGTCCGAATTCTCGCCCTCCCCAAATCCAGGACCCACCAGAAATTCTGGCCGATAAGATCAAAGCTTGTAAACCCGCTGTGCGCGTGGTAGTTGTTGAACAGACCATGACGACGCGTTCTCTCCACTACTCATCTATCAACGGCTCACTCGCGTCATCCTCCGTCGCCCGCGAGCTCCATACGGGCATCACGCCTGCCGTTTCACGAATTTGTTTTTCCAGGGCTTCCATGATGTCAGGGTTCTCGCGGAGGAAATCTTTGGCATTCTCGCGGCCCTGTCCCAGGCGAATGTCCCCATAGGTGTAGAAAGCCCCCCGCTTGGTCACCAACTCCATCGCCGTCGCCAGGTCCAGCACG
>DAOUAJ010000328.1:0-14632 GCA_034433615.1 Anaerolineae bacterium | reverse complement strand
AGATGAGCACCGGCAACGCGTCAGGGCTTGCAGATACGACAGCCAGAGCACCTGCGATCAACACCTCCTTTCCCTCTTTTCCAAATTGTTGGTTCGACGGAACCTCTTGTTCCAGGTTCACGTCCAGCACCGGCGTCTGCGCAGAGCTTGCCTCTGTCAGTGTACTGCCAGTCGCCGCCAGCCGATGCAATAACGCTGACCAGAAATTAACCCCGGCACTCTGCGCTTGAGTTGTCCCACCGGGCCACGGCACCCCCAAGACCGCCTGTGCACCCGGCGAGGCACCCGAACAGGTTATTTGCATGCATTACCTTCCTTCCTGAGGTACGATACACTGCGAGTCACCATCTTTTCACGTTTCACACCTCACGCTCATGCTTCCACGCCGGGTCACCACCCCCTTTCAATGCGAGCATCATTGACAACTCGCCGCCGGCAGGTCAGCCGTCAGCAAGATAGGACGGCCGTCCACGCTGTGAACCCACACGGACGAATGCGTCTCGGCACCGTCAACGCTTAACCAGAAGACCATCCGGTTGTCCGGGTTGCGCGCCGCGCTGACGTTCACGTTGTTGAAATCCCAAACGAGGTAACGAATTCCGTTCCTGGACACCTCCCGCGGGGAGCCGATTATCCCCGTCCCGCCTGTCCCGTCTACCATATCGTTAACGGCCCAATGCAGCCGAACCGTCGGCGTCCACGACATGCCGGCAGGAAAAGCCAGCCGGGTGCCTGCCGCAAAGATCGTCGCTGTCAGGTTAGCTCGCTCTGCCTGCGCGACCGGCACCCCGTCGTGGGGCCACAGGATGTTGATGATGGCATCCACTTGCGTCTGAGGCGCCCGCACCAGGCCGGTCGGCTCAGACTCCGCCACGTTGAGCGTACGCACATCCTGGCCGATAGACACCACATTGTGCACCGTATTCACGCCGTCTACCGAGGCAAAGAAGTGCATCGGCGTCCCTGCCCCACCGAGAGCACCCACGTCCAGCCCCATAAAATCCCAGGCCGGGAAGCGGCGCCCCTTATCTTCGACCATCCTCTTCTGTCCTACGCCCAGCAGCCGCGCCGGCGCGTTCCGGGCGGCTCCCCAGAGGCGAACCGTCGGCTCCCAACCGCACGGCGGCGGGATCAGAGACTGGTCGGCGAACAGATAAACCCTTGCGCTCACGCGTTGAGGCCCCGATGGCCACAAGGCCTCGATCTTGGCCAGGATGCGAGACGGCAGGCCAGGCGTTGTTGCGCGAACGGGGGAATCTCCGCGCGCAGTAGGCACCGTCGTCGGGGTCAGAGCCAGCGGCTCCGAGAACACGGCGTCGGCCTGGGCCGCAGACGGCGTTGACGTGGGCGCAAAGCCGGGGGTCACTGTCACCGTGACCTCGGGTGATGGCGTCGGCGCAACGGTGGGCGTAGCGGGGACAGCCGTTGGAGTGGGCGTTACCGCCTCCGTAGCAGTGGGCGTAGGCGTCGGGGTGGCAGTGGGCGTAGGCGGCTCCGTCGCTGCCTCGGCCGGCGTAGGGGTGAACGTTGGGCTGGGCGCCACGGTCGCCGTAGCATCGAACGTGGGCGTCGGCGTAGAAGCAGATGAAGGGGTGGGGGTGGCAACCGCAACCCACACGCCTCGCACAGTCACCTTGTGAAACACGTCATCGCCGTCCCCTGCCGAGTTCAAGCGAAAATCCGTCCTCCCCGGCATTGCATCCGTCAACGAGAGATCGTCCAGGGTCCAGGTCACCTGCCGCCATCGGTGTGAATCTCCCTTGTTCACTGTCGCCTGGCGAAGCACCCCCTGGGAATCCCGATACTCCAGACGCCAGGTATCCATCCCCTCGTCGAGATAGCAGACGCTCACCTCGTAGCGGGCGCGGCCACCGGCCGCGGCAGGAAGCTGGCCAGCAAACTGCCAGCGATTGTCCACGTCGAAGGACATAAACATGTTGCCGCTCGCCTCGTCTGTACGACGGGCATGTCTCCCGTACGGCTGCATAGCCGCAGCAGCCGGCAGATCTGACTCACGAAGGTGTACGGTACCATTGCCCGGCAAATTCTCGGGGCGACGCAGGTAGAAATCCCAATCCCCCGGCTCACAGCCGCTGCCACTATTGGGCCACATCACCAGCTCACACTCTGCATCGCGTAGCACCACCCACACCGCCGGTGCGCTGGCAGCCGTCCGACCCAGGCTATCTTGCACTGCAGACCAGACCTCAGGTACCTTGTCCAGGTCATCCAACCACTCAGGCTGCAGGTCAATAAAGCTCGCATGGTGGGCCAACGCGTTGTGAACCATCCAGTAAGCGTATTCGACCGGATCGTTCTCTCCAACCGGCTCGCTGAAGGCAGGCTCAAAAGCGATGGGGAGCTGCCCTGCATAACGATCCGCTGTGTCCATCTTCTGCCAGCCGGCACTCTCCAGATACCCCACAGCATCCGCGAGGTCTGGCAGAAGGGCGTTCGCTTTGTAGCCGATGCCTAGCGCGGCCGCCTGGGACATGATCCGGCGTCGCGACCAGGCGCCAGAACGTTCCGCACAGGCGGCAGGAGCGGCCTGAATCCATAGCGGCTTGTGCGGGAAGGCGGCTGCATACCACCCCATCAACCGCTCCAGGAATTTCATGTACGCATCACAGCCCATGAGTTGCTCCAACCGGGCCGGGTAATCGCACGATCCCACGATCTTAGCAGGCTGCGTCTCATCGTCCAGACCCGCGCCGATCCAGATCCCGGCTACTTGTGGATCGCCGTCGTAGCGAGCACCAAAAGCGGCAATGGTAGCAGCCAGGGCGGCCTGCCATGTCGGGTCCCCATAGAGCGGCACCGCGGCCGGATGGCATTTTTCCGGCTGGACGACGTACCCAACGGGACGCCCGTCTAGCAGCGGCCGGTCCCCCATCTCGTTGTAGACCCACGCGGGTGTGAAATCTTTGAACCGCCCGGCCTCCCCACTCCCTGCCAGCATCAGGGTGAACATGACCGGCTTGGGGGCCAGGGAGCCATCGGCCAGGGTCACCCATTGCGTTCGGGCGGTGCGCAGATAGTTGTCATATCGGGACCAATCAAAGCGGCCGCGCGCCGGGTTGACCTCCTCCCACGTGAACTCTATGTGGCTGCCGACAGGCCCCCGTTGGGGCAGCTCCGCCTGCCAGTTTCGGTTACGCCAGTCATACATAACGTAGGGCATCGCCGGAAAGCGATCCTTACTGGAGGCGAACGGGGCATTCGCTTGACCGCTGACCTGGACCGTCTGCACGGGCAAGCGGTAGTGCACGATCAGCCGCGGGCGTTTGGCGAATTCACGCCATTCCGAGCTGACCAGGTAATACTCCACGTCTCCCCTGTCCGCTGCGAGCATCACCTGAAAGCTTGTACCCGTCAGGGTGCTGGGGCCCGGTTGCATCAACCACTGGCGCACCGCGTCCGTAACGTCCCACCCGTACCAACGTCCCACCTTGTCCAGCCGCTGGCGGCTCAGCGCGTCTCCGCGATCCGTATCTCCCGCGGCACCTGGCCGTTCCCAGAGCACGCCCGGCGCGGCGGTCAGCCAGGTAGCCCCCTCGCTCCAGGGCCGCGCCAGCGAGTAAGCCGTCACGTCAAGCGGTAACGGCGCACTGCGACTATCGGTCCACAACTCTAGACTGGCGGTTAACACATCAGCTCCTACTGGCAACTCCCTCAGGTCAAACTGGAGCAAAATGACCGATTGCACCGAAGCGGACAGGATAGGATCAGCATCATGAGGCTGGCCAGGGGTAGCAGCCGTCACGACCGTATCGTGTACCACCAACCTGGACGGTGTCACAGCCTGAACCGTCAATGTGAGAACTGACGCTTCCTGAGCCAGGGCTTTGATCGAAATCCCCAGGCATAGCAACATGACGATCCATGCCTGTCTTAACCGATAGGCCAGGGAAGATCCGCTCAACTTTAAGAGCCATCCCAGAGACACCGAAGCTCTCTGCTCCCTCACGCTACATTCCGATTCACTTACGCCCCTCAGTGATGATGGCTCTCAGCAGGGCCATCTTACGGGCAACAATCTGAGCTGAGGCTTGATACAGGATGGCCGTTTCTGTCAGAGTGACCATCTCTCGCTCTATGTCCACGTTATTGCCGTCAGCACGGAACGTCGTGTCGGTACGTTCTCGGATCACCGGTTGCACAGCCAGATATGGCACAGGGTCTGATGGGGCCTTAAGATGCTCCGGGTGGGTGACGTTGAGAGCAACCGGCTGCTTCTGCGCCGCTTCTAGTGCGCGCCGGAGTTCGGATTCAAAAACCACCTCCGAAGCCTTGAACCCTGGCGTATCCAGGTTGGCCAGATTATTGCTGACCGCTTGCTGACGTAGTGAAAGCCCCGTCAGAGCTTTCTGCAAAAGAATGCTGGTAGTATCCCCCAAAAAGACTTTCATTCTGCCCTTCCTTCACTATGCCTGCCACTCACTCGCCCCTATGGCCTGTAACACCCGGCGGACGTAGGTCTGCGTCTCAGCATAAGGGGGGATGCCCGCGTAACGGTCCACAGCGCCCGGCCCGGCGTTGTAAGCTGCCAGGGCCAGCGATACCTGGCCGTAACGGTCGAGCATCTGCCGCAGGTAGGCGGCCCCTCCCTCGATATTCTGGGCCGGGTCGAAGCTATCCTTAACCCCCAGCTCTGCTGCGGTAGCATCCATGAGCTGCATTAGCCCCTTCGCCCCCGCAGTCGAGATCGCTGTAGGGTCAAAGTTCGACTCCGCTCGAATAACAGCTTTGATCAGATCGGCTGACAGGCCATGCCGTCGGGCCGCCGCCTCGATCAAAGCATCGAACCGGGAAGGGTCTTTCCCGGTCAATGGGACAAAACCGCTCCTTGATGATATGAGCCGGCCGCGTTGGGCCAGTCGCTCAACTATCCGCTGCAAAATGGTGGCCTGGATGCGAGCTACGGTGAACTCCATCTGAATTGGAACGACCACTCCATCCATCGTGTCAAATCACCCTTCGTCGGTTGTATCGGCTTGTGTTTAGCTCGTCTATAGTTCCCTGCTCCGCCAGGGATTCCTCGCGGGCGTGGCGCTGCTGTTCGTGCTCTTTCAGGCGTTCGAGCTTCTTCTTGTCTTTCAGCGCCGTGCTCAGAGCTGCCCGATGTTCCTCGGTGCGCTGCGCCAGCTCCTGCACCACAGTAGCCTGGGACACCAGATCGGCCTCCAGCCGGGTGAGGTAAGACTCTGCGACCAGCAGATCCAGTTGATCCAGCCGAGAGGCCTGGCGAAGGTGGCGCATTTCTTTCAAAACACGCCATCGCTCCTCCTGCAAAGCCCTTAACACATCCTCTGCCCGCCTCTGAACCTTAACCGCCTCAGCCAGCTCCATCTCACGAATCTCTACCAACGACTCACGGTAGGACAAAACCGGCTCAAGACTAAAACGGTGCTTACCCATATCTTTCACCCTGACGGGTACAAGCTCCGAAAACCCGCTTTTCCTACTTCCCAGGTGGAAACATCTGCATCAATTGAGCGATAGATTGCTCCAGCGAGGTCACCTCATCTGCATTCTGGCGCAGAAAGCTCTGAATTTGGGGCAGCATCGTCAAAGCATGATCAATCTGCGGATTGCTGCCGGCCACATAAGCTCCGATGTTGATCAGATCGCGCGCCCGTTCGTAAGTCGCCAGGGCCTCCCGTAACCGACCGGCCGCCTGTTGGTGTTCAGGGCGTGTGATATTTGGCATCAAGCGACTGACACTCTGGAGAATGTCAATCGCCGGATAATGATTCTCGGCTGCAAGGGAGCGACTCAGCACGATGTGGCCATCCAGAATGCTCCGCACCGTGTCAGTGATGGGCTCGGTCAGGTCGTCCGACTCTACCAGGACAGTGTAGAAGCCGGTGATGGTTCCCTTCTCGCCAGCGCCCGTCCGCTCCATCAACTTAGGTAAGAGTGTAAATACTGAAGGCGGGTAGGCCTTCACCGCCGGAGGCTCGCCGATGGCCAGCCCCACCTCTCGCTGGGCCATCGCAAAGCGGGTCACCGAGTCCATCATGAAGGTCACGTCCATCCCTTGATCCCGGAAATACTCGGCAATGGCGGTAGCCGTCCACGCCCCCTTGATGCGAATCAGCGGCGGATGGTCGGACGTGGAGACGACGACCACGGAACGCGCCAGGCCTTCCAGCCCCAGGTTCAGCTCGACGAACTCTCGCACTTCACGGCCGCGTTCGCCGATCAGCGCGATCACACTGACATCAGAGGCAGCATGGCGGGCGATCATGCTGAGCAAGGTGCTCTTGCCCACGCCGCTGCCGGCGAATATCCCGATGCGCTGCCCTTTGCCACATGTCAACAAACCATCAATAGCACGAACCCCCGTCGCCAGTGGTTCAGAGATCGCACGACGACGCAGCGGATGGGGTGCTGTGTTAGCCAGAGGCGATCGGTGCACCCCCACTAAGGGACCTTTGCCGTCGAGAGGATTCCCCAACCCGTCAATCACCCGCCCCAACAACTGAGGGCCAAGCGGAATGGTAAAGTGAGCCCCGCTGGCGATGACCGGACTGCCTGGTTGGATGCCATCCATCTCTCCCAGTGGCATCAACAGAGTTCGGTCCGACCGGAATCCGACCACCTCAGCTACCATTGGCTTCTCACTGCTGGCAGGGTAGACCTGACATAATTCGCCCAGTTGAGTGGCCAGCCCTTCCGCCTCAATGGTCAGCCCGATCACCTGAATTACCTGCCCCCGGCAGCGTACCAGCGTCAACTCGGACAGGATGTCATGGTACTTGCGCAAGTCAACCTTCAGAGCCACCTGGCAACTCCTGTATCGCTACGGCCTCCTGGGCTTCCAGGAATGCTTTCTGAATCAGGTCGAACTGGACGTCGAGGCGGGCGTCCACACTCCCCGCGCCGCTTTCCAGAATGCACCCGCCGGGCGAAATCCGCTCATCAGGCACCAGCTCCCATTCCGCTCCTCCCAGGGCCTCTGCTGTTTTCCATCGCTCAATCAGATGCTGAGCATCCTGCGGGTTCAGTCGGATGCGGTACGAACTGCGCTGCCCCAACTGGCGGATTGCTTTTTGCACCGTGTAGGCGATCACATCCCCGTTGCGCGCAGCCTCCTCGCCGATGATCTTTTTGGCAATGGCCAGGGCCAGGGCAACGACTTCACCTTCCAGGCTCGCCAGCAGCTCCTGGCGAGCTTGAGCCGCGGCTTGGGCTATAGCCTGCACATTCGCCACTTCTTGATCCAGAGCGTGACGGCCTATCTCCATCCCTTCGGCATATCCTTTGGCATAGCCGGCCTGATACCCTTCCGCTTCTGCCTGTTGGGCCAGGGTTTCGGCCTGTTGTCGGGCCTGCCGGAGCACCTGGTCCACCTCTGCCAGCTTGGCTGCCCATTCTTCAGCCATACGCTGATTGTATCTTTGTACCTCCTCCTCTTCTTCCTGATCCTCGACCCGAGTTGGAGACATCCCCTGCTCAGGCTTCGAGGCTGGGAAAAGGGGGCGAAACAGCAAAGACCGACTTGAACCGCCCCCAGAGGTACGCGACAGGGGCACCACAACCTGGTATTGGCCGGCAGAGCGCACCCGCTGATTAGACAAGGATATCCTCCTGGCCGCCGCGAGCGATGACGATCTCCTCGGTCTGCTCCAGCCGTCTCACGATCTTCACAATCCGCTGCTGGGCCTCCTCCACGGTACGCAATCGGACCGGGCCCATCACAGCTAGGTCTTCCATCAGCAACTGAGCAGCCCGCTTTGAGAGATTCCGGTATACAAGCTGCCGGGTTTCCTCGCTGGCCCCTTTTAAGGCCATCAGCAAATCCTTCTGGTCCACCTCCTGGAGCACGCGCTGTAACGAGCGATCATCTAGCAAACGGAGGTCCTCAAACACGAACATTTTCGACTGGATCAGTTCATGTAATTGGGGATCGCTGCTTGCCAGCGTTCCCATGATCTGCTTCTCGGTGCCCCGATCCACCTGGTTCAGCACCTTCACCAGGTACTCGATCCCTCCGGCTGAGGAAGCGGGATCGGCTCGCATGAGGACCGCGGCGAGTTTTTTCCGCAGCGCCTGATCTATATGTCGCAATACGTCTGGAGACGTCCGATCCATGGTTGCGATCCTGGCACACACCTCGCTCTGGAGTTCGGCCTCGAAGTTGGCCAGGATCCTGGCCGTTTGTATTGGACGAAGATGGGATAAAACCAGGGCGATCGTTTGCGGGTGTTCATCCTTGAAAAAGCTCGCAACTTGAGCGGGATCAGCGTCTGACAGAAAGCCGAAAAGTCCCTCTTGATTCCCCACGTTCAGCCGCTGGATGAACTCCTCTGCTTTCTGGCGCCCCATGGCGCGTTCCAGTAAGGCATTAACGTAACTCAATCCACCTGATTCGGGCAGGCGGGGCGCATGAATCTGAGTACACGCCTCCTGCAAGACCTTTTCCCTGGTTTCAGGGGTAACCTTGCGAGTGCTCAGGATCGCCGTGCTGAGCTGTTCCACTTCCTCATCACTGAAACGCTTCAGGATGGTGGAAGACAGATCGGTTCCCAGGCTGATCAACAGAATCGCCGCTTTGGCTAATCCACTCATTTGGGAGGAGGAGGTCATCTTGGCTTGCATATCTACCCCTCCTTCAGCCACCCCTTGATGACAGCAGCAATGGCATCCGGATTCTCCCGAGCCAGCGTCGTTATGTGTCGTAGATAGCGCATGTCCTCACTCTGTGGTTGGGATAGCGAGGAGATATCCAGCTCATCCTCGACTTCATCATCTGACCTGGCTTTCGCCTCATCCTGGGCAGGCGGTTGCGGCGCGCCCGCCTCCAGAGCCGGCACAGCTTCCCTGGTGGGTAACTGCTCTCTGGTAGCCTGCAACGTCGCTATCGGTATCGCCGACTGTGGAGTAGCCGAGACCAGGGTCATGTGAGGGTGCAGCCGGCGATAGGCCAGGTCACGGAAGATGCTGCGCACGAAGAACAGGAGGAGCAGCAGCCCCACCAGCGATGCTAACGCTTTGGCGCTGGCAATGTATAGCTCGTTACGCTGGGCCGCGCGCAAAGCCTCCTGCTCTTGAGTGCGGAAGCTCTGATCGAATGCTGCCGACTCCACAGCAATGGTGTCGCCACGGGCCGGATCAAGCCCCACAGCAGCCGACACCATTTGTTGAATGCTTTGCCGCTGTTCTTCGGTGATACTTTCGTCCAGCAACACAGCCACAGATAGCCGCTTAATGCTGCCTGGTGTTTTGACCAGGTTCTGGACTGTCCTGGACACTTCGTAGTTGTACGTGGATTCACGTCGGATGTACCCACCTTCCGTTGTATGGGTGATCACAGCAGGATAAGAAGGCACTTGCGGAGAATTGCTATCTATGCCTGGCACCCCACCCGCGGTCGCGCCCGGCTGCCCCTGGATCTCCTCAACGACGTGGGAACTCCTCAACACCCCTGCTGCCGGCCCTCCCTGCGTGTAGGTCTCACTACTCGTCTCCAGCCGATCCCAATCCATTGCCACGCTGACCTGCACGGCCGATCTGCCCGGCCCCAACGTTTTATCGAGCAGACTTTGCAGGCGATTCTGGGTTTCCGCCTCGTACTGGCGCTGCACTTCGAGCTGAGTCACGCTGACTTGCTCCACCCCTGTTTGGCGAGAGTTCTCCACTTCGCTCCAGAGCACGTTGCCTTCCACATCCACAACAGTGACCTGGGTCGGCTTCAGACCTTCAACACTACTGGCCACCAGGTAGACGATTGCATCAATCTGACCGCGGTCCAGGCGACGCCCTGGCTTCAATTGGATGAGAACAGAGGCGCTCGGCTCTTTCTCGTTCTCCAAATAGAGGCTGGGCTCAGGGACGACGATGTGGACGCGAGCAGCCTGGAGCGGCTCCAGGCTGCTGATCGTCCGGGCCAGTTCACCCTCCAACGCGCGCTGGTAGTTCACCTTCTGCATGAAGTCGGTCATCCCCAGGCTCCCTAACTGGCTGCTGTCGAAAATCTCGAAGCCGACCGCGCCTCCCCTGGGGAGTCCCTGGCGGGCCAGGTCCAGCCGCACTTCATACACCCGTTGAGTGGGGACACGGATCACGCTACCATTTCTATCAATCTGATAGGGCACATTGCTCTTCTTCAACGCCTCTACCACGGCCGCCGCGTCCTGCTCGCTCAGGCCGCTGTAGACGACCGCATACTCAGGCGTTTGGGTCATCACTGTCAGATAAAGCAACAGAGCCAGGCTGCCAACGCCCAACCCAACGGCAGCGATCTGTTGCCATCGAGCCAGACCCTGCCACCAACTTTGAACTTGCTGTCGCACCGTGCCCATCCCCCACCCATGCCGTTAGACTTGCATCCGCATGATCTCTTGATACGCCTCAACCAGCTTGTTACGCACCTGGAGAGCGAGTTGGAAGCCCAAGTCTGCCTTCTGAACCGCGATCATCACGTCGTGCAGGTCCACCGGCTCCCCGGTGATCAAGTTTGTCGTCGCGTTATCCGCTTCCTGCTGCAACCGATTGAGCTGATCGAGGGCATCGCGCACCAGTTCGCCGAAGGAGGCTCCTCCGGCACCGGTGGACCCCATGCGATTCGTCCGGTTTACCGGGTCCCCGAAAGCGGGCGGGAGGACGGTTCTGATCTGAGTCGTTGGATCAATGGCCATAAGTCAAAACCCTACTGACCGATCTCCAGGGCCTTAGCGGCCATGCTCTTAGCGGCCTGCGCTGCGACCAGGTTCGCTTCATATGCTCGCGTGGCCGACATCATATCCACCATCTCGGAGACGATGTCTACGTTGGGGTAAGACACGTAACCCTCAGCATCGGCATCAGGGTGATCAGGATCATAGGTCTTGACGCCGGGGCGCGGGTCTTCCACAATCGCCGCGGCCCGCACACCAAACTGCTTGAGGGCCGGGCCTTCTACTTCCCTGGCATGCCCTGGCGCTTTGGCGGCCTGGAGAGGGGTGAAAACGACCACCCGCCTGCGGTATGGCCCCCCCTCGGCTGTGCGTGTGGTCTGTTGATTGGCGATGTTGTTCGAGATCACATCCATGCGCAGCCGCTCGGCCGTGAGCGCCGAAACGCTGATGCGCAGTGCTGTGAAGGAACTCATGGGTGCTTTCCTCCCTCCGATGTGGGATTGTTTCTTGAGTACTTGCGTGTTACGTGTTGCGTGTCTAGACTTCAGCTCGCAGGATTTGCACCAGTGGACTCATGCTCCCATCGGCCCGGAACAGAGCCTGGTGCTCCCAGGCCGGGTCATGCCCTTCACCCAAGGCATTGGCGATGATCCAATAGGTGTAAGCCAGGTAATAAGGCTCTCGCTGTTTCATGTAGCGGTACGCCTCGGCCAGGATACGGACCTGCTCCTGTTCGTTAAGCTGGGGGCCTGGGTAAATCCCTGCCTCCGTGCCGATCTGGGGCAGGCTCCGGCCCAGTTCCTGGCGCAAAATCTCGTCATATTGGCGAACCCGCAGATAGTCTGAGCCGTAGTTGTGAACGCTCAGCCAGGAGCGGTTGAGCACATCCGTGGCACCCCGTGCCTTGATCTGCTGCAGAGCCTCTCGCAGGAAAGTCAGATCATCCACATCGCCTTGTGGGCTGAGGGCTCCGAATCCAGGCAGTCCACCGTTAGCCACCACAATGCGCGCGGCTGGCAACCAGAGATCAAGATAGCGACTCACATCAGGCATGGCCCCGCCGTTCTCCACCCGCAGGTTAGGCTCGTTGTAAAGCTGGAAGTAATACACTCCCAGGCTGCGATAGTGGCGTACCAATGCCCCCAGATCGCCCTGGATCGGCGTTCCCCCATCGGTATAGACGCGCAAGACGGGCATGATCCCGGAGTCAACCAGGCGTTTGACCAGGTAATCGTTGGCCCCGATCTGCGTCCCCTGGTTCAGAAATGTGACCCAGCGGATGCCCATGCGCTGCGCCTCGGCCACGAAGCGATCCACCACCGCCGGGCTGGAACCGGTCGTCGGGATCCAATGAATGCCTCGCCCATTATTGTCTGCCGGCTGCGGGTACTCGGATAGCTCCAGCGGACGATTGAGATCGAACGCCGGCATAGGAGTCATCCCGAAAATGCTTCCTGGGTCTGTCATTGCGAGCGCTTTTTGCGAAGCAATCCCCCACTCTGATTGCGAGCCTGTCCTGTGGCCAGCCTGCCCTGGGCCAAGCCCCTGGGGCAGGCACAAGGGCACAGGGAGCATCCCGCCGCCTACCTGCCGCTCGCTCCTGAACGGTCGGTTCTGAGGTTGGCCAGGCGCCCGGAAGGCCGAAGATTGTGGCTGAGAGAGGCCGAGCAGGAAAGACGGGAGCACCAGCCGCGTCCCCGTCACCAGGTAGCGCAAGCTTTGCCAACGATTGGGGCGGCCTGGCGACTGCTCAGGTGCAGAGTTGCGCGCCAGATTGGCGTTAGCCTGGGCGAGAGCCTCAGCAAACGACGGTCCGCTGGACTGGAGACGCGCGACCGCCTGGGTACCCTTCCCAGAAACGAGGGGAGGGGGTGTCTGATTGGTTGCGGAAACGTTCAGAGAGCTCATCCCATCCTCGCAAACCTCTGTTGCCACTGTAACTATATCGCAGGGGCTCTCGAGCATGAGTAAAGGGAAGATAAGGGACTTGTAAAGATTCCGCAAAGTCCCACGCCAACACTGTAGCGAGAATAATTAGATTTACCGAAAGCAGGGGCCAGAGGGTTTTGTCCTGGTCGGTGTTGTGCTGATGGAGGTCAATAGTTCAATAGTAAAGAAAGCAGGCTTGCATTTAAGCCAACTTTGCGGTACGCTGTGTACACTTAAGGGGCAAAACAATGGCTGGCCAGACGATTCTTGTGGTGGATGACGAACGAAATATCCGCGAGCTGGTACGCATGTACCTGGAGCAGGATGGCTACCAGGTGACCGTGGCGCGCGATGGGGCTGAAGCCTTGTACCAGGTTCAGGCGTTGCGGCCGGCGCTGATGATCCTGGACCTGATGCTGCCGGAGGTGGACGGTTGGGAGGTGTGCCGTCAGGTGCGGGCCTCTTCCGACTTGCCCATCCTGATGCTTACCGCTCGCGATGATGACGTGGACAAGATCGTCGGGCTGGAGCTCGGAGCCGACGATTACTTGACCAAGCCCTTCAACCCGCGAGAGTTGGTGGCCCGCGTGCGGGCTATCTTGCGTCGCACCAGCCGCAGCGCGGAACAGACCCGTCCGGTACACGTGGGCAACGTCGTGATTGATCCCGCGCGGCGGGAGGTGACGGTGGGCAGGCAGGCGGTGACCCTGCGCACCAAAGAGTTCGATCTGTTGCTGACCCTGGCCGAACATCGGGGCATCGTCCTCAGCCGGGAGAAGCTGTTGGAGCTGGTGTGGGGCTACGATTTCCCAGGTCAGACGAGGACCGTGGATGTACACATCGCCCAACTGCGAGAAAAGCTGGCCCGCAGCACGGTAACCATTGAGACCGTGTGGGGGATAGGGTACAAGCTGGTGGCCGACTGATACGGAGATGCCATGCTGAACAGCCTGCGTTCGCGGTTGATCGCCTCTTACGTGCTCCTGATCATCCTCTGCCTGATCATCGTGGGCCTGACCCTGAGCGCTTTGCTGGTGCGGCAGGTGGCCTATGCTCGCCTGCGCGCGGCCGTAATACCTACCGCTCTCTTTGTGCGCAACCTTCAGCAGCGGGGGCTCGCGCCGCGGGAAATCGTTCAACACCTGGCTGAGCAGACCCAGGCACAGGGGCTGGACATCGTGATCCTTACCCGCCAGGGTGAGGTATTGGCCGCCACTGAGGAAAGCTGGCGCGGCCAGCAAGTGTCACTGCGCAACATCGTGACCTCCAGGGAGGGAGGGGTTATCGAAGGACGGATCTCATCCCCAGAGGGGATCCCTCTGTACTTCGTCGCCTGGCCGATGAGGGTACCAATGGGCGAGGTGAGTGGTCCTCCTCCCCGGCTGGTGGCTCTGGTGACCACCCCCTGGCGTGGGATGCATGCCGTGATCGGCGACCTGGCTTTCAGCTTCGCCGTCGCCAGCGTGCTGGCCGCCGTGGTCTCTCTGATTCTGGCATTGCTCATCGCCCGGTCCATCTCCCAACCTTTGCAAAGAGTGACCACAGCCACTGAGGAGATTGCCCGTGGCAATTATGATCTCACCCTGGACATTACCTCCCCCAGCGAGGCGCACCGCCTGGCGGCCAGTTTCAACAAAATGGTCCGACAGGTTCAAGCCTCCCACCAGGCTCAGCGTGACTTTGTGGCGAACGTCTCCCACGAGCTCAAGACCCCGCTCACCTCTATCCAGGGATATTCGCAGGCCATCCTCGACGGCACTGCCCGTGGGGAGGAGGCTGTGCAGCGGGCAGCGGGCATTATCCACGATGAGGCGGAGCGGATGCGCCGTCTGGTGGAGGATCTGCTGGACTTGGCGCGCATCGAGTCCGGCCAAGTGGTGATGGCTCAGGAGCTAGTGGACCTGCGCCAGGTGCTCGGTGATTGCGTGGACAGACTGACGTTGCGGGCTCAGCAGGGCAGCATAACGCTTTCGCTGAATGCGCCTGCGCTGCTCCCCTTGAGTGGTGACAGGGACCGCCTGACCCAGGCGATTACCAATCTGCTGGACAATGCCCTAAAGAACACCCCGTCGGGAGGGCGG
>DAOUAJ010000327.1:0-13930 GCA_034433615.1 Anaerolineae bacterium | reverse complement strand
ACTACGTGGTCGTCCAGCAGGTTAACCTCGTCCACATAGAGCACCCCGCGGTTAGCGGCCGCCAGCACCCCCGGCTCGAAGTGACGCTCGCCGCGCTGGATGGCCTTTTCGATATCCAGCGTACCCACCACGCGGTCCTCCGTGGCGCTAACCGGCAGGTCAACAAAGCGGGTGCGGCGGCGGGCCACGGGCAGGGGCTCTCCCCGCTCCAGGCGGGCACGACATTCGTCGCAGAACGTATCCGGCCGATTAGGGTCGCACTGGAACCGGCAGTCTGCAACCACCTCGATCTCGGGGAGCAGGGCGGCCAAAGCACGCGCAGCGGTGGACTTGGCCGTGCCGCGCTCGCCCCGGATGAGCACGCCTCCGATCAAGGGATGAATCGCGTTTAAAATCAGTGCGCGTTTCATGCGCTCCTGGCCGACGATCGCTGTGAATGGGAAGATTGGGGCCATTCTCTGTCAATGCCTCACGTGTATCCAACGATAATCAAAAAGCAGTCCCCTCGGCCGCCCTCTATCCTGGCCATCACTCCATTGGCTGGCAACAATGGGGATTATACCCCACCTGCCCCCCAACGCGCAAGCTGCCCTTCAGACCTCCAGGGCTTTGCCATGTTGCGGTATGCTGGATATTCTGCAATGGGACGTGATGGCCCGGCGGCTAGCCTGTCCTGGCCGGTCAGGCCAGGGAAGCCCCAGGCTAGAGTCTGCGAAGCCCCTCTTCAGGGGCTGCCAACATCGGCTGTAGCCTCCGAAGGGAGGCTTTGCACGGCGTAGTTAGCTAGACGAACTAGAAGAACGAAGCCCCTCTTCGGAGGGGCTTCGTCTTTAGAACCAACCGGGTGTTTACAGTTCCTCCAGCGGCTTGACATTGCCGAAGACAGGAGCCGGGCCGCGCGGCGAGGCCGCCCAGCGTACGGCGTTGCCGATTACTTTTAATACCTCGGGCTGGTGATAGGTGGGATGGGTCTCATGTCCAGGGCGGAAGTAGAAGATCTTACCGCGGCCCCGATGGAAGCAGCAGCCGCTGCGGAACACCTCGCCACCCTGGAACCAGCTAATGAACACCAACGCATCCGGTTGCGGGATGTCGAACCGCTCACCGTACATTTCCTCGTGTTCGATCTCGAAGTATTCGCCCAATCCCTCGGCGATGGGATGGCTGGGATCTACTACCCACAGTCGTTCTTTCTCACCGGCCTCGCGCCACTTCAGGTTACATGTGGTGCCTGTCAACCGCTTGAAGATCTTGGAAAAATGGGCGGAATGTAACACAACGAGGCCCATGCCGTCCAGCACGCGCGCTTGCACCTTATCCACCACCGCGTCGCTGACCGCGCCATGGGCCATATGTCCCCACCAGATGAGTACGTCAGTGGTAGCCAGCACCTCATCGGTCAGCCCATGCTCAGGCTCATCCAGAGTAGCCGTGCGCACCTCGATGCCAGGCAAAGAGCGTAAGTATTGGGCAATCGCACCGTGGATGCCTTCGGGATAGATCGCCGCGATCTCTTTGTTCTGACGCTCGTGGCGATACTCGTTCCAGACGGTGACACGAATCGGAGTATTCATGTGCTCTTCCTCCTCGAGGGTGAAGTAATGTCAGCCGCAACGCAGCCGCCCCCAGTATACCACCAACTCCGGCCAATTGCACACTGACGCACCCGCCCGATCTAAGCTGATTGGCGGTTAGCCTGCTGTGGCGGCTCAAACCAGCTTGCAAGGGCGGGCTTTACATGTCGTAGCTGTGACTTCCAGTTGCTTCCTAAGCAGATTCTTCTCAATTGTCGAAAACGTGGTAAAATAATAAGGTAGAAGCATGACCAGGCGACCCGTCGTCATTGCTTCCCAGCTTCCTGGTGGAGTTCCTGCTCATTGTAGAGCCCCGATAGGGGCTTCCATGAGGAATTCGTTAGTTTCTTACATTCGTTGTAGGATCGTGGGGGACAAACGGACCTTCCGAGAGAGCTCGCAGGCGAAAGGGGGTGAGAGAGTTCCATCAACCTGATAGGGTAGCGAAGTCAGCAGGAGCAGGCTATACTCCCCAGTGTGGGAGCCAACCCAATGAAGGAGGCAAAAAATGCAAACGAGAATTTCACGCCGCAAAGTCACTCTGACGATGCTCTTCGTTGCGATAATGGCCCTGGTGCCTGCCTGTGCGATGGTCACGCCGGCGCCGGCCGCCGCGCCAGCACAGCCGGCCGCAGCCGCTCCAGCAGCGCCAGCCGAAGCCGCAAAGTGGTGCTCGAACGTCCGGATCGTCTTCTTCCCCGGCGGGCCGGCGGGCGGCGTCTTCGCAGTTAACGTTTACAACGGAGCAAGACAGGCCGAAGCGGATCTGGGGCCCAAAGTTGACTACGTATGGTCAGATTGGGACCCCCAGAAAATGATCCAGCAATTCAGAGAGGCCGCTGCCACGATGCCGGATGGGATCGCCGTGATGGGACATCCCGGCGACGAGGCCTTTGATCCTCTGATTGATGACGCCATTGCCAAGGGGATCATCGTAACCAGCCAGAATACGGACCTGCCCAAGGCCGAGGCCAAGTACAAGGGCATGGGGTTTGGTTACGTCGGCCAAGAGTTGTATGCAACGGGTCACGCTTTGGGCGCGGAGGCTGTCAAGCGCTTCGGTCTGAAGGAGGGCGACCGCGCCATGGTCTGGGGTCTGCTGTCGCAACCGACCCGCGGCTTGCGGAGCAAAGGTGTGATAGATGCTCTGGAGGAAGCGGGCCTGGTGGTAGACTATATCGAGATCGATGCGGCCACCAATAAGGATCCCGCTGCCGGAACCCCGACATTCACCGGTTATGTCTCTGCGCACCCCGATGTCAAGCTGGTCGTGACCGATCACGGCGGACTGACCGCTACGCTGGAGACATACCTGAAGGCTGCGGGCAAAGGGCCGGATGACATCTACGGTGTAGGGTTCGACCTGTCGCCGGCGACGGTAACAGCGATCAGGGGCGGCTGGACCGATCTGGTGATTGACCAGCAACCCTGGTTACAGGGGTACCTGCCGATCCTACAAATCTGCCTGACGAAGATATACGGGTTCTCCGGACTGCACATTGACACAGGCGGCGGCTTCGCCAGCAAAGACAACGTTGAATTCCTGGCGCCGCTGGCGGAGAAGAACATCAGATAAGGATGTGACGCGAGGAGGCAGGGACGCGGGGACGCGGAGACACGGGGACGCGGAGACGTGGGGAACAAGACATGTTCACCGTGTCACCCCATCACCGCGTCTCCGCGTCACACCGTCCCCGCGTCATCCCATCACTGTGTCACGGAGACGGGAGGTTGTTCAATGGACGATCACCTGCTCCAAATGGTGAATATCTCTAAGACCTTCGGAGAAGTGGTGGCGTTACACCAGGTCAACTTCGAGGTCGGACGCAACGAGATCGTGGGGTTGCTTGGCGACAATGGCGCCGGCAAGTCCACACTGATTAAGATCATCACCGGTTACCATCAACCGGACCCAGGGGGCGAGGTCTATTGGAAAGGACAGAAGATAGAACACTTATCGGTCGCCAAAGCTCGCCAACTGGGGATTGAGACCGTCTATCAGGAGAGAGCCCTGGCCGACCAGCAGGCCTTGTGGCGGAACATCTTCATGGGGCGAGAGCTGACGAGTCGCTTGGGCGTACTGGATATCCGGCGGATGCAGGAAGAGACCCGGAAGCTCATGACCCAGATGATGGGGTTTACGTCAACGGCCGTGACGCCGGAATCCAGGGTCAAAACCATGTCAGGTGGAGAACGACAGGGCGTCGCAATCACGCGCGCTTTACATTTTCAGGCCGAACTCATTATCCTGGACGAGCCGACGATGGGGCTTTCCCTATCGGAGACGAGAAAGGCGCTGGACTTCGTGAGCGACATCAAGAAAGCTGGTAAGTCATGTATTTTCATAGATCATAATATCTTTCATGTCTACCCGGTGGCGGATCGAATCGTCGTCTTAGACAGAGGCAGGGTTGCGGGCCAGTTCCTCAAAGGAGAACTTACTTTAGACGAGCTGATCGCGAAGCTGTACCGTGTGGCCCAGACGGGCAGCCTCGATGAGGCCAAGAGCGCCGCGTCGTAACGTTGCCCAACGGTGAAGCATGTTGGGTATTCGGTGTTCCGTCACGCAATGCATACCGCGCCTTATTTTATGAAGAGAGGAGCATCCAATGAACGCTCAGACGGAAGTAACCAGGCGTTTAGTGGGTCCTCGCGCACCATCTGGCGGCCTGGTGAACGTCGCTCGCCGATACGGGCTACAGCTTGGCATCGTTGGCGTGGCCCTGTTCATCTGGATCTTGTTTCTCATCGGGTCGCCCAGGACATTTCTCGCCTACCCGATCTACGAAGCGTTTATGTCTACCACGCCGTTCTTTGCTCTCATGGCGCTGCCACTGACGCTGGTGATCATCGCCGCAGAGATAGATCTCTCGTTCCCGTCCATTATGGCCTTTGGGATGACCGTATTTTCTGTCGTAATGGTAAGTACTAACAGTCTGACCCTGGCTTTCGTGGCCTGTCTGTTGGCGGGATGGCTGGCCGGGCTGCTCAATGGGGTTATCGTGGTTAAGATGGGAATCCCATCCCTGGTGGCCACGATCGGCACGCAATTCTTTTGGAGAGGGGTCGTGCTGGTCGTGACCGGTGGCAACGGAACAGGCCTGACGCAAGCGCAGAGAACACTCTTGTATGAGGCACTGGTGGGCAGGCTGGGAGGTCGCGTACCAGCTCAAATGGTCTGGACGATACTGGTGGCGGTGGTGGTGTGGTTCCTGTTGAACCGTCACAAGTTTGGAGCACACATATACCTCACCGGGGACAACGTGGAGAGCGCCAGACTCATGGGCGTTAACGTAGCTCAGGTCAAAATGCTGGCCTTTGCCATCGTGGGCCTGGCTGCCGCCTTCGCCGGCGTTGTGGTGAGTTTGGAGGTGCTGTATTTCTGGCCGACGCTAGGCGAGGGGTACTTGTTGAATACGTTAGCCTCGGTATTCCTGGGGGGCACCTCTGTCTTCGGTGGAAGCGGGACCGTCTTTGGCACCTTCGTTGCCTCATTTATCATCGGCGCCATCAACGCGGGCATCGTCGCCGCCGGCCTGACCGGCTTCTGGACCCAGTTAATCTACGGCCTGATCATCGTCATCTCGGTAGCGATGCAATCTATCCTTAGTAGACGGCTGGCTTAGTACTCCAACAGGACTTCAAACAAGCATGGGCGGAGCTCATCGTCAAAGTGGACCAGGAAATGGGCATGTGGGGCGACAAAGAGATCATCGTGGACCCCAGGCGCTACCGCCCCGGCTCGACGGAACTGCAGCGTCTGGGGGTTGACTATTCGACGTTCAGGCGACATACGGGATGGACGCCCCAGTACTCGCGAGAAGAGGGGTTGCGGGGGACAATCGCTTACTACGATGCCGCGCGTGACCGCTGGATGGGGATGCAGGATTGGATGCCGTGAAGCGTGATTGTGAGACGATGGATCTGAGTCAGATGATTCGCAACTTTACCATAATAGGTCACATTGACCATGGCAAATCTACCTTAGCCGATAGGCTTCTAGAGCGGACGGGGACCATCAGCGCGCGGGAGATGCATGAGCAAGTGCTTGACGACATGGAACTGGAACGGGAAAAAGGGGTGACCATCAAAGCCTCACCAGTGCAAATGCGATTTCGTGTCCAAAATGGTGTAGAATATCACTTGAATTTGATAGATTGTCCCGGCCATGTGGACTTCACCTACGAAGTGAGTCGGGCTCTGGCCGCGTGCGAAGGCGCGCTCCTGGTCGTGGACGCTTCGCAGGGGATCGAGGCGCAGACGCTGGCGAACCTCTACCTGGCGCTGGAGCACGATCTGGAGATTATCCCTGTGGTCAATAAGATTGATCTGCCGAGCGCGCGACCGGCCGAGGTGGCGCATGAGGTGGCCAACCTGCTAGGGGTAGATCCCGATACGGTTATCCACGTCTCCGCTAAGGAGGGCACCAACGTCGAGCAGGTATTGCAAGCGGTGGTGACGCACATCCCGCCGCCAGCCGGTGATCCCACTGCGCCGTTGCGCGCCTTGATCTTCGACTCGCACTATGATCCGTACAAAGGGGTCATTGCCTACGTGCGTGTGGTGGATGGCCTGGTCACTATCAACCAACCACTGCGGCTGATGGCGACCGGGGTGGAGACATTACCCCTGGAGATCGGTGTCTTCACGCCGGCCATGCGTCCTACCGGTGAGCTGGCCGCGGGCGAGGTGGGATACATTGCTACCGGACTGAAGACGGTGCGGGAGTGCCGGGTAGGCGACACGATCACGTTGGCAGTTCGCCCGGCCGCCGAACCGCTCCCCGGCTACCGGCCAATGAAGTCCATGGTCTTCGCCTCGGCCTACCCTTCTGAAGGTGAGGATTACAATCTGCTGCGCGAGGCGCTGGAGAAACTGCAGCTTAACGACGCCTCGCTGGTCTTCCAGCCGGAGACATCGCAAGCGCTGGGGTTCGGCTTCCGCTGTGGCTTTTTGGGGCTGTTCCATATGGAGATCGTGCAGGAGCGGTTGGAGCGGGAGTACGGTCTGGACATCGTCTTCACCGCGCCGTCAGTCGAGTACCGCGTGCTGAAGACCGACGGCGAGACGGTCCTGGTGGACAGCCCGGCCGAGCTGCCGCCGGAGAACGAAATCAAGGAGATCGCCGAGCCGTGGGTGGAGATTTCGGTCTTCACGCCGGCCGAGTTCATCGGCACGGTGATGGATCTGGTCACGCGGCGGCGAGGGGAGTTCAAGAACCAGGAATACCTGGACGGGCGGCGGGTGTTGCTGACTTACAAAATCCCGCTAAGCGAGATCCTGGTTGACTTTTATAACGAGCTGAAGGCGCGCACGCGCGGCTACGCCTCACTCGATTACCACTTCGACGGCTACCGGCCAGCGGACATGGTACGGCTGGACGTGCTGGTCAACGAGCAGCCGGTGGACGCACTGTCCATGATCGTGCACCGGGACCAGGCATACAACAAGGGGCAACGTCTGGTCTCCAGGATGAAGGAACTCATCCCCCGGCAGTTGTTCACGGTGCCCATCCAGGCGGCCGTGGGGAAGAAGGTGATCTCGCGTGCCAACGTCAAAGCTCTGCGCAAGGATGTGTTGGCCAAATGTTACGGTGGAGATGTGACAAGAAAGCGGAAACTTTTGGAGAAACAGAAGAGAGGTAAAAAGCGCATGAAGATGATCGGCCAGGTGGAAGTCCCGCAAGAGGTGTTCTTTGCCGTACTGCGGCTGGAAGAGGAGTGAGGAACGAGCGTTATAGGTCAGGTGACATGAACGTTTACGAAATCCTACGCCGCTACGATCTGCGGCCACGTAAAGGGCTGGGGCAGAACTTTCTGGTGGACGAGGTGCATCTGGCGCGCATCGTGGCCGCGGCGGAGCTAACGCCGGATGATGTGGTGCTGGAGATCGGCCCTGGCCTGGGGACGCTCACGGAGCGATTGGCCAAGGCAGCCGGCCGCGTGGTCGCCGTAGAATTGGACGAGCGCCTGGTAGCCATTTTGCAGGAGACGCTGGCAGGCTACAACAACGTACGCGTCGTCCCCGGCGACATCCTCTCCCTCGATCCTGCCCGCCTCGTTACCGAGGACTTCCCCATTGACCCCTCGTTGCCCCATCCCTCGTTACTGGTCCCTTCTGCGATTTACAAAGCCGTTGCCAACCTTCCCTACTACATCACCTCAGCCGCCATCCGCCATCTGTTGGAAGCGCGCGTGCCGCCGTCGTTGATCGTGCTGACCGTGCAGCGGGAAGTGGCGCAGCGTATGGCGGCGCAGCCGCCGGAGATGAGCCTGCTGGCGGTGAGCGTTCAGTTTTATGCCGACGTCGAGATTGTGGATCGCATCCCGGCGGGCGCTTTTTACCCCGCGCCCAAGGTGGACTCGGCGGTGGTGCGGCTGCAGCGCCGTTCGCAGCTGGCCGTGCCCGTGGACGACGTGGACACTTTCTTTGACGTGGTGCGGGCCGGATTCGGTCAGCGGCGGAAGCAGTTGCGCAATGCCCTGGCTGCTAGCCTGGGGCGCACCACGGCCGATGTGGTTGCTGCGCTCCAGTCGGCAGACATTGACCCCCGACGGCGGGCAGAGACGTTAACACTGGAGGAGTGGGCGCGGCTGGCGCGAGCGCTTGCACCGCCCGCCGCGGGTCTGCCTGTTGATTTTTCTGCCGTTGTGTGCTATCTTCCAGCAAGAGAAGGCTCCAATTAACCGTGATCAGTACATCACGATTTCGGCTCAAAGCCCCGTCCCCGGGGCGTCCATCTATCGCCCGAGGACGGGTTTGGGAGCAAAACTGTGATGTGCTGATGATAGGACGCGAAACTTGCACCGGAGGATCACTCATGGAATCAGCACGAATTGGCATCATCGGCGGCAGCGGTGTTTACCAGATGGAAGCACTGCAGGATGTGGAAGAAGTGCGGTTGGATACTCCCTTTGGCCCTCCGTCAGATGCCTACATCGTGGGCACGCTGGAAGGGCAACGCGTAGCTTTTCTCCCTCGCCACGGCCGTGGCCATCGCATCATGCCCGGTGAACTGAACAGCCGGGCCAATATTTGGGGCTTCAAAAAGCTGGGAGTGGAGCGGCTGATCTCCATCACGGCCTGCGGTAGCATGAAAGAGGAGTACGCGCCCGGGCACGTGGTCATTCCAGATCAGATCTTCGATCGCACCCGCGGCCGGCCGCTCACTTTCTTCGGTGAAGGGGTGGTCGTTCACATCTCCTTTGCTGAGCCATTTTGCCCCGAGTTGAGCCAGGCTGTCTACGCTGCTGTCAAGGAGACCGGCACCCCGGTCCACCTGGGCGGCACCTTCCTCACCATCGAGGGGCCGCGTTTCAGCACTAAAGCTGAGTCGCGCATCTTCCGGCAGTGGGGTGTGGACATCATCGGCATGACGGCCGTGCCGGAGGCGCAACTGGCACGCGAGGCGGAAATCTGCTACGCGGCTATGGCCCACGTCACCGACTACGACGTCTGGCACGAAGCGGAGGAACCGGTGACCGTGGAGATGGTGATCTGCCGGCTGTTGCAGAACGCGGAGATCACCAAGCAGGCTGTGCAGCGCTTGATCCCCCGGCTGAGCGGCCCGCGTACCTGCCCCTGTGGCAGCGCGCTCAAGGACGCCATCATTACCGACCGCTCGAAGATTCCACCCGCAGTTAGGGCCCGGCTGGAGCTGTTGCTGGGTAAATACCTCTGATTTGTGGAGGTCAGAACGTGCTGGACAAAAAAAGACCGGCGATGGAGCCGCGTCACTGCTCCGGCGAAGCGGCTGGCCTGCCTGCGTGGGCTTTTTCCCACAGATCCCGATATGCCGCCTGCACCGAGGGGTCCAATCGGTCCGCCAGCGAAAGAGGGAGATTCAGGCGCGCGATCAGGTCTTGTACATCAGCCAGGTCGCGCAGTCGGTGGGGGGCGCTCATCCCTGATGCCAGTTTCAACTCGACCAATTTCTCCAATGTCACCACGCGGATACCCTCTATCTCCATCGTCACTCCCGGGGTCGTCGGGTCGGGAAAAACCACCGGCTTGGGTAATCCATCGCCCGGATACTCCCCGGCCGTCACGATTTCGATACGCACGCCTGTCTCGGCATCGCGAAACGTTTTCCTGGCTCCGCTGAAGGCCGGCCGGTATCCCCGTCCCACCAATCGCTGGCGAAAGCGCTCCAATCCTGACGGGGTTAACAGTAAGTCAATGTCCTCCGTCAGTCGTGGATACCCATATTCGGCAAGGGCAAGTCCTCCCAACAGAGCATAGGAAATATCCTCCGCATTCAGTCGTTGCGTCAATCGGTGCAGCGTGCTGTGCAATGATCCCTCACCTGCAAAGTAAGCACTCGCCTCGCGGAGCATTTGCTCCCCTCCCTGCCGTAGCAGGTGCTCGTAGGCCACCTGTTGCTCTCCTGCCATCTAACCCTCCGATACCCGGCTGTCTCTTCGAAACCATTCTACCTCAGAATATGCTGGAGAGCAATCCTGTTTCGAGAGTGCACAACACAACCTTCGCCAGGGTGGCTGAACACTCACTATCGTGCTTTGACAGCCAGCCCAGGCTATGATACCGTCTGCAAGAGTTGGCTAACGATCCTCAACAACCTGGCTTTTTCGCTTAACATCAACCGAGAAAGGAGCGATTCATGTCCCCCTTGACCAAGCGCGAGCGCGTGATGCGTACGGTCCGTTTTCAGGAGACCGATCGCGTCCCCCTTTACGACATCCTGCAAAACGATGCCATCATTGAGCATTATGCAGGGCGGAATCTCACCGTGGAAAACGGTGACTGGGTGAAAGGGATCGCCATCGGCCGCATCCTGGACATGACGCGCATGCCGGAAGGTCCGCAGGAGCCCCGTGAAGTGCGCTGGGAGAACGGCCTCGTCGTCCGGGTGGAACGGTGGACACAGTGGATCATCGAGCGCCCCTTTCACGATATGCCCACCCTGGTTGAATGGGTCAAAGGCGAGATCGCACGCGCTGAGGCTCAGACCTTCGATGGAGCCTACGCCGAGCGGGTTCACAACCATATCCGCGACTGTCAGGCCATCTTCGCCGCGGGCGATCCCACCGGCCGCCATGACCCGACTGTGCTCGTGCTGGAGAGTGGTGTCGGCCTCACCGAGATGTACTGGATGACCGGCATCCAGAAGTTCGTTTATCTCATGGCTGACTATCCCGACCTGGTGGAGGAGTGGCTGGAGGCCCGGAATCAGATGGAGCTGCGCCGGGTGGCTGCCATCGCCAATCCCGAACTGATCCCCATCGCTCTCACGTACGACGATGTCGCCTACAAGACCAGCCTTATCTTCTCGCCCGCCTGGCTGCGACAACATTGGATGCCTCGCCTCAAGCACCTGGTGGATGCCTGGCACGCCCGCGATACCGTCTGCCTCTTCCACTCGGATGGCAATCTGTGGCCAATCCTGGACGACCTGGTAACAGCCGGCATTGACGGACTTAACCCGCTGGAGGCAATGGCCGGGATGACGGTGAAGGAAGTCCGCCAGCGTTATCCTCAACTCTTCCTGACCGGCGGGATTGACGTCAGCCAGCTCCTGGTCTACGGCACGCCGGAGGAGGTGCGGGCGGCCTGTCGGCAGGCCATCGCCGACGCGAGTGGGGTGGGTTACTTCCTGGGTTCCACCACCGAACTGCACTGGGACGTGCGACTGGAGAACGCAATGGCCATGTTTGCCTGTGCCGGGGCTGCAGACACCCTGGCCTGACCGCCAGGATAGGCAGGGCAGGCTGGATCATTGATTTTAGGACCTCTCAGCTATATCATTCACGGATACAGATCATGATCAATCCCGCTATTGCTGCTTATATTCACAAGGATGCGTACACCAACTTTTTAGGCGCAACGATAGAAGCCATTGAGATTGGCTACAGTCGTGTGTCGCTGGTTGTCACTGAATCAATGTTGAACTTTCACGGCATCACGCACGGTGGGATCGTGTTTGGACTCGGTGACATCGCCTTTGCTGCGGCGAGTAATTCGCACGGTCAAACAGCGGTCGCCCTCAATGTCAACGTCAGCTTTTTGCGTGCGACGCAGGTGGGCGATCATCTCGTCGCGGAAGCCAGAGAAGTGAACCTGGGCGGCGCAACCGCGCTGTATGACATTGTGGTGATCGAAAAGAAAAGCAATCAACTTGTAGCGAAGAGTCAAGCAATAGTTTATCGTAAACGAGAATCCTTTGTGTAACGATGAATTTTGGGAACCTCAAGGAGGAGGCAAGTGCTACGCCCGTCCTCGGGCGCTAGATGGACGCCCCGGGGACGGGGCTTTGAGCCGAAATCGTGATCTACTGAAACTGCTTCCTCTATGGCAGGTTTTTGTAGCCTCCATAAGCTGTGTTATACTGCCTCCACTATGGACGCCAAAGCCCTACATACCCTGGAATTCGATAAGATCCTGACGCGCCTGGCGGAGCACACCAGCTTCTCGGCCGGGCGCGAGCTGGCATTAGCGCTCCTGCCCACCGACGACCTGCAGTTGGCCCGCGAGCGGCAGGCGGAGACGACCGAGGCCCGCGCGCTGCTCTCGCAGAAGACAGATGTGCACCTGGGCGGCGTGCGCGATGTGCGCCCGCTGCTATCGCTGGCTGAACGCTCGGCGACGCTGCTGCCCACCGACCTGCTCGATATCCGCAACACCCTGGTGCGGGCCCGCGCTATCCGGCGCACTCTCACCCGGCTGGGCGGGCAGCCTGTCCCCCATCTGGCCGACATCGCCGCCCGTATCGAGCCATGCGACGCCGTCATTGACGAGATCGGCCGCTGCATCAGTGAGCGCGGCGAGGTGCTGGACAGCGCCTCACCGGCCCTGGGGCGCATCCGCAGCGAGAAGCAGATCGCCCACGACCGGTTAATGTCGCTGCTGCAACGGATCGTGGTATCGCCGGCCAACGCGCCCTATCTGCAAGAGCCCATCGTCACCCAACGCCAGGGGCGTTACGTCATCCCGCTGCGGGCGGAGTTCAAGGGGCGTATCCCCGGCCTTATCCACGACCAATCCGCCTCCGGCGCCACCCTCTTCATCGAGCCGCTGGCCGCGGTGGAATTGAACAACCGCTGGCGGGAGAAGCAATTGGAGGAGGAGAAGGAGATCCGTCGCATCCTGCTGGAGCTCACGGAGCTGGTGGGCGACGAGTCTCCTTACATCCGGCGCACGGTGGAGGCGCTGGCGGAGCTGGACCTGGTCTTCGCCAAGGCGCGCTACGCCGATCAATTGGACGCCTCTGAGCCGGAGCTGGTGCCATTTCGCGCGCCAGAGCGCCATCACCATGAGCGACGGGGCCAGCGCTCTGGCCAGGACGATGGCTTGATCGAAGCAGTCCAGCATCCTGGCTCGACGATTGACCTGCGCCGCGCCCGCCATCCCCTGCTCAACCCCGACACCGTGGTGCCCATTGACGTGCACCTGGGGGACGATTACTTCATCCTGGTTATCACCGGCCCCAACACTGGCGGTAAGACAGTGACCTTGAAGACGGTGGGGCTGCTGGCGCTGATGGCCCAGGCGGGGCTACACATCCCGGCCGCTGCAGGTTCCCGACTGAGCGTCTTCGAGAACGTTTATGCGGACATCGGCGACGAGCAGTCCATCGAGCAGTCATTGTCCACCTTCTCGTCGCACATGTCCAACATCATCCGCATCCTGGAGGGCGCGGACGAGCACTCGCTGGTGCTGCTGGACGAGCTGGGGGCTGGCACGGACCCGGAGGAGGGCTCGGCCCTGGCGCGGGCACTGCTCTCCCACCTGCTGCAACGGCGCATCACCGCCCTGGCGACGACGCACTACTCGGAGTTGAAAGTTTACGCTCACAACACACCGGGGGTACGCAATGCCAGCGTGGAGTTCGACATCGAGACGCTGGCGCCGACCTACGAGTTGAGCATCGGGCTGCCCGGCCGCTCCAACGCGCTGGCGATCGCCCGCCGGCTGGGGCTGAACCCGACCATTGTGGCGGCGGCCGAGGCGATGGTGTCGCCGACCTCCCTGCAGGCGGATACGCTGCTGGCCGAGATCAAGCGCGCCCGCGATGAGGCTCAGGCGGCGCTGGCCCAGGCGGAGCAGAAGCGACGCGCCGCCCAGGCCGCAGAGGCGGACCTGCGCTACCGGCTGGCGCAGATCGAGGAGGCGCGCCGCCAGGTGATCAACGAGGCCCGCGCCATCGCCCAGACTGAGCTGGAGGAGGCGCGCGCGGAGATCGCCCAGCTCAAGCGACGGTTAGCTGTGGTTCAGATAGGCGGTTCGCTCCACGATCACTTCCTGGCCGAGGCGGAGGCGGAACTCTCTCGCCGTGCGCAGGAGGCCGTTCCCGTTGAGGCGTCGGCGATGCTCAAAGAAGAGCCTGTCGCTGGCTCGCT
>DAOUAJ010000326.1:0-3629 GCA_034433615.1 Anaerolineae bacterium | reverse complement strand
TTTATGCCTTTCGCTGCAAATTTGGCGGGGAGCACAGGCAGCACGGCAGACAGATCAACTCCACGCTTGAGCAGTTGATGAATGTCGTATGCGTCAACATCAGACTCACATTCCAGCGGCGAGCCAGGCTTCGTAGTTCGACTTCGGAAATCACGGATTCACCTGTACGTTGATCTTCAGCCGCCAGCGAGAATTGATACGGCCCACTGTGCCCGCTCCCGGTTCAAGCGGCGAGACGCCGGCCTTGATTTTGGCGTGCCAGTGCTCCAGGCGTTCCTCACGCTCGGGGATGGCCAGTTCCCCCACGTCAATCAGGTAGCCGAGGCGCTTGTAGACCGCGCTGGAGCCGAAACGGGCCAGGTAATCATCCATCTGTGCCTCCGGGCAGTGGATTGAACAAAGACGACTTGTGGGATGTGTTCCGTCATATTCCATTCGAAATCCGAAATCCCGCTTCCACAGGGCCGGCCACAATGCCTTCGGCGCTGGGGTCCTCGTCGAGGTCGGGCCGGTGGATCACCTCGCCAGCGCCGAGAATCTCATAGTGATTGCGCTCAGCCAATGGACGCTGATAGGCAAGTAAGGTATAATTGAGGTGAGGGCATGCTCGGCAGGATTCGCGTGCAAGACCTGTGGGGAAAGTGAAACTTCTTGACCCTTGTAAAAAGGGAGGAAAAAAGGATATGACGACAGTCGTTGAGGCGAAAGTTACATCTCAAGGGGTACTCATACCCCGTCCTCTGCTTGCAGCCTGGGGTGAGGTCGAGGAAGTCGAAATCGAGCAACATCGCGATGCGATTATCATTAAGCCCAAACCTGCGCCGGCTGGCCAACTACGCGCGGAAATCGTGCGTGAGATGAAGGCCGTCGGCTTGGTTGAGGAGTTACCGTGGACGCCGCTTCCGGTGGTACCACCTGAGGAACGTGCGCGCCTGGCAAAGAAACTGAGCCTGGGTAAGCCTCTCTCTGAAATTATCATTGAAGAGCGAGAAGACCGGGCATGAGCAGTTATTACCTGGATGCCAGCGCACTTGTCAAGCGCTACGTCGACGAAACAGGAAGCGACTGGCTCCGTGCAATAGTCGATCCTGCACAATCTCCTCTCCTGTTTACCTCACACATGACAATCGTCGAGGTGATCAGTGCTTTTGCGCGTCGAGTCCGTGAGGGTTCTTTGACCCTTGGAGAATTTGCGACGCTCCGTGATGCATTTCGAAGCGACTGCCTGAGTGAATATCAGATTATGCCTCCCAGCGTGGCAGTAATCGACCTGGCTTGCACGTTGCTGGAGCGACATTCGCTACGTGCCTACGATGCCGTTCATCTGGCGACAGCGCTCAGTGCGCAACGCTTCCTGACACAGCGGAATCTTCCCGGTCTCACGTTCGTGTGCGCCGACGATCGTCTGAACAATGCCGCTACCGCTGAGGGGTTAGCGGTAGACAACCCGAACAACCATCCTTGACGCGGGGTTCTCATCCTCTACTGAAGTAGGAGGAACGATGGACCGGATTACAGATGTTAAACCGCTACCAGAGTACCGTATCTGGATTCGCTTCGATGACGGTACGGAAGGTGAAGTTGATTTATCAGACCTGGTGGGTAAGGGCGTTTTTGCCGCCTGGAAGGCCCCCGAACACTTCGAACAAGTCTTCGTTCGCCCCGAGAGTCGGACGGTGACCTGGCCGGGCGACATTGACCTTGATCCGGATGTTCTGTACCACGAGATCACAGGCGCTCCCTTGCCGGGAGTAAGCGGCGTTCCGTCCGATACCCGAGTCAAAGCGGTGTCCTGAGCCCGTCGAAGGGACGTTCGCTTTACAGACGATGCTTTGAGCGTTGATCTGGTCGATGGTCGGTCCGTCACCGTCCCACTGGCCTGGTACCCGCAACTGCTGCACGCCACGCCGGAGCAGCGGGAGAACTGGGCAATCACTTCCTCAACATCCTCAAGGCCTGCCCTGAGGCTTAGTCCGAAGGGGCGCAACATCAAACATCAGTCCTTGTGGCTTGATCTGGTCATCCTCTTCAAGACTATAGTAGACACCCTCACGCTACGCGGACGATAGGATCTGCAACCCAGAGAAATCCGCAATCCGCAATCCCAATTGACCGGGGTCGGGCGTGGGGGTATACTTCGGGCAGGGAGAGATTTTGAGGTTGAAAAGTCAAAAAGGGGAAAACAGGACCCATGACCACTGATGTCTTTGCCTTGCGCAACGTAGACTATTCCGAGAAAGGAGCGGCGCTGGAGATCATCATAGAGGGGCAGGGCAAGCGTCAGGCGGTGATCTATGCCGGTGTTGACTATCAGGACGAGAAATGGTATTATACCCAGGAGGGACATCGGTATATCTTGGATGCAAGAAGGAGGAGGGGCCGCCAACGGTTCGTGAAGGATTACCTGGACAAGATACCGGTCATCGTTCGGCAGCCAATAATCGTAGGCCGGGATAGCGATCAGCCCCAGAATCTATTGTATTATGGGGCGGTAGCTATTGAAGAGCACGGATTCAAAAGAGAGTTGCTTGCGGTGGTGATGAAGAAGAGTAATATCAGCGTGATCTGGGACTTTTATTGGGTGGAGAAGAACAAGGTGCCTGGCAAGGTTGCTGTTCTCTATCGGGCTAAAGGAGCGGCGAGATACCTGAGAGGGAGGTGATGACATGACCTTCAATCTGCGTGTCGTTTATGATGAGAGAGACAACCTGGAAGCCTGGCTCCCAGAATTCGATAGCGAAGATCGGTATGATACGGAGCCAGGACCCTACGAAATGTTCTGCAATGCCAGACTCAAAGGGGCTGCTTATGCCCTCGACAGCTTAATGATTGATGGATTTTCCGCTTCATACAGGCGGGTCATGGAAGAGATCGAGAAGAAAGAAACCTCCATTCCAGACCGTTACAATGTCCCGGAGTTCGGGCTGTACGATGTCCCCCTGAGCGCTGTGCTGGAGTATGTCTATCAGACCTACGTTCTGAAGCGGCCCTCGCCGCTGCTGGAAGCCACCGTGGTGGTCGCGCAACAGGCTATTCCCTTGCCCGAAGAGGTCATCCGCAAGACCAACATCCGAGACAACACCCGTTTGCTGGTGCGGGTGATTGATGAGAACACCTTGCAGTTCAGCCTTGTACTGAGCCCGTCGAAGTAAAGATGGATGGGGATAACCGGTAGCGAGCGGCCCCCAGCTCCGCCTACAAACACGTCCCTCTCATTTCACGCTCCAGAGCCCGTCCCCGGGCGGCTTCGCCAGCAGGCATCGTCTTTCTCTTCACGCTCCAGAGCCCGTCCCCGGGCGGCTTCGCCAGCAGGCACCGTCTTCCTCCAGATCATCATTCCGAAATCCGCAATCCGCAATCCGCTCGGCAACGTGCTGGGCAGCCGGGGCAGTGTGATACGCATCCCTTCGGTGGGCTCAGGACAGGCTTCCGCGAGCAGATCGCCCGCGACCTCATCCGGCTCAGCGGCCTGGAAGTGGGCCGCGACGTTGACATCGAGTTCATCGGCGCCCGCCCAGGCGAGAAGCTCTGCGAGGAACTGTTTGCCGCCGGCGAGGTGTATGAGCGAACGCAGCATGAGAAGCTGTTGGTGGTGCGCAATGGGGCAAAGGAGCAAGGGAGCAGGGGGG
>DAOUAJ010000325.1:0-3572 GCA_034433615.1 Anaerolineae bacterium | reverse complement strand
GAGGTGGACGAGGGCTATGCGTCCGATGGACACAGCCATCTCTACCATCACCTGCTGGCGCGCGGGGGCAAGGTCAAGATCACCGAAGCCGACCTGTCTCGTTACGATGAGAACATCCGCGCCCATCTGGCGCGCCTCAATCACGGCCGACCGGAGCCCATCACCCTGCGCTATTTCCAGCACCTGGCCGCGCTCTACACCGAAATCTTCCTGGACCGCCTGTTCAACCACCGGGCGCAACTACTGGCCGACCTGAACGCCTTCGTGGCCGAACGCAACGCGCGCAAACTGCCCGGCGAGCCGCAGGACGAACCCTTCACCGAAGACGACCTGATCAAACTGGCCTACTGGATGGCCACCGGCAGCGGCAAGACGCTCATCCTGCACCTGAATTACTATCAGTTCTTGCATTACAATCGGGAGCCGCCGGACAACATCCTCCTCATCACCCCCAATGAAGGGCTTTCGGAACAACACCTCCACGAGCTGGCGCTTTCCGGGATTCCGGCCCGGCGCTTCGACCTGAATCAGAGCAGCCTGCTGCGCACGCCAAACGAAGTGCAAGTGCTGGAGATCACCAAACTGGTGGAGCAGAAGCGCGGCGGGGGGGTGAGCGTGCCGGTGGAAGCCTTTGAAGGGCGCAACCTGATCTTTGTGGACGAAGGGCACAAGGGCAGCGGCGGCGAGGCCTGGCGCGGCTACCGCGATGCACTGGGCGCGACCGGCTTCACCTTTGAGTACAGCGCTACCTTCGGGCAGGCGCTCTCTGCCGCCGGCGACGATGAACTCACGAAGGAGTACGGCAAGGCCATCGTCTTTGACTACTCCTACCGCTACTTTTACGGCGACGGCTTCGGCAAAGACTTTCGCATCCTCAACCTGCGGGACGAAGACCGCCCAGAGCACACCGAAACCCTGCTGCTGGGCAACCTGCTTTCCTTCTATGAGCAACTGCGCCTATATGACGAGCAGCAGGAGGAACTACGGCCATACAACCTGGAAAAGCCGCTCTGGGTGTTTGTGGGTAGCACGGTCAACGCCGTTTATTCAGAAAATCGCCAGAAGCGCAGCGATGTGCTTACCGTTGTGCGATTCTTGCACCACGTGCTGAGCGACAAGAAGTGGGCGGTCAACACCATAAATGCCCTCCTGAAAGGCCAAAGCGGCCTGCGTGGCCCGGACGGGGCCGATGTGTTCACCGACCGCTTCAAATATCTGAAGGATTTGGGGCTGAATGCGACAACGCTCTATGCGGATATCCTGCAGCGCATTTTCCATACACCATCCGGTGGAGGCCTGCACCTGGCCGACATTCGCGGCAGTGAGGGCGAGATCGGGTTAAGAGCAGCCGGCGCGGATCACTACCTTGGCCTGATCTACATCGGCGACACGTCCGCTTTCAAGAAACTTGTGGAGGAGCAGGCGTCGGAAATCACGCTGGAAGAACACGCCGTCGGTCATTCGCTATTCAACGACATCAACCGGCCGGATTCCAGCATTCATGTGCTCATCGGCGCGAAGAAATTCATGGAGGGGTGGAACTCCTGGCGCGTCTCCAACATGGGGCTGCTGAACATCGGGCGTCAGGAGGGTTCTCAGATCATCCAGTTGTTCGGCCGCGGCGTGCGGCTGAAAGGCAAAAGGTTGAGCCTGAAACGCAGCGCCGTTCTGGATGGCCCGCATCCCAAGCACATCGGCAGTCTGGAGACGCTCAATATCTTTGCCGTGCGCGCCAACTACATGGCCCAATTCCGCGATTATCTCGAACGCGAGGGCGTGGAGACCGAGCCGGTCATCGAATTGCCGCTCTTTACCTGGATCAACGAACCGGCGCTCAAGAAGGAACTGGTCATCCCACGCACGCCGGAAGGGCGCGACTTTGTGGCCGAAACACGTCTGGCCCTGGAACCTGACCAGAACATCGAGGTGCGCGTGGATATGTCGGTCAAGGTGCAGGTGATGGTCAGCACGGCGCAGGGCTTGCATGAAGCAGGTGCGCAGGCCGGCCTGGAACGACAAATCCCTGCTGAAAGTCTGGCGGTGGTGGATTGGGAGCGGGTGTATCTGGATTTGCTGGACTACAAAGCCCGCAAAGGCTGGCGCAACCTGATCATCCGCCCGGAGACGCCGCGTCAACTCATGGGGCAAATCGCCTACACCTTGATTGCCGATGAAGCGGTGGTACGTCCGAGGACCTTCGCCGAGTGCGAACTGCTGCAGCAAGCGGTGACCAACGTTCTCCGCAAATACCTGGACACCTTTTACCGCCGCCGTCGAGAGCGTTGGGAGACGCAGGCTATGGAGTATCGTCCATTGGACGAAAAGGACCCCAACCTGGCGTTCAACCGCGACAGAGTGGGTGAAGACAGGGCGGCTTACATTGTGACCGTCAAGCGTTCCGATCAGGGGCTCGTTGAAGCCGTCAAGAAGTTGTTAGAGGACACCGAGCGCCTTTACCAGCAGGAAGACCAGGATCTCCCCCGCATTCAATTTGATCGGTACCTTTATCTGCCGCTGCTGATCCAGGAGTCCGACAGCTTTCAAACATTCCCTCCGGCGCTCAACAAGAGCGAGGCGCAATTCGTGCGCGACCTGAAGGACTACTGGGAAAATGAGAAAGACGGGATCATGGCCGGCAAAGAGGTGTACGTGCTGCGCAACTTAAGCCGGGGCAAGGGGGTGGGCTTCTTTGAAGACAGCGGCTTCTATCCCGACTTCATCCTGTGGGTGCTGGACAGGCAAGGCCAGCAGCAGCGCATCATCTTCGTCGAACCCCACGGTATGCTGCACGCCAAAGCCTACATCCATGATGAAAAAGCCCGGTTGCACGAACGACTTCCGGAAATCGCACGGGAAGTGTCTCAGCAGAGCGGATGCAGTGGTGTTGCGCTTGATGCGTTTATCATTTCCGCCACGCCATATGACGAACTCCACCAACATTACGATGATGGTACCTGGGATCGGAAGAAGTTTGCTGAAAGGCATATCCTCTTTCAAGAGCGCAATGAGAACTATGATTACATCAAGCTGCTATTAGGGAGCAGCTAACCAGCGCATGCCAAGAAACAGGAAAGGGCCATAGAGAGGCTTTTGGAGGCCCAAATCGGCGGTTCGGCCGGCAACAGGCAACATAAAACTAACCCTTCGCGCCTGGGGCCGCGAAAGGTCCGGCATCCTGCTAACCTTTTAGGTGGCATGGACGGCGCGGCTTCTCTAAACGAGAGTGTTCGATAATTCGATGACAGGTAAACGCGACACAACCCCCAAAATGGGGTATACTGCATGGTGCAAACCACACCCCTTTTCCTGGAGGTCGTACCATGCAGTTGATCACGAAATGGATACCAAAGCCGATCCCCTGGCCTCCGCCAGGCCTGGATTTGAGACAACTCCCGGCGCGCCTCACCCACTACCTGGGGCTGACACCTCTAGAGTTTCTGACAGCCATCAATGCCCTTGCCCTAGCCCAGTGGGCGGTGAAAGCCAGCCACGGGTGGCTCCCACTGGGCTTGCCTGGCTCGCGCAGGGGCCCCAAACAGGTCTACAGCGATGCTTCGATCTTGCTGATGGCC
>DAOUAJ010000324.1:0-5697 GCA_034433615.1 Anaerolineae bacterium | reverse complement strand
CGCACTGCCAGCGCCGTGGAGGAGTCCCCATATGCCTGACCTCCGTACAACCAAAGATCACAAATCAGACGAGCAGCCTCTCGCCTTGAGAGCCAGGCTGCTCGTCCGCGTTGGCAAGAGAACTCAAGTTGTGGTTTTCCAGTGATCCTTACAAATGGCAGCCCCCCTGCTGGGTATTGTTTGCCGGGAAGGGCGCCGGATAAATCCCACCGCCTGGTGGTAGCCCGCCCAGGCACCGTCATTCCATGCGGTGCCGGTGCCCTGGCAGTCCTTCGCGACGTCAATACCGTTTTCGCATGAGATTCAACGCTCGCTCAGCGCACCACAATGTTCACCAGCCGCCCCGGCGCATAGATCACTTTCACCACTTGCCTGCCGTCCAGGCGCCGCCGCGCGCCCGGGGCAGCCAGCGCCAGCTCCCTCGCCTGCTCCTCCGTGATGTCGGCCGGCACCTCGATGCGATCCCGCACCTTGCCGTTGACCTGAACCACCAGCGTGATGGTCTCGGCACGGGCCAGCTCCTCGTCCCACGCTGGCCACGATTGCAGGTGCACACTGGGGCCAGGATGCCGGCGCTGCCATAGCTCCTCGCTGATGTGCGGCACCGACGGCGCCATCATCAGCAACAGGCTGTCCACCGCCTCGTCCCAGGCCGACGTGCCGTACACCGCCGTGTCCCGCGCCTTCATCAGGTAGTTGTTGAACTCCATCAGCGCCGCGATCATCGTGTTGAACTTGAAGTGCTCGATGTCGTTGGTGACGCGGCGGATGGTCTGGTGGGTCATCCGCCGCAGCGCCCGCACGTCCACCTCGGACGGCTCGCTCTGAGCCGGTTTGGCCGGCGGCTCCGTCACCACCGTCCACACCCGATCCAGGAACCGGCGCACCCCCTCGATCCCCTGCGAGCTCCAGGGGCCGCCCATCTCCCACGGTCCGATGAACATCAGATACGCCCGCACGGTGTCGGCCCCGTAACGCTCCACCAGGTCGTCAGGGGCCACCACGTTGCCGCGAGATTTCGACATCTTCTCCCCATCTTCGCCCAGGATGACCCCCTGATTGAACAGACGCACCATCGGCTCGTCGAAGTCCACGACGCCGATATCCCGCAGAGCCTTGGTGAAGAAGCGGGTGTACAGCAGGTGCATGGTGGCGTGCTCGACACCGCCGGTGTACTGATCTACCGGCAGCCAGTACGCCCCCTTCTCCGGGTCCCACGGCTTGTCGTCGGGGCCGATGGGCTCGCCGTCCTTCCAGTACGGGCTGACGTAGGCGTACTGGTACCACGAGGAGCACACGAAAGTGTCCATGGTGTCGGTCTCTCGCTCGGCGTCGCCTCCGCAGCGGGGGCATTTGACATAGCGGAACCCCTCGTGGTACTTGAGCGGACTTTCACCCGTGGGTAGGAACTCAGCGTCATCGGGCAACAGCACCGGCAGGTCCTCGTAGGGCACCGGCACCGTGCCGCAGTGCGGGCAGTAGATGATCGGGATGGGCGCGCCCCACATGCGCTGCCGGCTGATCAGCCAGTCACGCAGGCGATAGTTCACCGCGAATTTGCCAATGCCCCGCGCCTCCAGCCACTCCGTCACCTTCCGCCTGGCCACGTCGCCCGGCGTGCCGCTGAACGGGCCGGAGTTGATCATCGTGCCGGACTCAGCGTGGAAGAGCACGTCCTGATAAAAGGGTAGGTTGTGCAGCATCTCCATGAGGGTGCGCCGTTCGCGCACGGCCGGCTCCAGCGCCTTACAACGGGCCAGGATGGCGCGATCAGCCTCCACCGAGTCAAATTCCTGCACGCCGTCCTCAAAAATGAAGACCCAGCGTGCCCCCACCACATCGCACCAAAAACCGGGCAGGATGTGCGCCTGGATCAGCGCGATGTAGCGATCAACCTGCTCGTCGCCGCGCAGAGTGACGTACAATGCTTCACCAAGGTTCCCCAGCGGGCCGGTCGTGAACTCGATTCCCATTTCGGCCAGCGCCTCAGGCACGCCGGGGCGCACGGAGCCAGGGAAGACCAGGCTCTTGGCCACGCCGTCGGGGCGGGCGATGACCGGGATGATGGGCAGACCGAACTTCAGTGCAAACTCGAAATCGCGCTCATCGTGGGCGGGCACGGCCATGATCGCGCCGGTGCCGTAGGTCATCAACACGTAGTCGGCCACCCAGATGGGGATGCGCCGGTCGTTAACCGGGTTGATCGCGTAGGCCCCGGTGAAGACGCCCGTCTTCACCTTGTCTACGGCCGTGCGGGTGATCTCGTCCAGGCGAGCGGCCTGCTGCTGATACGCTTCGACCTCGCTCCGTCGCTCTGGCGTGGTGATGCGGTTCACCAGCGGATGCTCCGGCGCCAGCACCATGAAGGTGGCCCCCCACAGCGTGTCTGGCCGCGTGGTGAATACCGGCATATCACCTTCCGATGGATCGGCGTCTGGCGGCAGGAACTCCGGCGCCACTTTGAAGACCACCTCAGCCCCCTCACTGCGGCCGATCCAATTGGTCTGCATGACTCTGATCCGCTCCGGCCAGTCAATCTGGGAGAAGTCCAGCAGCTCGTCCGCGTACCTTGTGATGCGGAACAGCCACTGGTTCAGCTCCTTCTTGATGACCGGTGTGCCGCAGCGTTCGCAGTGGCGATCCTCACCCCACACCTGCTCACGGGCCAGCGTGGTGTTGCACGAGGGACAGAAGTCCACCGGCGCGAAGGCGCGATAGGCCAGGCCGTGTTCGTAGAATTTCAGAAAGAACCACTGCGTCCAACGGTAATAACGCGGGTCACAGGAGACGGCCTCCCGATCCCAGGCCCACATGGCCCCCATGGACCTCAGTTGCCGGCGCATGCGTTCGATGTTCTGGTATGTCCATTGGGCCGGGTGGATGCCGTGTTTGATGGCGGCGTTCTCGGCCGGCAGCCCGAACGCATCGAAGCCGATGGGGAAGAACACGTTGTAGCCCCTCATGCGTTTGTAGCGGGCGCCGGCGTCAGATGGCGTCATCGCATACCAGTGGCCGATATGCAGATCGCCACTGGGATAGGGCAACATGGTCAGGAAATACCATTTGGGCCTGCCAGGATCTTCAATGGTTCGATATAACCCGTCCTCTTCCCACTTCTTTTGCCACCTGGATTCGATCTCCTGGGGCACGTAACGATCACTCATCCGTTTACCTCGCAATCTGAAACGTGAGGCGTGAAACGCAATACGCATTATGTTTTACGCATTACGTTTTATGCTTTATGTTTTCACTTTTTCTGGCTTGGGCTTTCCGCCGAATCTCGACGGCACAGCGCAGCCTGACCCAGACGGCCGCGATGAATCCCACCAGCGCGGACACAATGATGAGCCCCGGCCCGCCGCGCAGCCCTACCCCAGGCCCGCCCGGGGTCACGGCGAAGATCAGGTTGCCACCCAACTGCAACTCGATCCCCTCCGAAAGTCCTAGCCGGGTGGCGATCATATAGCCACTGGCGACCAGCAAGCCCAAGGCCGTCGTCGCCAGGTAACCGTACACCAGAGCGGCCAGCGAGCGGGTGATGCATGTCAGCTCCGGTGCAATCCGATCCCGGATGTATGCCCATCCCTGGCGCACCACGCCCACCAAAGCCAGCAATAAGGCCAGATTACGCACTGGAACGCCTCCGGTACTCGTCACGCACGGGCACAAAGCACTCGACCAGAACGGAAGCCACCGGGAAGTGCGCCGAGTGCGGGGCATCACCGGGGATGGCCCAGCTATCACCCGGGGCGAAGCGGTACAGCGTGCCGGCGATGGTCAGCTCCACCTCACCGGAGATGACGTAACCGATCTGCTCGGCCGGGTGGGAGTGCTCGGGGATGATCACGCCGGGGTCAGTGCGGATCTCCACGAGCATGCCACGTTCGCCTGTGCCCAGCGTGCGTCGCCATAGGCCCGGCACCGCCTCCACCGGCTTTACATCCGCCCAACGCACAATGTCTGGTCCGGTCATCACTATCTCCTGAGCCCAATAGCCGTCAGTTATTAGCCATCAGCCATCAGCCATCAGCCATCAGCTTACCGCCAGGGGTTGATCGCTGGCGGCTCCTAAACGTAATGCAGCCAGCCGTATTTATCCGGCAAGGTGCCGTGTGTGATCCCAAAGAATTGTTCCTGGATGCGCGCGGTGATGGGGCCGCGATGTCCCTCGCCCACGATCTGCCCATCCACCGAGCGGATCGGCGTGACCTCGGCGGCCGTGCCGGTGAAGAACAGCTCGTCAGCAATGTACAACATCTCCCGCGGGATCAACTGCTCGCGCACCTCATACCCCAGGTCACGGGCGATGGTGATCACGCTGTCCCGGGTGATCCCGCCCAGGATCGAAGCGCCCAACGGCGGCGTGTAGACGACGCCGTCCTGGATGACGAAGAGGTTCTCGCCGCTCCCCTCGGAGACGTAACCATAGATGTCCAGCGCGATGGCCTCGACGAAGCCACGGTCGCGAGCCTCCATCACCATGAACTGGGAGTTGACGTAATTGCCGCCGATCTTGGCCAGCGCGGGGAAGGTATCGGGGGCCATGCGCCGCCACGTGCTGATACCCACGTCAACGCCCTGCTCCAGCGCTTCCGTACCCAGGTAGGCGCCCCATTCGAAAGCAGCAACGACGGTGTGCACCGGGCATTTGCGGGGATCAACCCCCAGCACTTCATACCCGCGGAAGACCAACGGCCGGATATAACAGGCGCGCAGGTTATTACGGCGCACCGTCTCCGCGATCGCCTCGGACACCTGCTCCGGTGTGAAAGGAACAGGCATGCGGGCGATCTTGGCCGAATTGAACAGCCGGGTCACGTGCGGCTCAAGCCGAAAAATGGCCGTTCCCTGGGCAGTCTCGTAGGCGCGAATCCCCTCAAAGACACTGCTGCCGTAATGCAACGCGTGCGCGAGCACATGGACCTTCGCTTCGCCCCAGGGCACGAATTCGCCGTCAAACCAGATCCACTCCGACTCTTTCATGGGCATGAGATTTTCTCCTTTACAAAAGCTTTTAGCGATCAGCCGCCAGCCAAAAGCTGAAAGCTGATCGCTGACGGCTGACGGCTACAAAAAAACCCCATCGCCATTCAGGGACGAAGGGGTTCTCCGCGATACCACCCTGGTTGGCAAATAGCCCGCTTCGTCGGAGCCAATAGCAACCATCAGCCACCCGCGATAGGCTATCTGCCCGCTCATTTGCTGTAACAGGCTTACCCGAACTGACCTACAGCAGCAGGCTGTCTGCCATCAGCCAGTTAGCTCCCGGACGAGTTCGACCTTTGGGCGGGCTCCCTTCTCCGCCGTGCGGGGCTTTCACCTGGTCTTTCCCCGCTCGCTGAGGAGCTGGTCTACTACTCCCGATCATGGCCTTTCCGCTATACAAGGTGGAGCCGACGGGGCTTGAACCCGTAACCTCTACAATGCCATTGTAGCGCGCTCCCAATTGCGCCACGGCCCCATATAGGTTACTCCAGATCTTCTAGCAACGCCTTGATGACACTCTCACCCAGGGCATCCAGATAGCGGCGGACAGTTAGTGAAAAGTAATGTACGATGCAAACCCCTTTATATCCGTCCCTGGTCTTCCCTGAGTGCTTGCGGACACTGCTAGGATAGAACCTGTCTATCGGAATCCCTGTCACCTCTGACCAGAACTGTTGCAGTTCTACTTCATCCATGCCTTGACTGATGGCA
>DAOUAJ010000323.1:0-9286 GCA_034433615.1 Anaerolineae bacterium | reverse complement strand
GAATTTCGCGACACCCTCTCAGGCCTGGGCCGGCTCCAGCTCCAGGATGCGAGCCCCCTCGGCTAACTGCTCAGGCGTCAGGTTGTAAATCTGGTCGAAGAGGGCCAGCTTGAAACTGGCTGGGCCATAGGCTTTGGCCGCGGCCAGCTCCGCCGCCAGGCCAAAGCAAGCCAGCCCCCCGGCCGCCGCCAGCAGATAGTCCCGCTCCACCGCGGCGAAGACGGCGATCATCGTCGTAGCCATACACCCCGTCCCGGTGATCGCCGTCAGCCAGACGTGACCGTTGTCCACCCCCAGGACGCGCCGGCCGTCCGAGATCACATCCCGCTTGCCCGTGATCGCTACCACTGTTCCACGCTCCCGGGCCAGGGCCTGCGCCACAGCGATCGGATCGCGGACCCCCTCCACGCTCTCCACCCCTTTCACCACGCCCCCCGCGCCGCTCAACGCGCCGATCTCCCCGGAGTTCCCGCGCACCACGGCGATTTGGAGCTCGCTCAGCAGGCGCAGGTTGGTTTGCGTGCGCAGCGTGGTCGCGCCGGCCCCTACCGGGTCGAGCACGATCGGCACCCCCCGCTCGTTGGCCCGTCGCCCGGCGACCCGCATGGACTCCACCCAGTCCGGAGTCAACGTGCCCGGGTTCAGGACCAGCGCGCCGGCCAGCCCCACCATCTCGGCCACTTCTTCGATCGCATGAGCCATCACTGGTAGCGCCCCTACGTGCAGGGTTACGTTCGCCGTGTCGTTCATCACCACCAGGTTGGTGATGTGATGAATCAACGGCCTCTCCCGGCGGATGCGGGAAAGCGCCTCAGCGATCTGAACGTTGAACGCAGCCATACCACCTCCGCTCCTATCTGCCTACCCTACATGCGAGATTCGGCTCGCGACAAGGATCACACGGACTCCGGCACGGATATACAGAACACCGCATGCACCTTCCGCGTCATCCGTCTCATGCGGACGCCCTATGTCACGCGCGCGACGCGCTCCGATGTGCCTCCACCACCTCGCGCAGCCGCCTCGCCGCCGCCTCCGGGTCCGGAGCACCCACGACGGCCGAGATGACAGCCACACCCACCGCGCCAGCCTCGATCGCGGCCGACGCGTTCTGGGGGGTGACCCCGCCGATGGCTACCACGGGGATCGAGACGGCGCGGGCGATCCGCGCCAGCCCCTCCACCCCGATCGGCGCGCCGGCGTCTGGCTTGGTCGGCGTGCCGAAGACGTCCCCCGCGCCCAGGTAATCGGCGCCATCTCGCTGGGCCTGGATCGCCTCCTCCACGGTCCTGGCCGACACCCCCAGGATGCGATCGGGGCCGATCAGCCGACGCGCCATCGCGGCCGGCATATCGTCCTGCCCGACGTGCACTCCCTCCGCCCCGATGGCCAGCGCCACATCCACGCGGTCGTTGACGATCAGCGGGATGCCAGCGGCGCGAGTGATCTCCAGCAGGGCCTGACCCAGCTCGATCATCGCTCGCGTGGAGGCCTCCTTCTCCCGGAGCTGCACCACCGTCGCCCCGCCCCGAATCGCCGCCTGCACGATGTCCAGCAGCGAGCGGTCCCCGGCCGTCCGCCGATCCGTGATCACGTAAACCGACCAGTCCACCCTCATCGTTCCAATCCTCCGATCTCCTCTCCCATCTCCCAATCATCCTCCGGCGCGCTGAGCCACTGCCCGCCAGGCAGGCAGGCCGAGTCGGACCAGGGCCAGGTAGATCAGGAAAGCGACGACGAAGCCGGGAATGGATGCGCCCAGCCAGGGCAGAGACCGCGCCACGATGTGATACACGGCGATCCCCATAGCCCAGGCCAGCACGGCCACCCAGTTTACCCCACCTCGATACCCATAGAGGCGCCCTGTCGGGGTGTCTCCAACTTCCGCCACACGATACAGATCATCCACGGCCAGCCGACGCTGCCGTAGCACGAAGTAATCCGCGGCGAAGATGCCGAACAAGGGCACGAACACCGAGCCGATGAGCAACAAGAACTCGAAGTAGCGGCTCATGGTGAGAAAAGCGGCCAGGATCAGGCCGATGGCGCCAATCAGGGCCACCAACAGCCGCTGGCTCACGTGCGGGAAGACATTCTGGATGGTCACGGCAGCCGAATAGATGTCGGCAAAGGCGTTGTCCGTCTCGTCCACCAGGATCACCAGCAGGGCGACCACCCCGCCCGTGATCGCCATGATGGCCGCGATCAGATGCTCAGGCGTGAGCTCGGTCATCTCGATCGTGAGGACGAACAGCGCGCCCAGGCCATAAAACCAGACGTTGGCCAGCAGGTAGCCCAGATAGGTGCCCCAGAAGGCCGGCCCTGAGCGACGGGCGAAGCGGGTGTAATCGGCCACCAACGGCATCCAGGAGATGGGCATGGCGACCACCAGGTCCACGGCCAGCCAGAAAGGCATCTCTCCCGTGCCGGCGCGTTGGAGCAGCCCCGGCACGTCGTAATGGGTGAAAAGGTAGAAGGTCATCCAGGCGGTGACGCCGTACACCAGCCAGACGCCGAACTTCTCCAACCACTGGCGCACCACCACCAGCGGCCCACCCATCGCCAGCAACACGCACCAGATGGAGAACACCACCAGCCAGAACCCATAGCCGGAGAAGCCGAACAGGGCCTGGCTGACCCGATTCGCGGCCAGGGCGATCACCCACAGCTCGAAGGCCGTCCAGCCAATGAGCTGAGCCAGATTGAGCACGCTGGGTAGATAGGACCCGCGCCGCCCCAGGACAGGGCGCAGCAGCACCATGGTGGGCACGGCGTGATCGCTGCCCGCCACACCCGTCAGCGCCAGCAGCAGATTCCCGACCAACGTGCCGATGACGATCGCCAGCAATGCCTGCCCCAGGCTCAGACCAGGCACCAGCAGGGCACCGGCCTCCAATACCAGCAACCCGACTCCCAGACTGGACCAGAGGACGAACAGGTCAATGAACCGCAGCGTGCGCGCATCCTGCGGTACGGGCTGGATCCCCCACTCCGGTGGCGCCTGGATGCGCGGCCAAAACGAGCGCCGTGCCTGACCTTGCTCGGCCATAGAACACCTCCCCTCCGAACACGAAAAGCGCCGCCCTCGAAGGGCGGCGCTCAGGAGATGAAAATCAGACCGATCTCTGCGTTTCCCTTCGCTGGCATTACCCAGATCAGGTTCCTGGGGTCGGCGGCGAATCTGGCCGCCCTCTCAGCCCGGCTTTCCCGAGCTCCCCCAAGCAGCTATTTGTGTGTCATCGCGCTACTAATATAACACGGTCATGAGGACATGTCAATAACCGCGATCAAGATTATCTCCGGTGCCTACCAGCCAGACGTGGGGACAATCCGAGTGGATGGCCGCCCCGTGACCTTTCACAACCCTCGCCATGCCATGGCCCTGGGGATCGCGACCGTCTACCAGAACCTGGCGCTCGTGGACCAGCATGACGTGATGGCCAACATCTTCCTAGGACAGAAGTTGGTGCGTGGCTTGGTCCTGGACAGATGCCGTATGCTGGAGGAGTCGGCCCAGGTCCTCCAGCGGCTCAGAACGGATATCCCCATCGCCGCCGTGGTCATCGGCGGCACTCCTCTCTTCGGAGGAGCCGGAAGCATCCTGGGGACCTTGCTGGGGGCAGACGTCACCGGCATGATCATCAACAGCCTGGTGCTCCTTGGGGTCAGTGCCTACTTCGAGCCGGTAGCGGAAGGTTGCTCGTTGTTACGATGCTGTGCGATGCTCGGCCAGGAACTGAGCTAAGTGCCAGACGCGCTGGGGTACGTGAGATCGGCTGAGCCCGCCGTTGATCTGAGTCATGCAACTCACATCGCAGGTTACGACAAGGTCCGCGCCGCTGCGGGCGATGTTCTGCAGCTTGCGCGCCAGCATGGCTGAGGAAATTTCCGGCATCTTGATCGCGAACAGCCCGCCGAATCCGCAGCACTCATCGTGGCCAGGCAGGTCAACCAGTTGCGCGCCGCGCACGTGACTCAGCAGCACGCGTGGGGGCTGTGTAATCCCCAATCCGCGCGCTAAGTGACATGAGTCATGATACGCGATCTTACCCTCAAAACGCGCACCCACATCGGTTATCCCCAATCCTTCGACCAGGAACTGACTGAACTCCCAGGTGCGCTCGGCCAGGTACTGGGCGCGCCGCAGTGCTGTCAAATCGTCAGCTAACAAGTCAGGATAGGCATGCCGGACCATGGCGGCGCATGACCCGGACGGCGTCACGATCACCTCGGCGTCTTCAAAGACGTCCAGAAAGCGCAGGACCAGCGCGCGAGCATCGTCCCGGTAGCCGGCGTTATAAGCAGGCTGCCCGCAGCACGTCTGATCCTCAGGAAACACCACCTCCAGCCCCAGGCCCTCCAGCAGACTGACCACCGCCTCTCCGATTTCGGGATAGAGCATATCCACCATGCAGGTGACAAAGAGGGTCACAGTACGCACATTTCCCAGCGGATGTAACGGCAGGACTGCCATGCTTACCTCCTCACCAGCCGCTGCAACGCCTTAATCAGCCGATAAATCTCTTCTTACCAGAATTGTGCCCATTATACCACCCTTCTCACACTGTTCCCACCTGCGCGGCCGTAAGAGCATCGAAAGGCCCAAGGGTTTCATGGCTGCGTAATGCGGGATGATGACGCTACGCATACCGACTGGTCGAGCTTTCGGTTACAATTAGATGGTAGCTCATTGTAAGTCTTGCGAGGATTTACCTTGGTTAGCAGCCAGAGGATTCGACGATGAAGATAGGAAGAAGGACCATGTCTGAGATGTGGAATCGTCGCGAGTTCATAAAACGTGTGTTGGCACTGTCCGCAGCCGGGGTCGCGCTGGGGATCAACGGGTGCGCTCCAACCCGGCCTGCCGCTCCCGCGGCCGAACCTGCTAGACCGGCCCGATCCGCCGAAGCTGCCTATTTGGCCGTGGCCCGCGGCACCGACGCTGACCCGGCCGAGCTGACCCGGCGCGCCATCGCCGCCCTGGGCGGCATCGAACGCTTCGTCCAAAAAGGTGACGACGTCATCGTCAAGCCCAACATCTGCAACGCCTACCATGGCCCGGAATACGCCAGCACTACCAACCCACAGGTGGTGGCGGCCATCGTCGCCTTGTGTCTGGGAGCCGGTGCTAAGCGTGTGCGTGTGATGGACTTCCCCTTCGGCGGCACGCCCCAGGCCGCCTATGAGCGGTCGGGGATCGGCCAGGCAGTGGGGGAGGTTGGCGGCATCATGGAGGTGATGAGCCCGATCAAGTTTGCGGAGACCCCCATCCCGCAAGGCAAGGACATCCAGAAGTGGCGGATCTACGCAGATGTGCTGGAGGCCGACGTGCTGATCAACGTGCCCATCGCCAAGCACCACAACCTGGCCGGGTTGACATTGGCCCTCAAGAATGCGATGGGGGTGATTGATCGCCGCCAGTCGCTCCACATTAACCTGCACCAACGTCTGGCCGATCTGGCGACCGTCATCCGCCCCAGGTTGACCGTGATGGATGCCGTGCGCATCCTGGTGGCCAATGGCCCCACCGGCGGCAATCTGGACGACGTCAAGAAGCTGGACACAGTCATCGCCAGCACCGACATCGTAGCCGTTGATGCCTACAGCACCACCCTGTTCGGTAAGCAGCCGTCCGACATTGGCTACATCAAGGCGGCCGCCGGGATGGGGCTGGGCCAGATGGACCTCAGCGCCATTAAGATCGAGGAAATCGCCCTCTGACGAGGCGGGAGGGAACCGTGAAAGCATTTTGGACTTTCCATACGACAGGCCAGATTGTCTTCGGCCCGGGCGCCGTCGGACAACTGGAACCCCTGGCCCGACAACGCCAGATACGACGCGTCCTGTTGATCACCGATGCGCCGCTGGTGCGGGCCGGCCTGGCGCAGAAAGTGACCGCTCCTCTCCAGACGGCTGGTGTGGAGGTGGATCTCTTCGACGGGGGTGAGCCGGAACCTTCCCTGGAAACCGTGGCGGCCTGCGCGGATCGGCTGCGCGCCGGCGATTATGATGCCGCGGTCAGCCTGGGAGGTGGCAGTAACATAGACCTGGGCAAGGCGGCCGCGGTCGTCGCCCGATATGGCGGTTCTCCCCGCGATTACATCGGGGAGAACCGGGTGCCGGGACCGATCATGCCGCTCATCGCTGTCTCCACTACGGCCGGCACAGGGTCCGAGGTCTCGGCCGCGGCCGTGCTCAAGGATCGGCAGGCTGGGACGAAAGGGGCAATCCTCAGCAACTTCGTGCGCCCGGCTGTCGCCCTTTGTGATCCTGAGTTGACTCTGACCTGTCCGCCCCGGCTTACAGCCTCGGCCGGCCTGGATGCACTCACCCACGCCATCGAGGCTTACACCAATATTGATTTCCACGCCACAGTTCCGCCACCCGAAGGTTCCGCCCTGTACCAGGGCAAGGGGCCGCTCACCGACATCGTGGCCCTGCGCGCCATCGAGCTCATCAGCGCGCATCTGGAGCGGGCCGTACATCACGGCGACGAGCTGGAGGCGCGGACGCAGGTGCACCTGGGCAGCCTGCTGGCGGGCATGGCCTTCTCCAACGCGGGCGTGGGCATCGTGCACGCCCTGGAGTACCCGCTGGGCTCGCTGGCCCATCGCCCCCACGGGGAGGGCAACGCTCTGCTCCTGCCCTACGTGATGGAATTCAACCTGCCGGCGCGGCCTCAGGCGTTCGCTGCCATCGCCCGAGCTATGGGCGAAGAGGTCCAGGGTCTGACGGAGATCCAGGCCGCCATGCGCGCCGTAGAGGCCGTACGTCGCCTGGAGCGAGCCGTGGGGCTGCCGATGCACCTCACAGAGATCGGCATCACGGCGGAGCAGATTGACCGTATTGCCGAGGCGGCCTTCGGCATGAAACGGCTGATGCTCATCAACTCGCGGCCAGTGATGCTGGAGGATCTCAAGGAGATCCTGCGCCGCGCTCTGTAGAGAACATCTCGCCTCAAGTGGAGTGAAAGGTCTCCCTTTTGCGTGAGATTCCTCGTCGCCTGTGGCCGCAGGCCGCAAAAAGCGTGGCTCGGGATGACGTTGTACAGACTTTACAGTCCTCCTTGGGGAAGGAAAATATTGCACGCACAGACCTGGCGCCGGTTGCGCCCGTGGGTGCAGTTCGTCTTGTTCCTGTTTTTTATTTACCTGTTTCTGAAGGCAGCTCGCGGCCGTTGGCTGCCGGCTGATCTGTTCTTTCGTTTCGATCCCCTGGCCGGGCTGGCCACGATGCTCTCCGCCCGACACATTGTGCCCACGATGTTGCTGGGCAGTGTGATCACGCTGCTGGCCACGCTGGTGCTAGGCCGGGTCTGGTGCGGCTGGATCTGCCCGCTGGGGACCGTGCTGGACTGGGTGCCGGCGCGCCGGGCGCAGCTCAAGCAAGCCGATCTTAGACCACGCTGGCGACAGATCAAGTACTTCCTGCTCGTCCTCGTCCTGATCGCGGCCTTGCTGGGCAATCTGACCTTCCTATTCCTCGATCCCATCACGCTCATCTACCGGGCGCTGGCGACTGCTGTATGGCCGGCGCTCATTTACCTGATCACCGCGGCCGAGACGGCACTCTACCGCCTGCCGCCATTGCGCGGCCCACTGGATGCCTTCGAGGGCGTGGCTCGTGGCCCTGTCCTGCCTGTGTATCAGCCGCTTTACGGGCTCAACGTCCTGGTGGCACTGCTCTTCGCCGGCATCCTGGCACTGAACGCGGCCCGCGACCGTCTTTGGTGTCGCTACCTGTGTCCGCTGGGCGCGCTGCTAGGGCTGGTGAGCAAGGTCGCCTGGCTGCGGCGCACTGTGGGCAGCGATTGCCTGGAATGCCATCGCTGTGCCCGCGCCTGCCCCACGGGGACCATTGACCCGGCCCGTCACCATGAGAGCGATCCCTCGGAATGCATTATGTGCCTGGACTGCGTGCCCACCTGCCCGCGCTCGGAGCAGCACTTCGTCAGCCACTGGCGGCCAGGCGTCTGGCGTGCACCCTGGCGCGCTTACGACCCGTCGCGCCGACAGTTGATCGCCTCGGCCGGGGCGACGCTGGCCGCGCTGGGATTGTTCGGCGCGGAGCCGGCCGCCGGCCACGACCACCCTCGCCTGATCCGCCCGCCCGGCGCCCGCGAAAATGATTTCCTCTCCAGGTGCATCCGCTGCGGCATCTGCCTGAGGGTCTGCCCCACGTCGGGCCTGCAGCCCAGTCTCGTTGAGGCCGGTTGGGCCGGGCTGTGGACGCCGGTGCTGGTACCCCGGCTGGGCTACTGCGATTACTCTTGCAACGCCTGCGGCCAGGCCTGCCCCGTGGGCGCCATCCCGCCACTGTCGCTAGAGGAGAAACGGCAAAGGGTGATCGGCCACGCGGCCATTCATCGCGACCGCTGCATCCCGTGGGCCGACGCCCGCAACTGCATCGTCTGCGAGGAGATGTGTCCGGTTCCGGACAAGGCAATTTTGCTGGAGGAGGTGGAAGTGCGAGCCCCGGACGGCACGATGGTGCAGGTCAAGCGCCCCCAGGTGGTGCGGGAGCGTTGCATCGGCTGCGGCATCTGCGAGAACCACTGCCCGTTGAGCGGCGAGGCGGCGATTCAGGTCTACGTGCCCACCGATTTGAGCGCGGTGGTGTTTTGAGTTGATTCTTTGGAAGCAGGTAGCAGGTAGCAAGTAACAGGTAGCTGGTAGCTGGCGGGTTGTGAACAGTTGACGCCGGGTTGATTCTTTGGAAGGTTGGTAGTACAATTCTCTTACATACGGTGAGAGGTCTCGTTATGGGAGAACAGCCGACCACACGCGAATTTGTGATGCAACAGATAGCCCAACTACCTCCTGACAGTCTGGCAGAGGTGGCACGCTTTATCGAGTTCTTGCAGTTCAAGGCTCAATCGGCGTTCAAGATGCCGCTCCCTCACCGCGGTGAGCATCCAGCCTTTGGCTTGTGGGCCGACCGCTCGGATATCCAGGATCCGATTCGATTTACCCAGAACTGCGCCGCAGAATCGAGGAACGGCGAGATGGATAATTACGCTCACTTGATCGAAACGTCCATCCTGGTAGACTTTCTGAACGACAAACATTTCTCACCCCTGCCTGGCCTTCAGGTTGTACGTCCGTACTGAATCTCGTTGACAGTCGCTATCGCCCTGAAGGGCAATTGTAGCCACCGTTGCATTGCTCATTTCAGTCCAAGGAGAACGCTTATGAACATCTCCATCGTCTCCTACGCCTTCCACGGCCTCCAGTGTGAGGGCAAGCAGGACGTCTTCGGCTACCTGGAAAGTGTGAAGTACCGCTAC
>DAOUAJ010000322.1:0-9127 GCA_034433615.1 Anaerolineae bacterium | reverse complement strand
TCCACCAGCACGGCGTTGCGCTCTTCGGCAATCCCGGCGAGGAGGTGGCCGGTCGGGATGAGGGCGGGGTGTACGCGCAGCTCCAGGGCGCCGTCGCGATCGCGGGCCACGGCCAGCAGCTTGATGGTGTAGCCCAGCTCCGCTGCGTGCCGGATGTCCGCGGGGCTGACACCGCCGATCCCTTCGCGGTAGACCTGCTCCGCGGCCAGGGGCGTGTTGAAGGCCACCGCCGCCAGGATGGCCAGCTTGGCCGCCGCATCGTGCCCGTCCACGTCGTCGGCGGGATCCGCCTCGGCGAACCCTCGGGCCTGCGCCTCCGCCAGCGCCTCGCCGAAGGTCCGCCCCTCCCGGCTCATCAGGGTGAGGATGTAGTTGGTCGTGCCGTTGAGGATGCCCTCGATGAGGCGGACGCGGTCGGCGGCCAGGGACTCGCGCAGCGGCTTGATCAGCGGGATCCCCGCGCCCACGCTGGCCTCGAAGCACAGGTCGACGCCTCCCGCTGCGGCCGCAGCCAGCAGCTCCGCGCCGTGGGCGGCCAGCAGCTGCTTGTTGGCGGTGACGACGGCCTTGCCCCCCGCCAGGGCGCGCAGCAGGAGCGAGCGGGCCGGCTCCACCCCGCCCATCACCTCGACCACGATGTCCACGGCGGGGTCCTCCACCACCGCCGCCCCGTCGGAGGTCAGGAGTGACGTGGGAATGCGCACGCGCCGCTGCCGGCCCGGACGGGCCACGGCCACGCGCCGCACCACGCAGGGCCGGCCCACCAGGGCCGCGATGTGCTCCGCCCGCTCCGCCAGGAGGCGGTAGACCTCCGCCCCCACCGTCCCCAACCCGAGCAGGCCGACGCCGACCTCTGGAGGCTCCGACGCCATCAACGCGCCCTTCCCAGGATACGCTCCATGCTCCGTACCATGCCCGCCGGAACGGCGGAAGTCAACCCCGGGACGCACGACGTCCAGCGGGTGCTTGACAGGAGGCCACTCCCCGCACTTAAATATGACTGAAGGGCACTCAGTTTCTGAGCCATATTCAGACCCCGTACCGCCCGGAGTCGCGAGCCAGAGAGGGGTCACTTGAAGCCAGATCCTGAGGCTGTCTCCACGATCGCTGTCTCCGGCTTCGGGCATACCGCCTATTCGCCACAGCCCGACCGTTCTATTCCCGAGTTGGTCCATGAAGCTGTTAGGGCCGCTCTCCGCAGCGCAGGTCTCTCGTTCAACGGGATAGACGCCGTCGTCACCGCCTCGGTGGACCTCTGGGACGGCCTCACCGCCTCCAACGTGGCCGTGACCGAGGTGGTGGGCGCGGTGATGAAGCCCGAGACGCGGGTTGCGGGTGACGGTCTGCTGGCCGTCTGTCAGGCTGCCATGAGCATCCTGGCGGGCAGCTACGACACCGTTCTGGTGGTTGCCCACTGCAAGGGCTCCATGGCAGACCGGTGGAGCGTATCCAATTGGACCTTCGATCCCATCTACCAGCAGCCTCTGGATCTGGACGACCTGGTGGCCGCCGCGCTTCAGGCTCAGGTCTGCCTCAGCCGCCACCGCCTGGGGCCTCACGCTGCCGCGCAGGTCGCCGTCAAGAACCGGCGACAACCCGGACTGACCGTAGACGACGTGCTCGCTTCCCCGCTGCTCGCGGCCCCCATCCACGAACTGGAGGTTCCCCCGGTGGCGGAGGGGGCCGCCGCGGTGATACTGACCAGAACGAGCTCCCCGGAGTCGGCAGGCCCGACGCCGGTCTACATCAAGGGGTTTGGCTACGCGGTCGAGTCCGGTTACCTGGGCGACCGGGACCTGGCCGACCCGCTGGCTCTACGGGAAGCCGTGCGTCGGGCGCGACGCCTGGCCGGCATCCATGATCTGCGGCGGGAGATCCAGGCGGCCCATGTTTCCGAAGCCTTCGCCCACCAGGAACTGCTCTGGTACGAGGGGCTCGACCTCTGCGGCCCCGGTGAAGGGCCGCGTTTGCTCGTTGACGGCGTGACGACACCGGGGGGTGTTCTGCCCGTCAATCCTCGTGGTGGCCTGCTGGCCGGGGTTCCGCCCTTCGTCGCCGGGTTGGATCGTTTGGTCCGGGCGGTGGAAGACGTGCGGGACGGCGCCACCACGGTCCTGGCTCATGGGACCTGGGGACCAGCCGGGCAGGGACACTGCGTGGTGATTGTGGGGCGATGAAGTCTATGGGGTATCAGACGATTCTCGTCCAGAGAGACGGGGGAGTAACAACTATCACCTTGAGTCGACCGGAGAAGCTGAACGCGCTGAACCTGACCATGGCCGACGAACTCTGCGCGGCCCTGCACGAGGTGGAGAGAGATCCCCGGACGCGTGTGGTGGTGTTGACAGGCGCGGGCAACACGTTCAGCGCGGGGGGCGACCTGGACGAAATGCGACGCATCCAGGAGAGCTTTCTGCAAACGGACCGCGGAGCGCGCGCCTTCCTGGATGTGGCTCGGGTCTTGCATCAGTTGGACCCGCCGACCATCGCGCGGATCAATGGCGATGCCTATGGAGGGGCCTGCGGCATCGTGATGGCCTGTGATTTCCGCGTGGCCGTAGAGCATGCTCGTTTTGGCTTGGTCTTCACCCGTGTGGGTCTCAGCGGCGCCGACGCAGGGGTAAGCTATTTCCTCCCCCGACTGGTGGGTCCGGGCAAGGCTGCGGAACTGCTGCTGCTTGGGCAGACGGTGGACGCCCGAGAGGCTGAACGCATCGGTATGGTCCACCGGGCCGTCCCCGCCGACGAACTCGACGGGGTGGTGCGCGACCTGGCCCTGCGCCTGGCCCAGGGGCCGCCGCTGGCGCTCAAGTTCACCAAACGCGCCCTGCGGGAGAGCCTGGACCGGGATCTGAATACGGAGCTCGAGTACGAGGCATACGTGCAGGGCCTCTGCTTCCACAGCGAGGACCACAGGGAAGGCCTGCAAGCCTTCCTGGAGAAGCGGACGCCGGTCTTCAAGGGGTGTTAGGGTTGCGCCTGGTGCCTGCTGCCCAGCCCGACGCCAACACCTCTCCCCTGGGGTCGGAGCACTCTCCGTCGAGCGCTCTTGAGCATTCATCCATGTCGGTGTCTGGAGGTTGACGTGCAAGATTCCATCCTCTTCACACGGCAGCCACCGCGGGCCACCATCGCCCTCAACAAGCCCGAGCAGCTCAACGCGCTGGACACCGCCATGCTCCGCCAGATCCGGAATCATCTCCGGAGCATCCAGGAAGATCCTGAGGTGATCGTTGCGGTCGTCACCGGGGCTGGCGATCGGGCCTTCTGTTCCGGCATCGACGTCAACGAGGTACGGGAGATGGACGGGTGGAGCGCTCGCGCCCTCGGTCGTGAGCTGCACCACACTTTCACCGCCGTCCGTGAGTTGAGCAAACCGGTGATCGCCCGCATCAACGGCCTCTGCCTGGGGGCCGGGCTGGAGCTGGCCGTCTCCTGCGACCTCCTCATCGGCACCGAGACCTCCCGCTACGGCTTCCCGCACATGCGCATCGGCATCCCATCCATCGTGGAGGCCGGCATCCTGCCCCAGGCCGTCGGCATCTTCCGCACCAAGTGGCTCTGCTTCACCGCGGAATACTGGGACGGACGGCAGGCGTATCAGGCAGGACTCATCAACCAGGTCGTCCCTCCGGAAGAGCTGGACGCTGCGGTGGACGCCCTGGTGCAGAAGCTGGCAGGGTACAGCCCGGTGGCCATGGCGTTGCAGAAAGAGATCGTGCACAAGTGGATGACGACCGACCTGGAGACGGCCATCGATTTCTCCATCAATACGGTCTTCATGAGCTTCGAGTCCGAGGATCAAAAGGAGGGCATGAGGGCCTTCTTGGAAAAGCGCACACCCTTCTTCAAGGGCAGGTAAAGAGAGGCGGCGGCATTGCAACGGTTGCCGGAGGATGCCGGAGTGAGGAGCGGGCATGCGGGTGGTGTCAGCAGAGGAGGCGGTGCGGCACATCCCTGATCACAGCCGGGTCGTGGTGCATCAGGGCTGTGCCGACCCATCGGTGCTCTGGGAGGCGCTGGCGGCGCGGGCCGACCGCATGCGGGGGATACGGCTCTACGTGGGGTTTCACCTGGGGGATACCGGACCGCTGCAGCGCTGCCTGGCAGCCGGCTGGAAGGCAGCCACCTGGTTTGTCACTCCCCGGCTGCGTCCGCTGTTGAGGGCAGGTCATATGGACTACCTGCCGGTTCGCTATCGGGAACTGCCGGGCCTGTTCGCACGGCATGGGCCGCTTCCGGCCGACGTGGTCCTGCTGCAGGTGACGCCGCCGGATGCGTCGGGTCGGGTCAGCCTGGGGGTGTCGGTGGGGCCCTACCAGGACATCGCCAGAGAGGCCCAACTGGTGATCGCCGAGGTCAATGACCAGATGCCCCCTACCAGGGGAAACAGCCGGCTGGCGGTTGAGGACATTACGCTGGCCGTTCGTGTTTCTCATCCGCTGGTTCCCTACCAGGGCCCTGAACCTGATGCGGTGGCCAGGCGGATCGCGGCTCACCTGCTGGCTCTCATCCCCGACCAGGCGTGGATCCAGGTGGGCATCGGGCAGGTGCCGTCGCCTCGTAGCCGCGATCCCTTACGAGTTTGCGGACACCGACCTGAGCACCCATGCACTGAAGCTTCGTGAATCCGGTGCCGACGGCCTGATCCTTTACGCCAGCCCACGCCACGCTGCGGTCGTCGTTCGGGAAATCGCGAAGCTTGGGTATCGTCCCCGTCTCTTCGCCAGCCTCACCCTGACCGATCCCATCATGTTCACCCTGGCCGGCGAGGCCTGGGATAACGTGATCCACACCAGCTGGTTCCCGCTTCCCGGGACGGATCCGCGGGTGGACGAGACCCTCGACATACTGATAAGGTACGATCCCACGTTGCGCGCAAATCCTTTCAATGCCCTGGGTGGGGTAGCGTTTCTGGAGCCTATGCTGGAAGGTCTGCGGCGTGCCGGTCCCGACCTTACCAAAGAGCGGTTCGTGGCCGCCATGGAGACGATCAGGAACTGGGACGGCCAGGTCCTTCGAGGCCTCACCTATGGCCCGGATCGCCGTCAGGGTCTCAACAGGCTGCTTCTCTTCCGGGCGGAGAAGGGCAGGTGGGTAAAGCTCTCGGACTGGATTTCGTATCCCGTGGAATTCTAAGCGCGGGCAAAGACGCATCCGGACTTGGCCGACAAGGAGGAGAAGATGATCGGCGACAGGCGAAACCGTATCGGGGCCGTGGATGCCTGGGCCTCTCCCTGCCTTCCGGGCTACAGCCAGCGCTTTCCCGAAGAGTTTAAGCACATCTTTCGACGTTACGGATCCATCGAGCGCTTCGAGCAGGGCATCCCCATCGAGCAGATGCTGACCGAGATGCAAGAGGCCGATGTGGAGATGGTCGTCCTATCCGCTTTCTACTACGAGGGGGTTGAGATTGCGGGCAATGAACTGGTCGCTGATCTGGTCCGGCAGTACCCCGATCGCTTTGTCGCCGGCGCCGGTACCGTAGACCCGCGGGGCAAGCCCATGGATGTGGCGCGCCAGGTGCGCTATCTGGTGGGAGAGTTGGGAATGGGGGCCATACGTCTGGAACCCTACGCCTACGGTAATCGCATGTGGGCGCCGCCGCCGAACGACAAGATGTACTGGCCGATCTACATCACCTGTGCCGAACTGGGCGTGCCCGTCTGTATACAGGTTGGCCACACGGGGCCGCTGCTCCCCTCGGAGTGTGGTCGGCCTATCTACCTGGACGAGGTGGCACTGGCATTTCCCGAGCTGACCATCATAGGCTGCCACCTGGGTCAGCCCTGGCATGAGGAAATGATGACACTGGCCTGGAAGCACCCAAACGTGTACGTCGAAACAAGCGCGCGCCCACCAAGGCACTGGCCGAAGTCCTTCGTCGAATTCGTCAAGACCTGGGGGCAGGACAAGGTGCTCTGGGCCACCGACTACCCCCTGCTGTCGTTCAAGCGCTGCCGGGACGAAGTGGAGGCCCTGGGCCTTCCTGTCGAGGTCAAGAGGAAGTTGCTCCGGGACAATGCGTTGCGGGCGTTCAAGATCGGACGAGGAGCCGATGTCCATGCGAGGACGTGATTGAGGCTGGCGGGGCGAAGAGTGAAGAGATGGACACAGTTCGCTACGACATCGAGGATGGCATAGCGGTTGTTACGTTGAACCGACCGGAGGTGCTGAACGCCGTCAACGGCACCATGGCCCTGGAGTTGCATCAGGTGATGAGCCATATCGCCGGCGATGGCGGCATAAGGGCCGTGCTGCTGACGGGAGCCGGTCGAGCGTTCTGTGCCGGCGCTGATCTCGCGCAGCCAGGTGAGGGGGTCGACGTCCGGAATCCCAACAGCGTCCGTGACTGGCTGGTCCACCTGAACAGGCTCGTCGCCGGTATCATGGAGATGGAAGTCCCCTGGGTCGCAGCCATCCACGGGCCGGCGGTGGGGATGGGTGCGCATCTGGCCCTGGCCTGCGACCTGGTGGTCATGGCGCAGAGCGCCTATCTCTGTGAGGCCTTCCTGGCCCGGGGCCTGGTTGTGGATGTAGCCGGCATGTACCTCTTGCCCCGGCTGGTGGGGCTCCACAAGGCCAAGGAGCTGGCCTTTTTCGGCGAAAGGGTCCACGGCCCGCAGGCGGTCCAGTTGGGCCTGGCCAACCTGGCGGTGCCGGACGGCGAGCTGATGCGCGTCAGCCGGGAGTGGGCGGCGCGTCTTGCGCGCGGCCCCACCCGCGCCATCGGCCTGACAAAGCTGGGCATGAACCGGGGGCTGAGTATGAGCCTGGGAGACGTCCTCTCCTTCGAAGCGCAGTCCCAGGCACTGGTCAGCCAAACCGAAGATGCACACGAGGGCATCCGGGCCTTCCTGGAGAAACGAGAGCCGGTGTTCAAAGGGGTATAGTGAAGGAGAAGCGATGGATTTTGCGTTTACTGAGGAACAGATCATGTTCCGCCAGGCTGTGGTGGAGTTCACGCGCCAGGAGGTGGAACCCTTCGCCCAACAGTGGGACCAGAGCGGGGAGTACCCGGTGCACCTCTTCCGTCGCCTTGGGGAATTGGGCTGGCTCGGTGTGCACTTCCCTGCAGAGTACGGTGGGGCCGGGATGGGCTACATGGGGGCAAGTATTCTCTTCGAGGAACTGGCCCGTGCCTCCGCCGGAGTGGCCATGGGTATCTATTGCCACGCCGTCCTGGCTCTCACCCCCATCGCCCTGTTCGGTAGTGAAGAGCAGAGGCAGCGCTACGTCCTGCCGGGCATTCGCGGAGAGCGGATCGGAGCCTTTGGCATGACTGAGGCCTCCGCCGGCTCCGACCTGGCGGCAATTCGAACACGCGCGGTGCGCGATGACAAGGACTATGTCATTAATGGTGCCAAACTCTTCTGCACCAACAGCCCATTTGCCGATTTCGTCGTCCTCTCCGCCTACACCGCTCCCGAGCAACGCACCAGAGGGATCAGTATCTTCATCGTGGATCGTGAGACACCCGGTTTCGCTGTGGGCCGACGGCTGCCCATGCTCGGCATGCGGCCCGGCCAGACGGCGGAGGTTTTGCTCACAGAGTGTCGCGTGCCCCCCACTGCGCTCCTGGGGGAGGAGAACCTGGGCTTCCACCGTATCCTGCAGGGACTAACGGTCGGGCGCATCATAGGCGCCGCTCTGGCGACGGGTCTGGCTCGAGCCGCTTTCGACGCTGCGGTGACCTATGCCAGACAGCGCGAGCAGTTCGGCCAGCCCATCGGCCGCTTCCAGGCCATTCAGCACAAGCTCGCCGACATGGATACCGCCATTCAGGCGGCACGACTGCTCACCTACAGGGCAGCCTGGCTGGCGGAGCGAGGAGATCCCCATATCAAGGAGGCCTCTCAAGCCAAGCTCTTTGCCAGCGAAGCCTGCACCCGGATCACCGAGCAGGCGCTCCAGATTCACGGCGCCTATGGCTACGTCATGGACTCGCCGGTGCAGCGCTTCTATCGAGATACCAAGGTGCTGGAAATTGGCGAAGGGACCTCGGAGGTCCTGCGCAACTTGGTTGCCCGACAACTGGGCCTGTAGTTTCGCCTGCGGCCTGACCGTGATAGCCTGATGCAGGGCAGGGGAAGGGACCGGATCTTGAGCACTCAGCAACGCCGCGAACGCGAACGCCAGTCCCGCCGCAGGGAGATTCTCGAGGCGGCCAAGGAGGTCTTTTGGGAGAGAGGCTTCCAGAACGCGACCATTGAGAAGATCGCCCAGCGAGCCGAGCTCGCCGTCGGCACGCTGTACTGCTATTTCCAGAGCAAAGAGGAGATGTACGTCTCCCTTCTGTTCGAGAGTGTGGAGATCTTCCGCAAAGAACTGGAACGCATTCGGGCGCTCGCCATCCCTCCGGACAAGAAGCTTCAACTGCTCTGGAACTTTCTCTACACCTACTACCAGGAGTACCCTGCTTACTATCGCATCCTGACGTTCCTTCACAACGAAGGATTACGAGATGCGGTATCTCCCGAGTTGATTGATGAGATCAACCGCCGCACTGGTCACAACTTCAGCCTGGCCGCCGACATTGTCCGTGAAGGAGTGGAGGCTGGTATTTACAAGGCCGACAACCCACGAGAGGTCGTGGATGTGCTGTGGGCGCTCCTTGTTGGTTTGGTCCAACTCATGGATATCCGCCACAACCTGGGCTTGAAGGTGGGCGCCCTGGCAGATCTGCACAGCAAGGCCTTCCAGTGGATTGAGAACGGCCTGCGGAAGCGTGACGAGCCCTCATGAGACTTGCCTCTTGACAACCGGGGGGCCCGTGCTATCCTCCTTAGTCAAATAGACGACTAGACTACCTGAGGCCGCGACGCCTCTCGCCCGGCGAGGGGCGTCGCGGTTTCTTGCTCCGGTGCGGCATCCCAGAGCGGGAGTACGGAGGGGACGGTCGGATGCCACCCCGGGATCCCGCCAGGGAGTTCGCACAGGCGAGCGGGCGCGGAGGGACCCGCAGATGACCTGTTGGGGAACGCCCCAGGGCGCGGAGGCAGAAAGACGTCACTGGAGAACTTTCGCCGTCAACCGGCGCATTCCCGGCGTCTGGTTCAACCCTGGCGGCTGCCACGCTTCCGGCGGCCGCGGCACCACCCGGCGATTTGCGGCCGTGGCGTGCCTT
>DAOUAJ010000321.1:0-4225 GCA_034433615.1 Anaerolineae bacterium | reverse complement strand
TCAACGTGGTTTAGGAGCAGACTGGGCTTGCAGCCCAATTCAGTCTCGGGTAGAATGGTGGTGAGCACTGCCAAAATGCGTTTTTCCATAAAAGGTTCGCAAGGAGGTACGTGGTGAACGCGCGTGAACGTGTGCGGCTGGCGCTTACCTGTCAGCAACCTGATCGTGTCCCCAAGACCCTGGGCTTCTTTCCGCTATCTCTGCCTGACATTGCCCCGACTGAGCCGGAAGATTATTTCGGCCTGGACATCCGTTACGTCGAGTTTAAGCCGCCTCCAGAACAGGACGATTTTTTGCACTACCTGGAGAATCTCCCCAAGGACGTTCACGTGGGTAGCCTCTCTCAGCTTAAGACTTACCATGAGTGGGGCTACCATCCAGAGCTAGAAGCAGACCGTCCGCTTGGCAAAGCGCAGACCGTAGAGGAGATCGCCGAGTTTGTCTTCCCCGATTTGACTGACCCCAATCGCTACGCCGGCCTGGCAGCCCAGACCGCAGCCTGGCATCAAGCAGGGATGGCGGTCGCTGGCTCCCCGCCGCACCTAGGCGGCGAGCTGTTCGAGACGGCCTGGCGGCTGCGCGGCTTCGACAACTTCCTGGTGGATCTCGTCGCGCGCAAGCCGCTGGCCCATTACCTCTTGGATCAACTGACGGCATTGCTGATTCACAATGCGCTGATCCTGGCACAAGCTGGCGTTGATGTCCTGCTGCTAGACGACGACGTGGCCATGCCGACAGGTCTGCTCATCGGTCTGGCTACCTGGCGGGAGTTCTTCAAGCCGCGCCTGGGCGATGTGATCCGCCTGGCGCGGGAGGCTTCCCCGGACTTGCTCATCTTCTATCACAGCGATGGCGACTTCACGCAGCTTGTGCCTGACCTGATAGAAATCGGTGTCAACGCCATCAACCCGATACAGCCGGATTGCATGGACGCGTGGACGATCAAACGGGAGTTCGGTGACCGACTGGCGCTGTGGGGCACGGTCGGTAGCGCCTGGCGCTGGGATCACGGTACCCCGGGCGAGATTCGGGACGAGGTGCGGGAACGCATCGAGACACTAGGCCCTGACGGCCTGCTGTTGGCGCCAGCCTACGACCTGGATTTTGCCCCCTTCGCCAACGTCGTCGCCTTCTGCGAGGCGGTGGATGAGTTCGGAAGATGCTGATCGGACGAAGGACGATAGACGGCAGACGGAAGAAAGGAGATTATGAAAATGAAAGCGATTCGTGTCCATCAGTTTGGTGGCCCCGAGGCACTGAGCTACGAGGAGATCTCGCCGCCTGAGCCCGGCCCCGACGAGGCGCGGGTGAGGATCGAGGCAGCAGGGGTCAATTTTATTGACATCTACCAGCGCACAGGCCAGTATCGAGGCCAGTTGCCGCTTACCCTGGGCATGGAAGCTGCGGGCGTGGTGGATGCTGTCGGCCCCGGGGTATCGGACGTGAAATCGGGCGATCGTGTTGCCTACGCCATGCAGCAAGGCTCGTATGCTGAGTATGCGACCGTCCCGGCCTGGAAGTTGGTGCCGGTACCGGATGGCATAGACCTCCGGTTGGCCGCAGCCGTGATGTTGCAAGGGATGACGGCCCACTACCTGACGCACAGCACCTATCCGCTGCAGCCGGGCGATACGGCGCTGGTGCACGCCGCGGCGGGCGGCGTCGGCTTGCTGCTGGTGCAGTTGGCTAAACGGCGAGGGGCGCGGGTGATCGGCACCGTCTCCACCGAGGAGAAGGCGCGCCTGGCCCGGGAGGCCGGCGCGGACGAGGTGATCCTTTACACCCAGGCCGACTTCGAAGTGGAGGTCAAGCGGCTGACGGACGGCAAGGGGGTGAACGTCGTCTACGACTCGGTGGGCAAGACGACCTTCGATAAGAGCCTGAACTGCCTGCGGCCGCGCGGCTACATGGTACTGTACGGCCAGTCCAGCGGCGCGGTGCCGCCGTTCGATCCCCAGGTGCTTAACGCCAGAGGCTCCCTCTTCCTGACCCGGCCCAGCCTGGGGCATTACGTCGCGGATCGGACGGAACTATTGGGGCGAGCCAACGACCTGTTCCGGTGGATGGCAGCCGGCGAGCTCAATGTGCGCATTGACCAGACCTTCCCGCTGGCAGAGGCGGCTGCGGCCCACCGATACATGGAAGCACGGCAATCGAAGGGAAAGGTGTTGTTGATCCCGTAAAGGGGAAAACCATGGAACAACTCTTATGGACCTTTGATGATGTGGTGCGTTTTATCCACCATCCTGACCGGCCGGTGCGGCGCTGGGCTCTCCAACGATTGACCGGCCTCTTCCCTGGTCAGGCGGGCGATGCAGTAGTCGCCATGCTGGACGACGAGGACGATCTCATCGTCATGGACGCTTGTAAGTTCCTGGCGGAGAGCGGCGATCAGCAGCGGTACGGCCCTGTTCTGCTGGAACGTCTCAAGGGGGCTGAGGGCCGGCGCTTCGGCTTCTACGCAGAAGCCCTGGCTACCCTGAACCACCGCGAGGCGCTCCCGTTTATTCTGGCTCATCTACAGCGGGACACAAAGCTGGTTGACCGGGGCGAGCTTTACCGAGTCCTGAGTGCTCTGGGGACCTTCGGGGGGGACGAAGCGCGACAGGCGTTGTGGGCGATCCTGGAACAGGAGCTTGTGGACGAGTTTGCCATCGGCACGGCGGCGGGGGCATTGTTGGATGCAGCTCGCCCGGAAGACATCGGGCGCCTGGCTCAGTTTTACCGTAGCAGGTCGTCCTGGGAGGCTCGCAACCGGCTGCTGCAAACCTTCGCCTATGCGGGGAGCGCCTCTCGCCTGGCCGAAGAAGTGAGAGGTGCGGCGGCTCATGGCTTCGAGGCGGCCCTGGAAGCTGCGAAGGGATGGCTGCAACAGGAACCCCAACTGAGCGACGTCGCTCTCGACGATCTGGCGATGGCATTCGGGCGCGAGCACGAGGGGGTGTTTCCGATCCTCTTGCGGGAGGCTCGCCGCCTGTTCGAGGAGCGGGGCGACGATGTGACCGGTTGGGGTGCGGCATGGGATGCTGGTGCCAGTCCTGTGGGTTACCGGCGACAGGCGTTGATGACGTGGCTGACCCTCGAGGCGTTCGCAGCCCATCCCGCTCCTGATCGGGACGAACGCCGGAACGAAAGTGCGATGGGCCTGGCTCTGCTGTGCCAATTGAGCGTGGACCGCGATGACCAGGGCCGGCTGGAGGCCGCCGAAGACAAAACGGAAATGCTGCTGACGATCCTGACCGAGGACCGCGAGAACGTGCTGCCTGGGATCGTGGATCAGGTGGTCGCGCTCGGCCCTGAAATCGTCCCCCGGCTGATCGCCATGTTCGACCCGAAAAGCTACGGCTGGGGGCCGATCCGGATCGCAGAAGTGATCGAGCGTATGGCTCGTCGCCATCCCGGAAGCTGTGATGCGGCTGTCCCGCTATTGATCGAGGCAGTCAATGACAACCAGAGCGATTTCCTCTTGGAGGCCTGTGAGAGCGCGCTGATTGCGATCGGGCTGCCGGCTGTGGAACCGATAGCCCAGCACATTCGCGATAACGATCTTGCCCGCCAGATTTATCTGAGGCATGCGTTGGGGCAGATCCCCGCCGAGCGTTCGGCTCAGGCCCTTCTGGACGCCATTACGGAAAGTGGGGGCGCTCAAGAGTTTGACATCACAGCGCTAGAAGATATTGGCAGCCCGACGGCCATCGAACCGCTTTACGAGCTATGGGAACCAGGGGATCCCCTGCTGGCTCAGACGCTCCTGGTCCTGTGCGAGGTGAACGGGGTTGACAGGCCCGAGCTGCCCGAGTGGCGGCGGCTGGTCAGGGCCGAAGACGAGCGGCTTGCCCGGATCCTCAGAGGCGAGCCGGCGGAGCCGCGCGCGCGGCCTGTTGCGGCTCCGCCGCGTCCGCAACTCCGAGAGCACCCCAGGCAGAGATCCAAAGGCCCCGGTAAGAAGGAGTTGAAGAAGCGGGCGGCACAGAGCCGGATAAGCAAAAGAAAGCAGAAGAAAAAGCGCAAGAGGTAGGGACATCCCCCTGCGAGGGTCCTGACTCAGCACCTCGGTGCCTCGTTGTCCCTGGCCTGCACGACGTCCAGGGCAGGCTTGCCTTATCCCCCTGTGGCCCTCTTCCCCGCCTCCAACAGCTCGACGATCGTGTCTACGTCGTACACGCAGCCGCCCCAGGTGCCACCGCTGGCGTTCTGTAACGCCGCCCACAGCCGGGTGTCGTCC
>DAOUAJ010000320.1:0-3173 GCA_034433615.1 Anaerolineae bacterium | reverse complement strand
GGGTCGGCCCGGCTGGCCGCCGATGGTTGAGGATCAGCGCTATGATGGCAACGATCATCGAGGCCAGGGCGATCCACTGGGCCGTGGCCATACCGCCCATGGTCCAGGCATCTGGCCGCAACGTCTCCACCCAGAAGCGCCCCACCGGGTACCAGATCATGTAGAAAAAGAAGACGTCGCCATCTCGCAGACGATGGGCAAAGCGCCGACCTACCCACAACAGCAGGACAAAGCCGATCACGTTCCACAATGACTCGTAGAGGAACGTGGGGTGGAACCGGGTCGTGTCCACCGGATATTTTTGCAGATCCTCGTACTCTCCGAAGCGGTGCAGCGCGTCAATCTTCAACCCCCACGGCATAGGATTCCGCATAGGCGGGCCGTACAGTTCCTGGTTGATGAAGTTGCCCCAACGGCCGATGGCCTGAGCCAGCAACACGCCCGGTGCCACGATGTCCAGCCAGCGCCGGAAGGAGAGCCGGTGGCGTCGCGTGTAGAGGTAAAGGCCCAGAACGCCGCCGATGACGCCGCCATAGATGCCCAGGCCGCGAAAGCCCCCTTTCCAGAAGGCAATGATGTCAATCGGATGCTCGCGGTAGTAGTCCCAGCCGACGAACCCGCCTGCCGGTTGAGAAAAGACGTGATACAGCCGGGCACCGATGATGCCCAGGAGTAGCACCCAGACCAGGACGTCCCAGGCGCGCTCGGGATCTTCGCTCCGGCGACGAGCCTCGGCCGAGGCCACGAACGCCGCCAGTACGGCGCCGGTCACAATGAGGATGCCGTACCAGTGAATGGCAAAGGGACCAATACTGATAGCAGGCGGAAAAGGTGGTTGCATGGCTACGCCTCCTGATATGAGATCGCTGCCCCCGACAGCAAGAGTGATTCTCATGTTACCACACAAGCCCAGCAGGGGGCAAAACACCAGACAGCGGCAGCCGTGGCTTAGCCGCCAGGCCCATTTGAAAATGGGAACCCATTTGTGTTATACTGGGTTGTGTGGTATGGGGCAATGCGTTTCGCAAACCGCATCGCTACCATCTCTTGACGTCGCTGGAAGTTGAGCACCCCTTTGACCGAACCTGGACGAACGGTGAGCGGTACGACCGATCCAAGAGGTGAACATGTTGAGGCAGAGTAAGTCCATTACTGACCCGATACAGGCTTTTCCTCCGGAAACCTGGGCGACCACCCGGCCCACAGAGCGAGCTACCCGCATCAAGAGGCGACTGCTCGAAACGGAGCGCCAGATTGACGTGGAGCGGGCGCGCATTACAACCCGCAGCTACCAGAGTAGCGAAGGCCAGCCGATGCCCATCCGCCGCGCCCGCATGTTGCTGGACCTGGCCCGTCACCTGAGCATCACCATTCACCCTGATGAGCTGATCGTGGGCAATCGCTCGTTGCTGCCGCGCATGGGGGTGATCGCGCCAGAGGGCGCGGTGGATTGGGTGGACAGGGAACTTGACACCCTCCCGATCCGCCTGCAGGATCCATTCCAGATTCAAGCGAGGGAGATCAGGGAACTGAGGGAGGAGATTTTTCCGTACTGGCGGGGTAAGACGCTGGAAGACATCGTGGCCGCCCGCCTCCCTGAGGACGTGAGGAAGGCAGTCCAGGGTAAAGCGTTCAGCCTGAACCAGACCGATCACGCCCAGGGCCACATCCTGCCCGACGTGGAGAGCTGGCTGCGCCTGGGCGTGCGCGGCCTGCGTGAGAAGGTGCTGGCCGCTCGCGCCCGGTTCGATGCAACGCATAAGGGTGATCCCTCCGTGGTCTTCTACGATGCCGCGCTCATCGCCTTGCAGGCAGCGCATGAATTCATGCTACGCTACGCCGATCTGGCGCAAGAGATGGCCCGGCAGACGGAGGACCACCAGCGCCGAAAAGAGTTAGGCCGTATCGCCGAGGTATGTCGCTGGGTCTCGGAGTATCCGCCGCGCGATTTCTGGGAGGCTTTGCAGTCCGTCTGGTTCCTCTTCGTGCTCCTGCAGATCGAATCGAATGCCAGTAGCTTCTCCCCGGGCCGCTTCGACCAGTACATGCTGCCCTACCTGGAGCGCGATCTGGAGTCCGGCCGGCTGACATTGCCAGAGGCGCAGGCGCTCCTGGAGCACTTGTGGCTCAAATTTAACGAGATCGTTCTCCTGCGCAGCAGCGCCGGCGCCCGCTACTTTGCCGGCTTCCCCATCGGCTTTAACATCGTCCTGGGAGGGCAACGACCAGACGGCCGCGATGCCACCAACCTTCTCAGCTATATGTGCCTGCGCGCCCAGGCCGATCTGGGGCTGACCCAGCCTAACCTCTCTATCCGCATCCACAAGGACAGCCCGGAAGAGTTCCTGATGGCGGCTGCCTCCGTCATCAGCAGAGGCAGCGGCATGCCCCAGGTCTTTAACGACGAAGTCATCGTTCCTGGCCAGATCAACCGCGGCATCGCGCCGGAGGATGCGTTGAACTACGCTGTGGTGGGATGCGTGGAGCTTTCCACGCCAGGGAAGGCCCTGGGCTGGAGCGACGCCGCCATGTTCAACATGACGCGGGTGCTGGAGCTCACCCTCTTCGGCGGGAAAGACCCGCAGTCTGGCCAGCAGATTGGGCTGGAGACCCCGCGCCTGGACGAGATGGGCTCATTTGAAGAGTTGGAGGCCGCCTACGACCGGCAGATGGCCCACTTCGTGGCCTTGATGGTCAAAGGGTGCAACATTGTAGACCAGGTTCATGCCGAGGTCCTGCCGTCACCCTTCCTTTCGCTGGTGGTGTCCGATTGCATTGAGCGGGGGAAAGACGTGACGGCGGGCGGGGCGCGCTACAATTTCTCCGGCGTCCAGGGGGTGCAGATCGCCAACGTGGCGGACAGTCTGGCGGCGGTGCGCCAGGCCGTGTTCGAGGAGAGGTGGCTAACTGCGGGGGAGTTACTGAGCGCGCTGCGGTGCAACTTTGAGGGAAAGGAGACGTTGCGTCAACGCCTCCTCCACCGGGTGCCAAAGTACGGCAACGATGATGATCGGGTGGACACCCTGGCACAGAAATGGGCCAATCGCTACAGCGAGCTGGTGGCGCGGCATCCCACGATCCGGGGCGGCGTTTACCAGCCAGGCTTCTACACGGTGTCTGCTCACGTCCCGATGGGGGCCAACGTAGGGGCCACGCCGGACGGCCGGCGCGCC
>DAOUAJ010000319.1:0-4059 GCA_034433615.1 Anaerolineae bacterium | reverse complement strand
CTGACGTGATGGCCGCCACGAGAGCCATCCCAGTGCAAGGGGGCTACTTCATCTCCCCGGCTGGTACGTAAGATGGCCAGCCGGGCCAGATCGTAGTCTAGCGCCACTGAATGGGTGTTCATGGCCACCTCAAAACTTATGGCCTCCTCTGGCTGGCTCAGGTTCAGCGGCGTTATCTCCACGACCACCTGGCCGGCATCGCTGATGCGAGCGGGGAAGGTCTGTGTCGGCAGATGAGAGCTAGAGGCTGTCACGTCGGGCGTAGGAGCTGAGAGGGGTGACGGCATTCTACGGCTTGCGCATCCCGTCAGCAGTGCGATGCTCAGCAGTGCAATGGCCAGCATAGACTGCTTCATAGGTGACACGCCTCCTGGGTTCTCAGCATGCTCAAAGCCTGGCGACGTTCTCGCCGCAGTAACCTGAGCATGACGCCGATGCCGACAAGGTTGGTCGCCAGGCCCGCGGCCATGAACCACACCTTATACTCAGCCAGGAAGACGGCTGCTGCTGAGAGGCCAACCAGGGGTAAGACGTCGGTCACGTGATGGGCACAACAGGCCACCATGGCTACAGTTGAGGTCCCCGTCCCTGCTCCGGTGAGGGCACCGGCGGTGCGAGTGTCCTCGGGCAGGTGCAGACCCTGCTTCAGATAGACGAAGAGCCCCACCTGGACCCCGAACCCTAGAATGATAGGTACCACGAAAGGCATATCCTGACGGAAGAGCTCCAACGCATGAGACCAGGATTCGGCCACGGTGACGATCATCAGGTAGAGAGTAGACAGAGACACGGCACCCAGCATCCCACCGATGATAGGCCACAATAGACGTCGAGGTTGTAGAGCAACGGTCATCATTCATTTTTCCCTTTCCACCAGGCAGTTGATCACCTTTCGCACGCCGGGGACGGCCCGCACGACGGCTTCGACGTGCTGGATCATCTCAGCATCGCGGGCCGTCCCACGCAGGTGGACCTTCCGGCCCGAGACATGGAGGCCCACGCCCTCCTCCAGGCCGGCTGAACGCAGTGCCGATCGCACACGGCTGGTCAGGATGATGTCCTGTACTGGCACAGCGACCAGGCGTGGTTCCAGATCATAGTACAGATCTGCCAACCACTCTGCCAGTCGAGCGCGGGTGCGACGTCCATCCTGGGGGGCCATGAGCAGGCCTCCTATCGCCCCCAGGCTCAGGCCCCAGATGAATACCCTAACTGTTCGCCCGTCTGGCCATCTCATCCCCAAACCCTGTACCTTGATCAACTATTGTGGCATGGGCATGTCTCTTCTCCCTCGCCAGGCGCGGGTAACTTGCCGGAGGGCGTCTCACTGAGTTCCCATCGAAACATCCGGCTGGGCATTTGAGCGATGCCTCTCAGTTCCAGCTCGAGGTACTTCAGCCCCGGCTTCACGATCCCGGAACGGTTATCGAACTGAAGGGTGCCGCTCACGTGATGCCCTCCCCGTGGGCCACTCCAGGCCGAGGGTGTGTATTCATTGCCCTGGTCATCCCGCAGCACGGCGATCTTGGTCAGGTCATAATCCAGCTCCACCGAATGAGTCTCCAACACCACCTGGAAGTCCAATGTTGCCCCGGTTCCGGTCAGGTTCAGCGGCGTGACCTCGACGGTGACCGCCCCCTCATCGTTGATCCGAGTCAGCTCGTTGCGAGCCGCCTGAGGTGTCGCTGCGAGCGTGCTGCGCGTAGCGGTGGGTGACGGCGTACCCGTTGGCGTGGGGGCAGCGCCTTGGGCTGCGGCACGGACGGCCGCTACGTCCACCCATGCGCCCGGCGCGACCCAATCCTCCAGCGAGAACTCGTGCGGCTCCTGCCCCACCGCCACCCGGCCGAGCACCCGGCGCCCCCTGGCGTCAATGACCGCCACATCGCGAATGCTGCTGGCGTAGGCGCGCTGCCCATCGCGGCTGAAGGCGACGTGGTTCGCGCCGCGTGCTTGCGCCACTCCGCTTGTCTCAGCCACCCGGATGCTGGCCAGTTGTTTCAGGCTGTCTGCATCGAACACGCTGACCAGGCCCGCCCAATCAGCGATCCAGACCTCCTTCCCGTCGGGGCTGACCGCCACGCCGTGGGCGCGCTGGCCGGCCTGGACGCTCTTCAGGACGCGCCGGCTCTTGACGTCAATGGCGAACAACTGGCTTGTGGTCGGCCCGACGGCATACGCCCGGCTTCCATCCGGCGAGATCGCCACCTCGTTCAGGCCGATGATCTTCCTCTCGGCCAGGTAGGCCGTCCAGTCGTCCTCCGGCGCCGAGCGCTGCCTGGTCTCGGGCACCCACAGCGGGACGGCCGCCGTCACCTGGCGCGTAGCCGTGTCCACAATCCACACCAGGTTGGTCGAGGTAGACGCGATCCAGATCTCCTTGCCGTCCGGGGTGAAGGCGAAGTGCGAGGCACTGCCCAGCCCGGGGCTGATCACATCTTCGATGGTGAGGTTAATGGCGTTGATCACGGTCAACGTGCCCTTGACCGGGTCATCCCCCAGGGAGCCACCCACCCACAGCGTTTTGCCGTCCGGCGAGAGATCCATGCCGTGGACGGCCGTGGCCAGCGGGATGCGTTTGAGGATCACCCGCCGCCCGGCGTCAATCACGACCACCTCTTTGGCGGCCGAGTCGCCAGCGTAGACGATGCTTCCGTCCGGGCTGGCGGCGATACCGTGAGCCGCTTTCTCGCCGATCTTGAGCGTCCACTCCACTCGATTGGTGACCAGGTTGATGGCTGACACGGTCCCATCGGCGGCGTTGGCTATGTAAGTGTAGCGGACCTGGGCAACCTGGGCGGTTGCCTGGCCGAAGCCGGCCAGGACCACGGCCAGAACCACCACGATCAGGGATCCTACTTGCTTGATTCGTCTGCTCATGAGTTCCTCCCTATGTCCGGTAACGCCGCTTGTACCACGACGTGACCAGCGGCATGGTGACGATCATGCTCAACAAGAAAACCCAGGCCGCCCCACCAAAACGGGCCACGTTCGTGTAACCGCCTTTTACCGTCGCTGCCACGAAGAAGGCGAGAGCGACCGCGAGGGAGATCGTCGTGTAGGTGAGCGCGCTGCGTCGCGCGATTTTCCTCTCCAGTGGTTCCATCATGCCCTCCTCCACCCCGGACGGGTACAAGTTCACTTTCTGATCCCCGTGACGGATGCAGGGGCGAGCGGGGCACGCTCGACACGCGGTGGCTGGCGTCGCTGCTCACGCTTGAGCGGCGGGACGTAGCCCCGCATGCGCAGCGTGTTCAGCGTCACCGTGAGCGAGCTGATCGCCATCAGGAAGGCTGCCCACTCCGGGCTGACCACCAGCTTGAAAGCTGGATACAGCACCCCCGCCCCAATCGGGATGCTCAGGGTATTGTAGACGAAGGCCCAGAACAGGTTCTCCTTTACTTTGCGCATCGTGGCCCGAGCCACCTCCAGCGCTACCACCACGTCCCGCAGGTCGTCCTTGATCAGGATGACATGCCCCGTCTCTTTGGCGATGTCGGTGCCCGAGCCGATGGCTATGCCCACGTCGGCCTGGGCCAGCGCGGGCGCATCGTTCACCCCATCGCCGACCATCGCCACCTTCCGGCCTCGCCCCTGCAACTTCTTCACCTCCTGGGCCTTGTCCTGAGGCAACACCTCGGCCAGGACGCGATCCATGCCTATCTGCCGGGCGATGGCTTCCGCCGTGCGCCGGTTGTCGCCCGTGATCATGGCGACCTCGATCCCTAGTTGACGCAGGCGCTGGATCGCCTCTGCGGAGTGCTCTTTCAGCGTGTCGGCCACGGCGATCAGTCCCAGGTCCCAGGCCTCAGGTCTCATGTCTTGACTGGAGACCTGAGACGTAGGGCGTGAGACGACCAGGAACATCACCGTCTTGCCGTCCTGCTCCAGGGCCTCCGCCTGCGGCAACAGGGGAGCAATGTCCACTCCCCGCTCGCGCATCAGCTTGCGGTTGCCCAAAAGGATGCGGCGCCCCTCAAAGGTCGCCTCCACCCCATGCCCCGGGATGGCGTTGAACGAATCGGCATCGGGGATCTCCAGCCCGCGCTCCTGGGCCGC
>DAOUAJ010000318.1:0-8497 GCA_034433615.1 Anaerolineae bacterium | reverse complement strand
CGTGCGACTGAGGCCCAGGGCGTTGGTCTCGCGGACAGGTCGGTTGAGGTCGTCGTAGGTAAAGGTCGTGGTGTTGCCCAGGGGATCGGCCAGGCTCAAGCGGTCGCCCACCAGGTCGTAGGTCATTCGTGTCACGGCGCCGCTAGCGTCGGTGATCGCCGTGAGGCGGTAGAGCGCGTCGTACTCGTAGCGCGTCACCTGGCTCACGGGGTTGGTGATGGCGACGATGTTGCCGGCATTGTCGTAGGCATAGTGGGTGGTGCTGCCAAGGGCATCGGTGAAGACCGTGCGCCGCCCCAGAGCGTCGTAGGCAAAGCGCATCGTCCGGCTCAGGGGATCGGTGACGGCGAGCACGTTGTCCTGGGCGTCGTAAGTGTAGGTCGTCAGGCCATCGGCCGGGTCTATGATCCCCACCCGGCGGTCCAGCGCGTCGTAGAGGTAGCGCGTCGTGCGCCCCAGGGCGTCAGTCTCTGCGGTGAGGTTGCCGTTTGGATCGTAGGCGTAGGTAGTGATTCCGCCGGCCGGGTTGACGACCCGGATGCGGCGCCCAAAGGCATCATAGATGTAGGTGCTGGTCGCGCCCAGGGGATCGGTCAAGCTGACCAGGTTGCCCAGGGTGTCGTAGGCAAAGGTCGTCGTGTGGCCGAGGGGGTTGGTTTCAGTAGTCAGCCGGCCGAGGGTGTCGTATTGGGAGCGAGTGACGCGTCCCAGTTCGTCGGCCACGGCAACCCGATTGCCGGCAACATCGTAGGTATAAACAGCAGAATAACCGAGGGCGTCGGTGACGACAGAGAGGCGGTCCAGGCGGTCGTAGCCGAAGCCCGTGGTACGGCCAAGGGCATCGGTGATGGCAGTGACGTTGCTGTTCAGGTCGTAGGCATAGCGAGTGGTGGCGTTCAGGCCGCCGCAATCCTGCGTCATGCTCGCCAGCCGATCGTGATTGTCGTAGGTGTAGCAGGTACGCACGCCGTGCACATCGGTCAGCACCTGCAAGTTGTTGGCGAGATCGTAGGCCGCGCTGGTCACCACGTTCAGTCCGTCCGCGTCGTCCACGACCTGTGTCCGCCGGCCCAGCTCATCGTAGACGTAGCGAGTGGCGACGCCGCGCGGATCGGTGGCAGTCTCCAGCCAGCCGTTGGCGTCGTAGGCAAAGGTGGCGGCATCGCCGGCAGCGCCGATAACCCGGACCAACTGGTTCGCCGTGTCGTAGAAGTGGCGGCTGATGTTTCCACGCCCGTCCTGCACCATCGTTTGGTTGCGGTTCACGTCGTAACCGTACCTGATCTGGATGACCTGTCCGCCTCCGCTGGTGCGGTTGCTCACCAACAGGTTGGCCGCGTTCCAGGTGAACTCAGTGGTGACGTTCCGTCCGCCAGCATCTTGGATCATCCAGATCAGATTGTTGGCGTTGTCGTAGGCGTAGCGCGTGACCACGCCAAGGGGATTCGTCTCTGAGGTGAGGCGGTTGCGGGCGTCGTATAGGCGTCTGATCTGGCGCGGGCTCCCACTGGACGGCAGGATGAGCAACTGTGGGTTGCCGGCAGCGTCGAAGTCGCGGAAGATGGTGGTGAACTCCTGCGGCCCGCCGCAGTCCTGTTTCCTTTGGGTCAGCAGGCCGGGCACCGGTGTGACTCCGGCGGTAAAGAGAGGATTGCCGCCACCAGCCGCTTCGTCCGGCGTGCCCTGGGTGTACAGCAAGCAGGTGGCGATGCCGCGCATGTTGACGTAGCGGGTGACCTGGCCCCAGGCGTTGTACTGGAAGGTTTCAAACGGCGTGACTACCTGCCCGGTGCCGTCGTCTACCGCCGGGTATTCGACCTTCACCAGCAGCCCCCGCTCTCCTTGACCGACTTCGTAATCGTAGGTGTAGCGGATGACGCGGCCCAGGGGGTCCGTCTGGGCCTTGATCCGGTTGAAGCGCGGCTCGTAGGTGTACAAAGTGCGTTGGAGCTGGGCCGGGTCGCGCTGGTCCGGCGGCAGATTGCACTGGGCGGCAGGCATGCCTGTCTCGCTCAGGGTGTTGCCCTGCGCGTTGTAGGTGTACTCGATGCAGGTGCCGTCGGGTTGAACGGCGCGGGTGATACGGTTGTCCTCGTCCCGTTCGTAGCGCACCGTGTGCCCCAGGGCATCCCTCACCGAGGTCGGCGAGCCCCACGCGTTGGTCTGCCCCTCGTAGCTGACGTTGCCGTAGGAGACCCGTTCCACCAGTTGGTCGGTGGTCACCAGCGCCACGTTGGGCGCGTCGGGGTTGCCGGCTCCCCAGTTGTTGGCCAGTTGGTAAGACACGTCGCTGGCGGCGAACCGATGGACCTCCTGCTCGAGACTGAATTGGCCGGTGGCCGGATCGTAGACCTCACGCGGGGGTAGTTCGGCGCGGGTCACGCGGTCCCACATGTTGTAGAGATAGGTGGTGAGAAAGCCACGGGCATCCTGCTTGTGGGTGATGAGGTGTTTCGCGTTGTAGGCGAAGGTCATCGGCGCGCTGAGGCCCGGCTGGGCAACGCTGACCAGGTCGCCCCGGTGGTCAATAGTCAGCGTGGTGGCACGGCCGGCCGGGTCGGTGATGAGAACTTCGCGATTGCGGATTGCGGATTGCGGATTGCGGAATTGAGATCCGAAATCCGAGATCCGAGATCCGAAATCGAACGTCCACGTCCAGCGAGGAGTCGTGTCGCCGGCGGGGTAGACTTCGATGCGGGCCAGGGTGCGGTCGGGATTGTACACGTAGGCGGTCTTGTTGCCCAATGGGTCCAGGGTGTAGTCGTGGGTGCCGTTGGCGTTGAAGTGCACCTGGGTGCCGTCGGGATAGTGGCGGGTGTAGGTGGCGGTGGATGGATCATAGGTCAGAACGGTGTTGTCGGCGGGCGTGCCGTTGATGATGCCCGCTTTGAGCACACGCTGATCCAGCCAGGGCTCGAAGAGCACGTTATCGCTCACACGATTGCCCTGGCCGTCAGGGTTGGCCACCGGGTACAGCGGGCCGGTGGAATGGCCCCACCAGTTGTAGCGGGCGTCAATCAGACGGCCGGTGTTGTTGTATAGGCCGTGGCCCCAGGAGGCATTGCCGCTGATGTCGGAGACAGCGACAAGGAAATCGGGGGTGCCGAAAATACCGTGTCCGTTGTTGACGAATGAACTATAGAGCGCCCTGCCCTGGCCACCATCCTTCACGTCGAGGCCGATCTCAGCACAACGCACGGTGACGTGCTCCAGCGTGGCCTGCCCGTGGAGGGTGATCCCCCCCCATTGCTGGGGGCCGGTGTCTACGCTGGAGGTGAAGGTGATGGGCTGTGTCTCGGTGCCGACGGCGTAGAGCAGGCCCTGGACCTTCAGTCGCTTGCCGCTGGCCCAGAAGAGCGTCGTCCCCGGCTCTACGGTCAGCGTGACCCCCTGGGTCACGGTCAGGTTGTCGGTGAATTCGTAGCCGGCCAGGCCACGCTGCGGCTCCAGCCTGGTATCCGTTGTGAAGGTGCCATCACCGTACAACTGGAGACGGTTGTAGCCATTGGCGGAAAATGTGTTGTCCTCGAGCTGACTCAGCGCAGCCACCGGTATCGCTATCGGGTAGCCGGGGTTGCTCTGGAAAACGTTGTTGGTGACGGTGAGGACGGTGCTGGCGCCGGTGGCGTAGAGGGCGTAGTCGCCCGTGCCATAGCTGTGGCCGTTGTTGGCAAAGAGGGTATCACTGACCACCACATGGCTGTTCAAGACATACAGTCCGTAATAATACTCGGAGTCGTGATACGCGCTCCCGTTACGGATCTGGCTGCTCTCGATGCGTACCTCGCTGTTGGTGACGTTGCGCACGGTGATGTTGCTGTTGGCGTAGCCGTTGCCGATGCCGCCATAGCGCACGGTGACGTGCCGCAGGTGACCAGTGCCGCCGTCAAAGAGCAGACCCGCCTATTGGTACGGGCCGGTGTTCGTAGCGGAGGTGAAAGTGATGGGTTGAGTGACTGTGCCCACCGCATCCAGGTGGCCCAGCACTTTCAATTCAGTGCCGCCCTGCCCCTTGACCACCACCCCAGGCTCCACGGCCAGGGTGACGCCGGGGTTGACCGTCACGTCACCGATGAGGATGTAGGGGCTGTTGGCCGCCGTCCAGGTAGTGGGCTGGGTGATGACGCCGCTGACGTTGACGCTCAACGGCGTCACCTCGTAGCGGACCGGATGTACTGGCAAGGCCGGTTCGACTGGCAGTGACACCGGTTCGTCCGGCGGTTTGGCGGGCGTCGGCTCAACGGTGGTTTCCCTCTTGAATGCCGTTGGCTTGAGGGTGCCGAAATATGACATCGAATCCGAGGGATCTACCGAATTCAGCACCGTCGGTTCGATCAATCCTCTCGACTCGTTGTCATATTTGGCGGACGGGGTGCCGGAAGCCGGCGTCACAGGCAGATGGTCAAGTGGCGGTGCCATAGGTGCATTGGCGGGAGCACTATCTGAACTTTCGACCTCTGACCCGGGACTTCGTATTTCGGACCTCGCGCTCCGGACTTCAGACCCTGGACCTGGGACCTGGGACTCAGGACCTGGGACTTGAGACTCGAGACTTTCCGCTACCTCTGGCACGTACATCCCATGCAACCCGGTTGTCTCGTGCAGGGCCAGTGCACCGCTCTGCGCCCCTTCCAGCAGCAGGTTCCTGGCAGGGAAGTAGTACTGGGTCAGGTTGTTGTCGCTATCGTCAATCAGGATGTGGCCGGCCTCGTCCTCGTAGAGGAACTGTTGGCCGACCAACGACCAGCCCATGCCGAAGGGGCCGCCCGGTTCGAGATGCTGCGGCCACCCCCGACCAACGGGGCTGTTCAAGTAGGCATCGAGGGTTACCGTGCCATAGTGCCAGTAGCTGCGGGTGACGGGGATGCAAATGCGAGTGGGGCGGCGATAGTCGGGCGGGCCGCCAAAGCGATTGTTGAGCGTGTAGTAGTAGCAGGCCAGATAGGGCACGCTAACGCGTAGTGCATAGGGATAGGTGCCTGGCGGCAGGCGGTTGCCCTGGCCGTCGCGCCCGTCCCACAGATAGCGGAACTGGCCGTAGTTGTACGAGCGGGGGCCTGCACGCCGGTTACGATCGTTCGGGTCACTCGGATCGTCTGTTCTGAAGGTGAAGCGGGCCGTCTTTTGCCCGGGCAGGAACAGCTCCACCGACAGCCATCCGTAGCCGCTCCTGGAGCTACTGGCCAGGGAATTCTCCAGCGAAAGATTGGCGGCGATCAACTCGGAGGTTTTGACACGCCCGCTGTCGTACTTAAAGCTCAGGGCCATCGGCTCGCCCAGCACCTGCACCGAAGGCAGGGTGACCTCCTGGCGCAGATTGCCCGAGCGCAGGGCCACCTCTGAAAGGCAGTCGTCGCTGGCGCACTCCTCTTGATCCTTCTCCGTCATGTCCTCGACTTCCAGGTCGGCTTCCACCAGGGTCACCGGCATGTTGGGGTCGAAGACGGAGAAGTGCTGCACCTGCATCACCGCCCACTGCCCGGTGGGGTCCACCACGGCGAATCCTTCGTGCTCCCATTGCAGCAGTTCCTGGTTCCAGAAGCCCACGGGGATCTCGGTGCCCGGCGGGAAATTCCTGCTGTTCCTGATGCTGACGGTGATGGGGACGGTGAAGGTGATCGTCGAGTCGCCGCCCAGGTTGAAAGCGTAGGTCTCCCACGTGCCGGGGGGCAGCTCGCCGCTGGGCAGGAAGTTCACCCGGTCGTACTCCGTGGCCGTGACTTCCACCTGCTGGCCGGGCGGGATGGCGCCGGGCGGGATCAACACCTGCATCTGGCCGTCGGCGCTGACGTGAAAGCAGCCGTTTTCATCGCACGTCGTCACCGCCGGGTCTATGGGCGTCACGTAAATCTCGTTGACCGGCGCGCTCTGCCGGCGGACGATTTCCACGATGCGCTGGGCATAGGTGTAGCCGGGTTTCTCGGCGCGCAGCGCGTAGCGGCCGGTCTCGCCCACCGGGAAGGCGAAGAAGCCGTCGGGGCCGGTGACGACTGTACCCGAGATGGAGGATGTGAAACGCGAAGCGTGTTGCGTATTGCGTATTGCGTCGGGGTCGGCCGCCAACTGCTTCGTTCGCTCGGCGCGCGCCTGGGCCAGGGCCGTCTCGTTGATCTTCTCCAGCGTCACTCGGACGCCGGCCAGGCCCTGGCACTCGATCAGGTATTGGTCGCAAGTGCTGGAGTCGTAGATGTACCCGCTCACCCAGCCGGCGTTCTCTGGCTCGGCTGGCGGGGTGATGGTGTCGGGATCGGTGGGGACGTAGAAGGCGGCCCGGTAGGTGCCGGGGTTGCCCAACGTGTCGGCTACGGAGACGGTGAGGATGTAGACCGTGTCCTCTGTCAGGTCGAAGCTCACCTGGCCGCTGGCTCCATCGGGGCCGGCGGTCAGGTCGGCTGTCACGTTGGTGGCCGTTCCCCCGGCATCGGTCAGGGTGACCTGGAGGGTCGCCACATCAACGGCCATGTAGAAGTCGGTGTAGGACATAGCGATGGTGGGGCGCAGGGTGTAGACCGACTGGGCGTTCTCGGGCGTGTGGACCTGGATCATCGGGCCATCGGTGTCCACACCCACCAGCCGGCTGCTGATGGAGACCTGTCCCAGTTCATCGGTGGCGAGGACGTGCAGTGCCTGGTTGCCGGACGTGACCGGCACGCTGGCGCTGAATGACCTCACCCCCGACCCCTCTCCTGCCAGGAGAGGGGAGGAGAGGGTGGCCGCCACGCCGTTGACGGTGACGTTGACGGCGTGCTTGTCGGCGATGACGCCGGTGACGTTGACCGTCGCCCCGCCGACGACCGCCCCATCCTCGGGACCTGTGACAGTGACCTCAGGCGGGGTGACATCGTACTCGTTGCCGACGTAGGCCATGTCATGGGCATCTATGATGCCATCGCTGTTGTAATCGAAGGCGGCGTCATAGCAGGGGTCTCCGGTGGCGCAGTTCCAGAACAGGGCGATCTGTTGCAGGTCCGCCTCGTCCACATCCCGGTCACTGTCCAGGTCGGCCCAGAAGGTGCCAGGGGGCTGGTTGGGGCGTTGGGGGAGCAGGCGGTTTGGCCGGCCATCAGGTTGGGTCGCTGGCTGCTCTGGAGGGGCTTGCAAACGCATGGGTTGCGACGACGCCGCGGACGCTGACCCCGGCGGTGGGAGCACACCGACCAGCATGCCCGCGATCACCAGTACGCACAGCAGGCGGTAGGCCAGACCATAGGGCGACCGCCGACCGCCGGCGCCCGACCGCCGGAGCACAGGGTGCCACAGAAGCCAGCCGTGGTGCAACCGGGGCCAGCGCAGCCGGGCCGAGGTGCGAAGCTCGTTCCAGACGATGCGCGCCCGCCAGCGATGGTGCCGCAGGTGACCTGCCAGTGCTATGGCAGGCAGGCTGGCCAGCACCGCCAGACCCACCACGATCTGCGGCACGGCCCCTTGCAGCACTCCCAGGGCCAGAATCAGCAGCCCCAGAGACAGACCAAAGGAGATGAACAGCCTGCTCTTACGAGTACCCATGTCACTCCTCCCCCTACTTCCTAAGTGTCTGACTCTAGCGTCTCCCGCGTGCCCCAGCCCTGGCTCTCGTCGAACAGGTCCATCCGCGCTGGCGTCACCCGGATCACCAGGTACAGCTCATCCGGCGAGGCTGGGAACGTCCGGCCAGGCAACCACTCCGCCCAGTCTGGCGCAGTGACCACCTCCGCCGTGCCCGCGATCTGGAGCCAACGCAGGCCAGAGAATTGCGGAGTGCGGAGTGCGGAGTGCGGAGCAGTCTGCCCATCCGCAATTCGCAATCCGCAATCCGAAATCTGGCTTGGGATCACCAGCAGCACGTGAGGATTCTGCTCCAGCTGATAAGCCACATCGGCCCAGCGGGGCACCAGGCACTCCACCTCCAGCCCCTGGCGGCCAAAGGTCCCCTGCCGGGGACGATACCGCACCGGCATGGCCCAGGCGCCCTGCGTGCCGGCGGTGCTGAGGATGCAAATGGTGTGCTGCGCAAGATAGGCTGCCATCCGGTGGCGCAGCTCGTTTAGCAATGGGGGCCTCCCGAGGCATCAGGCGCGCGGTGGGATTGTGTTACGCATTACGCATTACGTATTCCGTTTCCGATCACGCGAACAGACATGGGCCACGCGATACAGGCTATGCCATGCTATCTCAGTTTACCTTGAAATGGCGGGGGTGTCGTCTATCGAAAGATAGATTTTGGAGGAGAAGGGTGCATCCCTCTACAATAAACCTACCCTTGTAAGGAAGATGGGGGCAGGTGCCGGCGAGGGATCACATCCTGGCGCAGCAGGAAAAGGGGGATTACCGGGGCGGTTTGGCCTTCAGCATGATCTGTTCTGCCAGAGGGGTAAAAAAGGCTTGTAGCTCGGCAACTGTCAGAGGTTTGATCATGCGCGGTAGATGCTGGACGCGACGCACTTCACGCAACATGCCAGCGAAATAGAACTCGGTGAAGCCGGGATCTTTCTCTTTGGCCAGCTCCATCAACTCATCC
>DAOUAJ010000317.1:0-9970 GCA_034433615.1 Anaerolineae bacterium | reverse complement strand
GCCGTGGAGATGCTCACCGGGCCGGAGAGCATCGCGATGCGACGGTGACCCAACGACAGGAGCAGCCGCACCAGTTGATACGCTCCCCCCTCTGAATCCCCCCGCACCACGTCCACCTTGGCGCCGGGCACCTGCCGATCCAGCACCACCGTGGGCACCCTCTGGCTCTGGATCAGGGCGATCGGATCCGGCGTGCTGCGGGCCGGCACCAGCAGAAAGCCGTCCACCTGCTTCTGCAAGAGCACGTGGAGGTATTCTGACTGTTTGGCCTCGTTCTCGTCCGTGTTGCATAGGATGACGTTGAAGCCACGCTGGCTGGCCGCGTCTTCCACGCCGCGGGCGACCGTGGTCCAGAACGGGTTGGTGATGTCGGTCAGCACCAGCGCCAGCGTGTGGGTGCGCTTGAAGCGCAGGCTGCGGGCCAGCGAATTGGGCACATACTGGAGTTCGGCGATGGCAGCCTCGACGCGGGCGCGCGTCTCCTGGCCGACGTAGCCGGAGTTGTTAATCACCCGTGAGACGGTGATGGGAGAGACGTTCGCTCGTTCTGCTACATCGCGTATCGTAGGCATGTAAGGAAGCTACTCAAGGGATCAGCACTTCACAGAAGAGATTGCTTTAGAGGCCGTGCCAGGGACGCTCCATCTCGTGAAACAGCACGGGCACCTGGGGAAAATAGGCGCCCAGCATGTGGGCGAAATCGTACCTGCCTCTCAACTCCGGTGCGCCTCCACTGAGAACCGCAACGCCAGGGAAGTATCTATGTACATGCTGTAGCGAGGCTCCGTCCGTCGCAGGAAGTCCGCCGCGCGATCTAATGCTCTGTTGGCCGCCTTGGATTTGCCCGCTAACTGAGCCTGGTATGCCTGAACGATGAACTGTAACAGCCGGGCATGATGGGATAGCAGGGCGAGCGATCGGCCGCGCACCCTGTCGGATGCGGACTCTTCCCGCGCGGCCAGCTCGGCCAGGGCACTATCAAGAAAGGCCGCGAACACCTCCAGTTTCCTTGCGTCGGCATTGGAGAGCGGAGGCATGCGCCGATGGGCATCTCCCGTGTCCAGAAATTCCTCCACCCTGGCCAGATAGTCATCGGCGAAAACAGCATCTTCCCCGAAGGCTGCCTCCAGATATCTTCGACGTATCTCCGCCCAGGGCACATCCGGGTTCCACAGCGACTCGGCCAGCACGGTCATCGCCAGCCCCGACGGATAGAAGGCACGGAAGGATTGGCAACTGATGAGGCCGTTAAGGCCGATGAGCTTCAGATGCTGCAAATCCTCGTGATAGATGCGGGCGACCCCCGTATCGGTCAACTGCCGCCAGTTAGCCCACATCAGATGGTAGTCGAAGTCAAAGCTGTCGCCCTGGAAGACCTTTCGCCAGTCGGCCAGCGTCTTGACATAGAAGGCGTTCTCTCGGGAGACGGCGAACTGGTTGAGCGGCGGGCGGGGCCATACCTGGCCGTCATCGCACGCCGGGTCGGTCAACGAGTGGCCATAGCAGCGGGCGATGGGTGCGAACATCAGGATGGCGTTGCCGTAGCGCTCGTCAATCTGGACCTGCTCGGGCGGCCACAGCAACTCGATGTAGCAGAGAAAGACAAAGCGCATCCCCGGCACGCGGCGGTGCAGTGCCTCTGAGAGCGCGTTGATGATGCGGGCATACCAGTCCGAGATGGACAGCTTACGGCATTCGTCGCACTCACACTTGTTGTTGGTGGCATCGGAGAGCCAGACGTGCACCACGTCCAGCTCGGGGTGCGCCTCACAGTAGCGGACGACAGTCTCGACGAAGGCGTTGAAAGTCGGCTGAAAGCTATAGCATAGCTCCGTGTTGATCGGGATGTCCTGGTACAGTTTACGTTCGCCGTTCACCTGGGCCAGCCAGCGCACGTACTCCGGCTCGACCGGCGAATCGGCCTTGACCCAGCCCGAGCGCGGCATCCCGACCGTGGCGCCCGTCCAGCCGTGCCCCACGCGATGGAAGACCAGCCCGCGCTGCTTCATCGCCGCGATGACCTGATCGTCGAGGGCTAACGCCTCTTCGTCAGTGAGGATGTGATCGGCGTACTTTGGGTTGTAAGTCCGCTCGTACCAGTTGTTATAAAAATAACGGCTGGTAAGGAACTGGAGGAAGACGGTGTTCATCCGTTTCTTGGCGCACCAGTCCACCATGCCCAGCGCGTGTTCGAGCGAGGTCGCGCCCTCGATGCACACGCCGCGGTGGCGGTAGCGCGGTTCTTCGATGATGGGCATGTCGGGTAACACAATGGCCTCGGCCTGGGGGGTCAGCTCGCCGTCGCGCCCCGGGCGAACGAATCGTATACCTTGCCTCTCCAGGAACGCGTAGACGCCGAAGAGGACGCTGCGGGCATTACGCCCGGCGATGAACAGGCCGCCATCCGATGTCCAGATGGCATACCCATCGTCCCAGGGTGCGAGCGACAGGGCTCCACTCGGCGGCGCGGGCAATTGATCGCAGAGGCCCAGCCAAACTGTGTCGGCCGCCGCTTCCATCTCGTCCACGCCCCGAACGCTCCACCGTTCTCCGGTCAGTTTGCGCACATAGCGGGCCAGCTCACGCCCGGCGTAGGCGAGCACGCGGTCTGCCTCTGGTGATCGCAAGCGAATCCAACGCACGTGGGAAATCGTCATGATGGCGATGCCTCCTGGAAGACGATCGTATCACGCCTCACCGCCTCCCGTACTCCTCAATCGCCTCCAGGTAGCACTCGATGCTGGGGATGGGCACGGTGTAGGGGATGTGGTTGCCGACGGCGAAAAAGTAGCCCGGACAGTCACGTCCCAAATCAGCGCACCGCTTCACTTCGGCCCGGATCTGTTCCGGCGTCCCGCATTGAAGGATGCGCGAGTCCACGTTACCGATGATGACATGGGTCTGCCCGTAACGCTCCACGATGTACCGGAGGTCGGTCAGCGGCTCGAAGATGAACCCCTCCGCTCCGGCCTGTGCCAGGTCGTCCACGAACTCGTTGAAGTTGCCGTCGGAGCAGAAGAGGACCTTGATCCCCGCTTCGCGCAGAGGCTCCCACAGCCGTCGGAGCCGGGGGAAGACGTATTGCCGCATCCAGGCCGGGGAGAAAACCGGCCCGGCGGCCCAGACGATGTCGTCGTGGCAGAGGAAGATAGGGATCTTGGCCCGGATGTGTGCCTCGACGACCATGCGGCTGATCTCGGTGAACTGGTCCAGGATCTCTTCAAAGCGTTTGGGGTCGGCTTTAGCAGCCATCATGAACAGCTCCCAGCCGAAGGTCTTGATGCTCCAGGTGAAGACGGAGTTGTAAAAGCCACCGGGGAACACCGCCTCGGGGTAGAGGGCCAGGCCCTTCTCGTAGTACCGATGCACGTCGGCGGTGAGCTCGTCCATGCTGGGGAGGTCTGCCACGTCTAGCGGGTTGAAAGCAAGCACCTCCTCCACGCTTTTGAACGGGTAGGAAGACTCCCAGGGGATCTCTGTCTCGTAATATTTGGCCCGGCCCATATCGGTTTCAGGCAGCCCCCACTCGCGGCTGTAAGTGGACCAGATGAAGTCGTAGTCCAGGGCCTTCGCCAGGGCTGCGCTGGCTTGCTCTTTCTGTGACTCGTCCTCCGGGTCGTAGCCTGTCACCTTCAGGATGAACGGGCGGTGAGTCAGGTATTCGGTATGGGGGATGCGGTCGGGCATCTCCAGATGGATCGCCTGCCAGCCGCGTTCATAGCTCATCACTGCCTCGCTTCATTCAATCCAGAATTACGTAGCCGGCGCCCAAGACCTGGCGCGGCGCCGAGGCGCACTCCAGCTTGATCACCGACACGCCGGCGATCTTATCGGGGTTGGCATCGGGCAGCCCCTTCAGGATCAGCCGGTTCTCCGTCTGTTCAAACGTGATCGGCTCGCCAGTCGCCAGCAGCGACGCCCTGTTCACCTTCATCTGCAAGCCGCCGATGGCCAGCTCCCTGCCCGGCCACCGATTGCACCAGTAGTAAGCTGTGTTCCCCTTGATGGTCCAGGCCCCGGTCGGCATCCATTCCATTCGCCCATCTACCCGTTCGACCTGACCGTATAGCGCCTCGCCGTTCTTCTCGATCCACTGCCCGACCGGGATCAGCCGCTCGATCGCTTCCTCGGGCACAGAGCCGTCCGGCTTGGGGCCGATGTTGAGCAGCAGGTTGCCCTGGCCGCCCGCCGCAGTACGTAGCATCGAGATGACCTCACGCACGGAGCGCCAGTCAATGGCGCAGGGCATGTAGCCCCAGGAACCGTTGAAGGTCATGCAGGCTTCCCAGTCCCGACCCGCCTTCTCGGCGGTCACGTGCTCCTCCGGCGTGCCGAAATCCTCGTCGAGCTGAGAGCGGTTGTTGATGATGATGTGGGGCTGTAATTCCCGCACCATCGTGTTCATCTTGACGCTCTCCCACAGCTCGGGCGACCGGAGCGGCCAGGCGACGTCATACCAGAGCACGTCAATCTTGCCATAGTTGGTGCACAGCTCGCGCACGCACCCCTGCGTGAAGTCGAGGAAGCGGCGGCGTGCCTGCTCATCTTTAGCGCATAGGGCGCCGTCGGGGTGATGCCAGTCCATGAGCGAGTAGTAGAAGCCGATCTTCAGCCCGAACTCGCGGCAGGCCTCCACGTACTCCCGCACCAAGTCACGCCTGGGGCCGTGCTTGACGGCATTGTAATCCGTCTGTTGAGTGTCCCAGAGGCAGAAGCCCTCATGATGCTTGGTGGTCATGACCATGTACTTCATGCCGGCCTGTTTGGCCAATCTGGCCCACTCCCGCGCCGGGCGCTCTTTGGGATGCCAGGTGTCGGCCAGCTTCTCGTACTCGGCCACGGGGATGCGCTCACGGTTCATCACCCACTCGTGGCGGCCCAACTGGGAGTACAGCCCCCAGTGGACGAACATGCCGAAGCGCGCCTCTCGCCACCAGCGCATGCGCTCGTCGCGGGTGGCGGCGACTTGCTCAAAGTATGTTGCTTCGTTCATCGGTTATGCTCCTGGATATGAGGATGGTAAGATGACAATTGCCGTGCTTCCTCGATGCGCGCTCTCGTCTCGGCCTCATTCCACTGCCGATACCATGAGAACACCTGACGATACAGCTCCTTATCGAGCATCATTACCCTTTGATCCCTGACATCACGATGCCTTTGACGAAGTATTGTTGGGCCAGGAAGAAGACGACGATGATAGGCAGGACAGCGATCACAGCTACGGCCATCATATAATGATATTGTACGTTGCCATACTGCCCCTGGAAGCGCTGGAGTCCCAGAGCCAAAGTGTACTTGTCCTGATCTCGCAGGTAGACCAGAGGTCCCATGAAGTTATTCCAGTTGCCAATGAAGGCAAAGACCGTTACGGTGGCTAGAGCCGGCCTGGAGAGGGGGAGGATAATGCGCCAGAGGATGCCAAAGGTGGAGCAGCCATCTATTCGGGCAGCATCATCAAGGTCTTTGGGGATCGTCATGAAGAACTGGCGCAGCAAAAAAATGAAGAAAGGCCAACCGAACCACGGTGGCACCATCAGAGGCAGGAAAGTATTGGTCCAGCCCAGTCGGCTGAAGAGTACGTATTGGGGGATCAGCGTCACCCACATAGGCACCATCATGGTCCCCAGAACCATGAGGAAAAGGATATCCTTGCCCCGCGCTTGCAGCCGAGCAAAGCCGTAGGCGGCCAGAGAACAGGAGATGAGGTTGCCAATGATGTTGCCAATGGTAATGATCAAGGAATTGCGCAGAAACACAGTGAAGTCCATGTATTTGGTCCACCCTTCGATGAAGTTCTGCCATCGAATGGGGTCAGGAATCCACTGCGGCGGATAGACAAAGATCTGCTTAGGGATCTTGAAGGCGGTGGAGAGCATCCAAAGGAAAGGCAATAGAAAGAGAATGGCTCCTGGGACGAGCAGCCCGTAGACCAGCACAACATACACGACGCGACGGACACCCTTGTGGCGATACCAGGGACGAACCGCTCTCCGGATCGCTAACGCCCTCCCGCGCTCTGGAATCTCGTATTTGCTGGTGATTTCCATATTATCGCTTTTCTCCCTCGAACTCGTAGTATACCCAATATTTGCTGCTCCTGAACTGGAGCCAGGTGAGTCCCAAGATGATGAGGAAGAGGATCCAGGCCATAGCGGAGGCATAGCCCATTTTCTGGTACTCAAACGCGTTCTGATACAGATGCATCACGTAGACCAGCGTAGCCGTCCCCGGCCCACCGCGCGTCATCACGTAGACATTGTCGAAGATCTGGAAAGATCCGATAATCGAGATGACAACCACATAAAACAGCACAGGTGATAACATAGGCAGGGTGACGTGACGGAACTCGTGCCACTTGTTGGCTCCATCTATGCGTGCGGCCTCGTAGAGGTGCTCAGGGATTCCCTGCAAGCCGGCCAGGAGGATGATCATGTTGGCGCCAATCCCCCACAGGCTCATGAGGATGAGGGCTGGCATCGCCCATTGCTGGCTGGCCAGCCACCCTGGCCCTTTGATGCCCACCAGGGAGAGGAGATAGTTAATTAACCCCACCTGGGGGTTGAAAAGCCACAGAAACATGATGGCAATCGCTACCCCACTGGTGACGGAAGGCAAGTAATAGAGGGTGCGAAATATCGCAATACCTGGCACTTTCTGGTTCATCAATACGGCGGCTGCCAGCGCGCCGACAGTTCCCAAGAAGACGCTGGCGAAGCTATAATAGAACGTGTTCTTAAGGACGATCCAGAAGAGGCGATCACCCAAAAAGAGCTTCTCATAATTCGTCAGGCCAACCCACTCCCGATTGGTCAGGCCTGTCCAATTGGTGAAGCTCATGCCCAGGGAGAACAGGATGGGGCCGCCAGTGAAAAGTAGAAAGCCGATCAGCCAGAGTGCGATGGCGATGTAGAACTCAACCTCCTCTCGCTGTTTCAGGGTCAACCGCCGGCCTCGAACGGAAGATATCGCCCCAGCCATGCTCATTCCTTCCCTCTCTCAACCCATAAATATCATGTCGGGGGTGCCTGGCCTGTCCTGAAAATACCACCGCTCGTGTCATTCCGAGCGAGTCTGCGAGCGAGGAATCTCGCTGGGCCTCGGCAGGGGGAGATTCCTCGTCGCAAACAGCGCTCCTCGGAATGACATTGCGGGTGGGCATTTTCATGGGCCGTGGCGCCGCCCCCGGCATGGACAGCTATCCTGAAAACGCCCTCACTGCAATGGGCGAAGGTCTCCCCTGTGCCTGGCCACAGAGCTTGCCTTGAGTCTGTCGAAGGGACAGGCTGGCGGTCAGGCCAAGGGAGACCTTCGGTATCAAGTCGCCGACTTACCCCATCAACCTCTTGTAGGCCTCTTCCAGCACTGGTGTGCCCTCAGCGATGATCGCCTGCACGGCCTCCTCCACGGTCTTATCGCCTGACTGCACGAGAGCCGTATTGCGGTCGAAAATGTCCAAGATCTCGCCGCCGGCCAGTGTCTGGTAGGGCCGGCCAGTGACTGCGTAGTTCTCCAGAGCATCGAGATAGTACTCGGCGTGATCCGGCGCTGGCTCCGACTCGATCCAGCTCTGGTAAGCGGCCTTGCGGGCAGGGCTCCCTCGTCCAGACTTGCCCCACATGAACTCCATCCCCTCTTTAGAGAGGTACTCACGGAGGTAGCTCCAGGCAATGTCGGGATGCTTGCAGTCGCGCGTGATGCCGAAGCCGCTGCCGAAGGAGCCGCACTTCCGCCCTTTGGGGCCTTTGGGCCATGGAGCAACGTCCCACTTGAATGCTGCGAACTGATGCAAGGTAGGCGTGCCCCAGGAGGCAAGGGCAAACATGGCCGTCACTCCGGCAACCCAGGGTCCAGCCGGGAAGGCCTGCGACTCAGCCGGCAATGGAGCCACCTTGTGCACGTGGAGCATATCGGCCCACCACTTGAGCGCTGTCATGCTCTCAGGTGAGTCAAGGAGGATTTTGGTCTCTTCCTCATTGAGCACCTCGCCACCCCAGGGGCCAACCAGGGTGATGCCCCATTCGTTGCCCAACTGAACGACCTGGCTATAGTAACCGCCCCACCCCCATTGTCCCTCCTTGGTGAGCTTCTTGGCATTTTCCAGGAGATCGTCCATCGTCCAGGTGTCATCAGGGTAAGGGAGCCCGGCCGCGTCGAAGAGATCCTTGTTATAACCCAGGATGACAGGGCCATGGTCGTAGGGGATCTCGTACTGCTTCCCCTTGTAGCGATACAGCTTTAGGGCCTCCTCCCAGACCCCCTTCACGTCGAACTCGGTGTCTGAGTCCACATAGTCCTGAATGCTGACGAGGATGCCCTCATGGTTCCAAGGGAAGGCGTAACGCCCGTGCACGTAAATGATGTCCGGCAATTCGCCGGCGGCGGCCCATGTGGGAACAATCCGGTTGTGCTCGGCCCAGGTGTTGTTGGTCACTTTGATCTCGATCCCGGGATGCCGCTCCAACCACATTTTATCGAACTCGTCCTGATGGGCCTGGAAGGCGGCCTCCCAGTGGTGGCCGAATGAGAGAACAACCTTTTCTGGTGCCGGGGTGGGCTTTTCGACCTCAGCCGGAGTTGGGGCCGGAGCCGCGGCCGGAGTCGGCGGGACACAGGCGGCCAGGACGGCTCCACTCGCAACCCCTGCCGCAAGGCCCAGGAACTCTCGTCGAGTCATGCACTTCGTTGCCATTTTAACTCCTCCTTTGCTTTCCCTGCCGCACCACCTGATAGGCTGCGGCTTCTTCAGAGTCGGATCCCGAATTGCCCATTATCGTTGGCGAGACGAAGATGCGCTCTCATCACCCCCCTCCACCCGGAACTCAGCCGCTCCCGCGAAGACGGAAGTTTCCGTAGCCACCCCGTAAGAAGACGGTGTTGTGAACTAACGGGGCATATGATACGCATACCATAATGCACCGACTCAATTATACACAAGATGGATAGCAATGTCAATGGAAAGGGGTGCTTGCGCCAAGAGATCGTTACCAGGTTGTAGAGCAAGTCTTGACAAAAGCCGATACTCCTCTGGTAAAGTTGTGGTTGGAAGTTTTGTGCCGTTTGGGGTACAATGGCCCTGATCAGATCGCCCTCTTCCCGCCTATCCTTTTGGATAGGATCAGCACCGATCTCATCCTCGCGTGTGTCCTGGGGGGTGGTAACGATCTATTGACCTATTACAACCGGAAGCAGTGGTGTGATACAGACCCGACAGCAATTTGACAATAATTGCAATGGCAAGTAGCATATATTATAATCTTGATGGATGAAAGATGGATCATTAAAGTGCAGTCTGCGCAAGAAGTGATAAGGGGATTTATAGAGAGTACAGACACATTTCTGAAATGCAGAGTTTTGAGGAAAGCTGAGAAGTAATGGACGATCAGGACGTATCCAGGCCCATACCGTTGATCACAGAACCCGTTCATATCCTGCAGGCACAGCTATACCCCTTTCCGGAGCTTGACAAAGTCTGGTTGCGGGTAGTTCTCTCGCCTTTCACCCAACCCCCCAATCTGGAAGCGATCATCCGTGATCCCAGCGGCCAGGTGGCTGCCAGCATGTATATGGTGGAATGGCGTAATCCTCACATCTCTCTCACGATGCATCTGCGGCGTCCGCCTCAGCCTGGTGGTCGCTACGTAGCAGAACTCCTCCTTACCGAGAAAGGAGAAACGTTACTGGATCGCAAGGAAGTCGCCTTCGATTTGATATTCGTCGAACCCAAACCTGAGGATGTCATTTCTACTCATCAGTGACTTCGTAGTTGAATTTAAGGAGGGGAAACCTGATGTCCGGCCGATTTCACGTTAGCTCCTCAACGCATTCGCGCTCTCTCGGAGCCTCGCTCTCACTACTGGTCATTGGCATTGCGTTGGTCACCGCCAATACGATTGTCGTGGCTGCGGAGGATCAAGCTGCCGCACTGGTCCCTCAGCAACAAGAGACGCCACCATTGATCTGTTTCACGGCG
>DAOUAJ010000316.1:0-13054 GCA_034433615.1 Anaerolineae bacterium | reverse complement strand
CTGGCCGAGGCGTTGCTGCTTATGGCGATCATGCTGCGTTCTGCCGCTTACCCTTTTCATGGGTGGCTGCATCATAGCCGCCTTTCTTCGCTGACTGATCGTCTCTCAGTCTACCTGATCCCGGCCATAGCGGGCCTCTGGCTCTTAGGCCAGATCAACAGCACGGCAGATATGGCCTGGCTGGGCGAACCTCAGTGGTGGGTGCTGATGACCCTCTTCCTCCTTGGTAGTTCTATCGCAGCCTGGACGGAGCTGGATACGGTTTGCTCCCTGGATCTGGTGTGTGCGAATCGGGCGGGAGTGATTATCCTGACTATGAGCCTGTGGCCAGGGCAAGGTATGCTCCCTTTGGTCGGCTGGTTGCTGGCCTTCAGTCTGGGTCTGGGGATGTTGTTGGTGGCATATTTGGTCAACCAGAGTTGGGGAGGGCGTTGGCCGGCGGTCCTGGCTGTGTTGACACTGTTGGGTTACCCGGCGACGGCCGGTTTCACCGGCCAGGCGTGGGTTGCGCGCCTGGCGCCTCCTACAGGCCACCTCCTCTTTTGGACGATCACCGTTCTGGCTGACAGTCTGCTTTTGGCGACGTTGTTGCGCGGTTGGGAACGGCCGATCACCCCCCTGCCCGAACGCATGTCGCGGCGCGAGGCTCGCCTGTTAACGGCCGCGGTTGTGTTGGCGGTGCCGGCGGTATTTGCGGGATTACAGCCAGCGATGATGCTGCGTCTGATCGGGGTCGAGGCGCCGCGGGCCGGACTGCTGACGCTGATGACCAGCATGCCTTCGTCTATCTGGGCACGCTTGCTGGTCGTCTCCGCCCTGGCATTGTGGCTGAATTACAGCCGGGAGCCCGCGTTGATCAGATGGGAGAGATTCCAGGAGGGAGTGGCTCGTGTAGCCCGCCTGGATTGGGTGTATGGCCTGGTTCAGATCACAGCGCGAGCAGCCTGGGCCCTCTGGCAAGCGGTATTGCGCATCGTGGAGGGCGAGGGATACATGGGCTGGGTGGCCTTAACGTTATTATTGATCTTGCTCCTGGTACGCCGGTAGAGGATGCACACAAAAATGGGACCTGTTCCATCACTTCCCACACCGGATCGCGTGCTGGCTTCTATGTCTTTCCTGAACAGCCTGCCTGGTGTAGTCGCCTTGATGGCTCTGACAGCGTTGATGGTCGTGATCACCGATTGGCGATTCATCGTGTTAGGTCTGGGGGGACAGTCTATCCTGCTCACAATCCTGGCGACCCGTGACTCACCACCTGAGTGGGCTTTGCTGCGCGTGGTAACCGGAGGCTTGATCGCCATCATGTGGTATCTATCTGCGCGAGCGGCTGGGTGGGGCAGGCGCCCTGTACCCTGGTTGCGCTGGCAATGGCCACTCCTTTCTGCCCGTGGCCTCTTGCGGCTGTTCATGGTGATCTTCGTTACGGCTTTGTTTCTGACTTACAGGCCCCGCTTGCCGCTCGAGGGGTTGGACCCTGACCTGGCCTTCTTGTGCACCTGGTTGGCAGTGATGAGCTTGCTGGCATTGGCTCTAAGCGATGAGGTGCTGACGGCCGGTATTGGCCTGATCTGGTGGCTGGAGGCTTTTCACCTCTACTATCCCGTCCTGGAGCACAACGCGATGGTGGAGGGCGCAGTGGGGGCGATCAAGCTCCTGGTAGGGCTAGCCTGCGCCTATCTCATCGTCGCCGAAGGCATGGGGGTCCGCTTTCCCCAGGGAGATCACGAATGATTCCAGGGGCCGGGTTGATCTTGGGCGGACTAACGTTGGCATCTATCCTCATGTATTCGCTGCGGCGATGGATGGCGGCTTCTGCCCTGGCCGGGATGACAATAGGAGTCGCCTTGCTGGCAGTCAGCCTGCGCTGGCCTCTGGATCGGGTCGTGTTAGTGGGGGGGCGCATGGTATTATTCAGCCGACCGCTGGCAGGGCTGGGATACACGTTTGTCGCGACCGAGGCCGAGCGCCCCGTATTGGCGGCATTGGGATTGGTAGCTCTGGCAGCCTTCGCCGGAATGGGGTTACAATCGCCGGGGCAAGCTTTTGCTCCCGTCGGGTTACTGATCGTCGTCCTGTGGGTGGCTGCTGTAACGGTGCAACTGCCGACGGGCGCGCTGGCAGCGGTATTGGTGGCGAGCTGCCTGTCCGTATTCATCATTCAGGCAGAACGATCAGTGCCCACCCGTGTCGCCTTTCGCCAGATGTGGTGGCCGCTCATCGCCTTCCCCCTCGCCATGATCGCGGCCTGGCACGCTCAGGAGGCCAGCTTGCGGCCAGGCGAGGTCGTTCACTTGCAGGTAGCGGCCTGGCTGATGGGGTTGGCCCTTTTGCTGTTATTGGCACCGGTTCCTTTGCACGCCCCTGTCGTCTCGTTGCTCGCACAGGCTCCGCCAGTGGTGGGGGCATTCTTGTTGGTAGGCGCGCAGACTGTATTGTTGCATCTAACCTGGGCTGTCTTCGCGAGCTGGCCGTGGCTGGCGGAGCACGTGGAGGTCAGCCGGGTGTTAGCTTTGGGGGGATTGGTCACCTTGCTGTGGGGGGCGATGGGGGCAGTATCGGCAGGGAGGGTGCAACATCTGTGGGCATATGCCGCCTTGCACGATTGGGGGGTATTGCTACTCGGATTCAGCCTGGGTGCTCCATTGGAATGGCAGATGGCGACGGCATTGTTCATGGGGCGGGCGTTGAGCCTGTTCCTCAGTGCGTATGGCATTGCCAACTTGCGCTCTCGTGTCCGACAGCTCGTCCCTCGTGCCCCTGTGCCCCTGTGCCTGGCCACAGGACAGGCTGACCACCTTGGCCTGCTCAGGGCAGACTGGACGGTCAGTCCAGGGGACACGTTGGCGGACTCGCCAGAGGACGATTGGACAGCCATACGTGGGCAGGTGCGGCGGCTGCCGTGGACGGTGTTGGCCATCATGGTCGGTGGGCTGGGGCTGGCCGGATTCCCACTGACTGCCTCATTCGGACCACGCTGGACATTGATACAAACTTTGCTGGGAACACAGCCCACATGGGGCTTGCTGATCGTGGTGGGACAACTGGGCGTCGTCCTGGGATATCTGCGTTTACTGCAAACGTTCCTGGCTCCACTGCCCCCTATGCAACGCCTGATGCCGCGTGAGCGGTTCATCACGATCATCTTGCTGGCCGCAGGCATAACCCTTTCAGGCATGTTGGCCTTGATGCCCCAGGCGATGGATGGGATCATACAGACGGTGATCAGCATCATGATCCGCTCATCGGGTCAGGCGATGCGCTAACCGAACCCTCATTGACGCCTCTGCCTCGTCCAGCCGGCCCGTCTCGCAGGCCAGGAGTCCCGCCAGCACGAGATGCCAGACGCTTTACTCACGAACAAACCCGAAGGGTCTCGCACAATCTTGCATCGCGGGGGAGACCCTCCGGGCGTGTGAGGGCATCTACATGATGCTGCTTCTCAGTCCAACTCCCCGTGTTGAGGCACGCTCTTCTGCTTAGGAGGCGGCACGTAGGGAACAATTGGCGATTCCTTCCGCCCAGGGCTCATCTCTGCCCGCCTCTCCCCATTCAGCTCTCCGATGGCCGCCCGGCTTCCCACCTCCAGGCCCATCACCGACGGCTCATCCCAGACGGTCAGCCTGAAGTCATCGAAGTAGGCGATGACGGGGGCGTACTCTGACGCCCAATTGACCACGCCGAAATAGCCATCTCCCAGGAAAGAGGCATCGTTGACGGCCTCCAGGTAGGTGTCGCTGACGTACAGGCTGATTCGCGTGCTGTCCCGCTCAACCTGGAGAGTATTGTCTGCCATGCCAGGATTGATGGCTGAAGAGTAGGTCCAGGCATCATTTTCCTCCTCATCCCAGGTCAGCGCCCACCAACCACCTTGATACTTCGCTAACACGTACTCCTGAGTATCCGGGATCACCAGGAAAGCATAGAAAGTACTGAAAGTCCCGTCCTCCCCGAACATCAGGCCATAGGCAGTGGGGTAGATGCTCTCACCCCGATACGCCGTCACCTCAAAGAGGCCATCCGGGCGAGGGCCGCCCGGCCCGCGAAAGACGCAGGCGTAGTTGGGTTGGGTCGCCGTCTGATACTCTCCGCCAGCATAACTCGCCTGACATGCCGTAGTCGCACCCACCGGCCAGCCGCTGTCTGGGTTGCTGAAGCTATCGTCCAAAATGAGGGTCGGCAGGGTGATCTTGAAATTGTCAAAGTAGGTAACGACTGACCCCACGTTGTAACCAGCCCAGACGGCCACCCCCACGTAGCCGTTATTGGGGAAGGAGGAGTCTGCGACTGTCGCCAGATCCACACCGTTGGCATAGAGGGTGATCTGCTCGCCCTGCCGTCTCACCTTGAGCACATTGGTGCCTGTTCCGGCATTGATGACAGAAGAGGACTCCCAGCCCGCTATGTCTGTCCAGCTCCCATTATCATATCGCTGCAGGAGGTATGTCTGGTCAGCGGGATCCACCCAGAATACGTAGAACTGATCAAAAGAAGATGAGGAGTCCAGGCCAAACAGAAGGCCGTAGATGCTACCGTCAGCGAACGAGGCCTTGCGTGCCTCAACGGAGTATGTGCCGTTGATCTGGGCATCAGTCGGTGCCGAGGACATACAAACCCAGTTAAACTGATTGACACCAATCCGGTACTCTCCGCCGGAGTAGGCATATTGACAGGAGCCCATACTGCCGGTAGCCCAGCCGCTGGCCGGATTGCTGAAGTTATCAAAGTAGACGCGCGGGGACGGTATTCGCGTCGGCGTGGGCGTAGCGCCGCCAGGTGTTCGGGTCGGCGTAGGGGTAGGGCTGATGGTCGGTGTGGGGGTTGGCGTCTGCGTGGGGAAGGTGGTACCGGCGACCGTCGGTGTGGCGGTGGGCAGGCTCAGCCCTTTCACGATGCGCGGTACGTAGATGAACGCGACCGGTGTGAACCGGGGACGAGTAGGCGTGGGTGAAGGGGTGCGCGTGGGCGTCGGTGTGGGTTCCGCCACCCCAAGCTGAACCTTGTACACACTCCGGCCATGAGTGGCAGCTACCAGGACATCGGCGTTGGGGTTAAGGGCCAGGTCCACCACCGCCACGTTGGGCAGGCCATCGTTGAAAGGCGCCCAACTGGCTCCGTCATTGGTGGATCGAAAAACCCCCACATCGGTGCCGATGTAGAGGGTGCCCGGCGCGTCGCGGTCGAGCACGATAGAAAGCACAGGCACATCGGGCAGGTTGCCGCTGATATTCTGCCAGGTTGTACCGCCGTCCGTTGTCTTGAAGACGTGCCCCGGCGTGTCCGGCGTGTGGGTGTTGAAACCGTTAAAGACCACGTAGGCCGTACGCGGGGCGTTATGGACAACGGCGATTTCCGAGACCCAGCGATTGGGCAGCGGTGCTTTGGTGACATTGGTCCAGCTCCCGCCAGTATTGGTCGTCACCTGCACATTGCCGTCCGAAGTGCCCACATAGATGGTGCGAAGGTCCGATGGGGCAACGGCGATGGTCGAGATGCTGCCAGAAGTCCCTGTCCCCTTGGTCAAGTCGCCGCTGATAAGCGTCCAATTGTCGCCCCGGTTCGTGGTGCGGTACAAACGATAGGTGCCATAGTACGCCACGCCCGCGGTGGAAGGGTCGAGGGCAAAGGGCGCATAGAAGAGGGCACGGTCTTGCTGGTTGATGCCATTCGTCTTGATCGGCCAATCATCCACCGGGGCTGTGCCACCCTGATCATTGCGTTGAAAAGAGATCCCATAGCGAGAGCCATAGTAATACTGGGGGTTGAACGGATCAATCGCTGCGTACCCACCATCGCCCACGTCCAGCGCGTCCCAGGCGGCCGCCCCCGTGGTCTTGGCTTTGTTATTGTCCTGCATGCCGCCGAAGACGATGCTGGCGTTGGCCGGGTGCAGCGCGATGCCCGTGAACTGCAGGGTGGCCAGGTTGGTGTTGCGGTTGACCCAGGTCTGGCCACCATCAGTGGATTTCCACACCCCGCCGTCGTTGCCCACCCAGATGGTGTTGGGATTCTGAGGATCGAAGGCGATCGCGTGCATGTCCGGATGGAGCGTATGAGCCACGCTATCGTTGGGGCTCATGTCCTGCCAGGTTGTGCCGCCATCGCCAGACCTGACGACGACCTCCTTGATGCGGGTGACGGGTTGCCACTGGTAGTTGGCCGAGCCACCCAGGTACACCACATTGGGATTGGTCGGGCTTACAGCAATGATGTTATCGTACCAGCACTGACCAGTGCAGTAGTTGGGGGCCTGTTGCAACCAGGTCCACGAGGAACCACCGTCCACAGTTTTGAACAGTAATGCACCTTCGTACTGACCCTGAGCTGAGTAATCATAACCGGCGTACAGAATCAAGGGGTTAGACGGGCTGATCGCCAGCTCGACACGTCGGAAATTGGAGCCCGGCAATCCGTTAGTGAGCTGCGTCCAGTTGGCTCCGCCGTTGGTGCTCTTGAAGATGCCATAGCTCCAGAAGGCCGCATACAGCGTGGAGGGGTTGCGAGCGTCCATCACCAGGTCTGACGCGCCATAACAGTCCTGGCAGGTGAGCAACGCCGTCCAGGTGTTCCCACCGTTGGTGGACTTGAAGACGCCTCGCACGGGCGTGGCCGAGCCTTCAACTCCGGTGCGGGAGGAAGCGACGTAGATAACGTTGCTGTTATTGGGGTCAATGACGATGGACGCGATCCCCAGGCCGGTGAAGGTGTCAGCGCCCAGTTGCTGCCAGGTAGTCCCGCCATCCGTGGACTTGAGGATGCCGGCCCCATAGTAGTTGTCCAGGCCAGGGTGAGGCTCGCCGGTGCCCACGTAGACGATGTCGGGGTTACGGGGATCGAGAGCGAGAGCGCCCACGGCCAGCGATGGTTGTTTGTCGGTCAGCGGCTGCCAGCTTGCGCCGCCGTCCGTGGTCTTCCAGACGCCGCCCTGGGCTGCCCCCAGGTAGACCACGTTGGAGTTACGGGGATCCACAGCCAGCGCCTTCACCCGGCCGCTGACGTCCACGTTTTGCTGGCCCATGGCCGAGTTCTTCATGGGGGCCGGCCCGATGCTGACCCACTGGGCCGACACAGTCGCGCCGGACAGTTGGCTGGCCATCTCCATCGTCTGCCTGAACGCTTTGATGCGCGCGCCTTCAGGGAGAGTGGTCTTGGGATAGGCCCGCTGGGCTGTAAAGAAGTCAAGGCGCAGACGAGGCTCATCTCCCCCTTCCTCCGCTTCCGGTGGTGATGCCTCGCCGGACGGGATGTTGCGCCAGTCGAACTGTTGGGGCTTCTCAGACGAGGCGTGGCAGTCTGTGCATTTCTGACCAACACCGTGATTCCAGGTATCGGCCGGCGCGCTCGCAGCCCGCACGATGACCTGCGGCGTGGCCGGTGAGGGTGGTGATCCCGCCGGCATGCTCGCAAGACAGGCAGAGGCTGCCAGCAACACCGCCAACAAGGCCATGAGGGGGATGATCCGTTGACGACGAAGAACCCTGTCCAACGCCCTTGACCAGGACATTTTGTTCCTCCTGATGGTCTTTTCTCTGCACGTAACACATGATGGGGGGAGCACTACCTCTCAAGGGTAGGTTTTTTCAGCCACAGCTATCTCCTGTCCGAACGGGGTGGTGTGGAGGGTTCCCCCTCCACAGAACCCTTTACTTCAGCGGCTCACCTGCCCGCTCTTGGTCCCATTCTGAGGACTGAGAGCCAAGACGGGCAGGTAAAGGGCTGGAAAGAGGTTTTTCTGCCTGTGGCCCGTATGGGCCAGAGGAGCGTTCCGCCCCTCCAGGCCTCCCCCAAAAGGCGCTTGAAGCTGAAAAACGAGATGGACCGGCTGGCTGACCGATCCCTCTCGCCTTCCCTTGGGAATAAACTTCATTTTACGTCAATGAGGGGAATCGGTCAAACAGTTAGACGCTCCGGGGTGTGGAAGTCCAGGCCAGTTCCTTATACCGGAGGCGGCGCCACGGCGGATGAAAAGCGGTCAGCCGTCAGCAGTTAGCTGTCAGCTTTTAGCCCATGGTCTTCTGAGAGGCGAAGACCACAAGTGCGGGCCACAAGCAGCCGTCAGCCTCCAACCAGAGTGGCTGATCGCTGATCGCTGATTGCTAATCGCTGATCGCTGACTGCTATTTTCAGGACAGAAGAAAAAGTTGACCTATCAGAGGCCATTGACTACAATGATGCCTGAGTTTCAACTGCTGGGCTGGGTGGATACCCCCGGAGGATAACGAATGCAAAGTACTGCTGACATCGTCAACAACGCCTACAAGGCGGGCGTGGTGATCCCAGCCTTCAACGTACCGTACCTCCCGATGATCCAGCCGGTGATCCGGGCCGTGGTGGATCAGGATTGCTTCGCGCTGATCGAAACGGCGCGCTTGGAGTGGATCAGGTTTGAGGCTCAAAGCCCGGCCGCCGTCATGGAGGAGTTTATGAATTGGAACGAGCCTGACTACGTCCGAATCCACCTGGATCATGTACCGGTGATTGACGAGGACAACCTGGAGGTGGATTACCTCTCGATCATTCGGGAGGCGATCGGGCTGGGTTACCAGTCCGTGATGGTGGATGGCTCGCGCCTGGACCTGGAGAGGAATATCAAGGCCACGCGGCAGGTAGTTGATCTCGCTCACCAGGCGGGCGTACCGTGCGAGGCTGAGCTTGGGGCGGTGCTGGGACATGAAGCGGGACCTCTCCCTCCCTACGAGGAACTCTTCGAGTCGGGCCTGGGCTTCACAGATGTCAAGAAGGCGGAACGTTTTGTGCAGGAGACCGGCTGCGACTGGCTCTCAGTGGCCATAGGGAACATCCACGGGGCGGTTTCTGGTGTACTGAAGGACAAGAAAAAGGTCGAGGCCAGGCTGAACCTCGACCATCTTGAGAGGCTCCGTCAGGCGACCGGTATACCGCTGGTCCTGCATGGCGGCTCCGGGGTGAAGCAGGAGTACCTGCTCGCCGCGATCAAGAAGGGCATCGCTAAGGTGAATATCGGCACTGAAATCCGACAGGCCTACGAGTCAGCCCTGAGAGGATCGGGAAGTGTGGCTGTAGCCCAGGATGCGGTATATGAACGCACTTGCTGGCTTATTCGGGATTATTTCGGCCTGGCCGGAACCAGGAAGCTGGTGGTGGGGTAGATTTCAGGCCCTCACCCATCCCCAACCCTCCACGTGGGAGAGGGCATATGCGTGGGAGAGGGGGGGCCTCTCTGGGGTAGGTTTTTTGCCCTGAAGGGAGCAAGCGGGGAGGTGTGGAGGGTTCCCCCTCCACGGAACCCCTCCTTTTCGCTTTCTACCTGCCCTTTCTCTGCCCTTGGTGGTACCCCCAGGCGAAGCAAAAGCAGGTAAGAGGCTGAAGAAAGAGTTCTTTGGAGGAGGGAATCCCTCACAAGCCTCCCCCTGGCGTCTCTCGATGGGGCCTGAGCATGCTGGCGCAGAAAACCTATCCTTGTGAGGGAGGGGGCCAGGGGGAAGGAGAGGGCCAGCAAGAGGAGGGCGCAAGTGAGTCTGCTCGGAATAGACGTAGGCACCACAGGGTGCAAGGTCGCCCTGTTCTCTGAAGAGGGGCGTTTGCTCGCGTCCGCGTATGAAGAGTACGACATCCAAAGGCAAAAGCCGGGATGGGCGGAGTTGGATGCGGTTGAGGTATGGGTGAAAGTCAAAAGAGCCATAAGCCAGGTCGTGTCTAGCTCTGCCTCGGATCCGGTCAAGGCCCTTGCTATATCGTCTCTGGGCGAGGCCATGGTTCCGGTGACGGAGGATCGCCAGGTGCTCGGTCCATCCATCTTGCACTTCGATACTCGAGGGGAGGAGTATCTGGAGGGTCTAAGCAGCGCCCTGGAGGATGAGCATCTCTACCGGATCAACGGGAACACGCTCGGCAACCATTACGGCCTGACGAAGCTGAAGTGGATCCAGGAGCATCGGCCTGATCTCTATGAGCGGGCACACAAGCTTCTCCTCTGGGGCAGCTTCGTCTCTTTCATGCTCGGCGCAGAGCCCGTTGTGGACTACTCACTGGCGAACCGGACCCTGCTTTTCGACATTGACCAGGAGGTATGGTCAGAGGAGATTCTGGAACTGGCCGGGCTTGATCGCTCCAAACTCCCTGACACCGCCCCTTCAGGCACCATAATCGGCACGGTTTCTCAACATGTAGCCAGCGAACTCGGCCTGCCGCCCAACGTCTCTATCGTTACCGGTGCGCACGACCAGTGCGCTAACGCGGTGGGCTGTGGTGTGATCAAAGAAGGCCGCGCCGTGTATGGCATGGGCACCTTTATTTGTATCACGCCCGTATTCAGCGAGCGGCGTGAACCCACCGTGATGATCGAGCGGGGACTGAACACGGAACATCACGCCGTGCCAGGGAAATACGTAAGTTTCATTTACAACCAGGGCGGATCTATAGTCAAGTGGTTCAGGGACACCTTTGCCGCCGCGGAGCACCGACAGGCGGAAGCGGCGGGAAGAGACGTTTACCCAGACCTCTTTGCGGAAATTCCAGAAGGACCGAGCGGTATCGTGGTCCTGCCGCACTTCACAACCACCGGGCCGCCGGAGTTCATCTCGGACTCTTGCGGGGTGGTTGCCGGGTTGCGGCTTGAGACATCGAGGGGAGACATCCTGAAGGGAATCCTCGAAGGGACCACGTTCTACCTGAAGGAGTGCGTCGAATCGCTCCCGCCAACCGGGATCGAGATCACTGACTTCCGGGCAGTAGGGGGCGGGAGCAAATCGGACGCATGGATACAGATCTGTGCCGACATCATGGGTCGGCCCTTCGTCCGTCCAAAGATCACCGAGGCAGGCGCCCTGGGAGCAGCGATTATCGCTGGAGTCGGGAAAGAGGTGTTCCCTTCTTTCGAGGCCGGTGTCGAGGCTATGGTGAGGCTGGAGCAGACCTTCGAGCCGGATCCAAAGCGGCAAAGACTCTATGAGAGCCGGTTTGAAACGTACAGACGGCTATGGCCCCTTATGAAAGGGTACTTGCGGGATCTTGCATCCGCACAGAGGTGAGCCCATCGAATGGCAAGAGCGAGATTCCTCGCCAAAGGGCGGCTCGGAATGACCCACCACGCCAGAAGGCGGCTCAGAATGACGCGTGGCGCAGGTCATGTCGCAATTGAGGGAGCGCGGCGCGGGCGGCAACCCGGCCGGCCTCCAGCAACACCGGAGCGCTGGAGAAATCGGTCAGCCCCACCCGGGTTACCTCCGGCGTGATCAGGCAGTCAGCCTGCCTGGCCTCAGAGTGGGTGACGAGCATATGGGTATAAAACGTGGCGGTCAGCATCTCCAGCAGATTGCGCGGCTCTCGCCCAAGTCCACTGTGCGACAACAAGTCCACAGCGATCACGTAATCGGCTCCCAGGTCACGAGCTACAGAAACCGGCAGGTTGTTGATCAGCCCTCCGTCCACTAGCAAGCGACCGCTCAGTCGCACCGGGCTGAAGATGGCCGGCACCGAGCAACTGGCACGCACGGCTGGCGCCAACAGGCCCTCACGCAGCACGACCAGCTCGTTGTTCACGATGTCTGCAGCCACTGCGGCAAATGGGATGCGCAGGTCAGCAAAGGTCAATTGCGCACCGAGGAGCTCATTGAAGTAGTCTTCCAATGGGCTCATGTCTAATAGTCCCAGCCTGGGCCGTTGGACACGGCTAATGTGTGTCCAACGCAAGTTGCGCGCGATCTCCTGGAGCTGTGTCGGGGGCAACCCCGCGCAGTAAGCAGCCCCCACGGCCGCACCCGCGCTGACGCCAACCACACAGCCGATGGGAATGCCCGCCTCTTCCAGCACTTCCAACACACCGACATGAGCGATGCCGCGCACCGCGCCGCCGCTCAGCACCAGGCCCACGCAGCGCGGCTGGCGCCGCCACCGACGCGGCACTCGTTTGGTTAAGACCCTTGCCAGGTCAACCAGTCTGCCGATCATGAGGCTACTCACATTTTCAGGATCTGGGCGATAAGGCAATAAGGCAATAAGCCTGCCCCGTTGCCTCGTTACTCATCCCTCGTCGCCCTGGCGCAGGCGATAATGGACCACCTCCACCCGCACGAAGCTTTGTTGCACGGTGGGCTGACCGTGAGCCTCCAGCCAGGCCCGTACCAGCCCGCGCCGGTCCCACGCCTCCTCTTCTGAGGACACCAGCCATACCCCCCGCCAGCCTGCCAATCTCTGGCGCATTTCTGCATCTACCTGGGCAGGCGTGGCACCGGCGTTAGTATAAGGCGGCTCGATCGAGGGGAAGTCGTTGCCCGCGTAGTAGGCGTAAGTGTAGCGCACGTACGGCATCATCAACATGACGACGTCGTCCGGGCCGCGTTGGCGCTCCACCATCGCCGCAGCCTGCCGGAAGTCCGATTTGATGAAGGTGTGCGTCTGGAAGTTCATGGCCAACAGGTTGAGGGCAATGACGCTGCCTAGCGCCAGCAGGGCGATCCAACGGCTGTAGTTTCTCAGGGCGACCACGCCCAGGGCAACCAGGATCCACAGTGCGGGCGCAATCCAGATCAGGTAACGATCGGTAAACAGCGGCACCCGCAGCGAGATGGCGAACAGGGCCAGCACTGGAAAGAGAAGCCACAGCACCAGCCAGGCTAGTGGCTCCAGGCGATGACTCACCCGCCCACTGTCAATCAGGCTGTCACCCATCCACACTCCGGCCAGCGTCAGGAAGATGAGGGGGAGCGCGCTCCACACATCGGACGCCGGGTAAAACCCTCGGGCGAATCCGAACAGGAGCACTGTGATCATCTGGTCAAGAGGTGTGAAAGGGAATCCGGGGTTAAAGTTGCTGGAGTGCCACAGTTTGAGCTGCCACCACACCAGCGGCAGGTACGGGAGTGTCAGCCCGGCCAAAGCGACCGCGTACCCACGCCACTGCTGCCGGCTCCCCGGCCAACCGGCAGCAAACCACAACGCATGCAGTGGGATAACCAACACGGCCAAAACGTGCACATAGAAACAGAGGGTCGTCAACAGCCAGTAGAGCCCCCATCGTCCGGGACCTCCTCGCCGCAGCGCCTGGACAAAGGTCAGGCTGCTGGCCAGGACGAGA
>DAOUAJ010000315.1:0-2306 GCA_034433615.1 Anaerolineae bacterium | reverse complement strand
GCGCCGCTGCGCCTCGGTTAGCTCCTCCACTCGCTGCGTCAGAGCATCCAGTCGCTGCTCGGTACGCTTCTGCGCCTCAGCCAACTCCTCCACTCGCTGCGCCAAAGCATCTACCCGCTGTGTCAGAGCATCCAGTCGCTGCTCTGTGCGAATCTGCGCCTCGGCCAGCTCTTCCACCCGCTGTTCCGTGCGCTTCTGCGCTTCAGCCAGCTCCAACACCACGGCCCGCAACTCGTTGAACTCTGCCTTCGTGACCGTGTTTTGCAGCTCTTCATACATGGCGCCCAAAACCGAAGCCAGCCTGCGAGCCGCCGCTTCCTCCATCGCCTGGCTGAGCTCTTCATAAATCCGGAGCGTGTTGATCATATCCCTTCACCCTGTCCCTGGCGTTGAACCGTTCATCTACGTTATTTTACCTCGGCCTTTGTGTCTAGGCAAAACGCCACTCCGCTGTCGCTACGTGGTTTATTACAAACCGTTAAGTTCGCCCAGGGGACCCCCTTTAAGGCCGATAAACCGGCTTTCAGGATAAGGCGGCCAGCGCGGAGAGGAGGTCAACTTGCGTGACTGGCTTGTGCAGGTAAGCGACAGCGCCTAGTGAACGGGCCAGCTCCGGGTCGTCCAGCACCGAGCAGATGATCACCGGGATATGCTGGGTGACAGGATCGTTCTTCAGGGCCTGGAGGATCTCCCAGCCATCCTGGGTGGGCATCATGACGTCGAGGGTGATAGCAGCGGGATCCAGCTCGCGAGCGAGCTGTAACGCCTCAGAGCCGGTGGTAGCACCCACCACCTGATAGTTGTAACCGGCCAGATAGCGGCGAAAGACGCGGATGACGGCCTCATTATCCTCGACGACCAGAAGAACCTTCTGACGATCGGCTGGAAAGGCAATATGACACATATAGCTCCCTGGCATGACTTCCAAACCTCGCCATTCTCCGTCCATCATTTCTACTAAGCGACGTACAGGATCCAAAAACAGCGCACGGTGAACCCCGGAGTCATCTAACCGACAGCTTGCCGTACCAAGCTCGGCGACCAGATCAACCACCACCCTCTGTCTCTCATGGCGCATTTGGAGGCGAACCTTCTGGGTGTCTGGCAGGGTGATCATACTGCTCAGGGTGTAGAGGAACACCTGGCGTAACAGGGTGCGGTTGCCGCAGATAGGGGGCATTCGGCGACCAAGCTCGCACTCCAGCGTCACACCGTGTTGCTCCGCAAGGTGGCTGACGGTCTTCAACACCCCACCGATGACCTCGGCAGGATCCACTTCTTCGCGCTGGCTAAGAACACGCTCGGCCTCGGCCGTCAGCAGGTCGCCTGGCTCGCCGGAGGGGGATGCCTGCTGGGGAAGCTTCTCCCACAGCAGAGTGGCCAGCATCGTGAGAGCCTTCCGCTGCTCACGGAAGAACTGGCGCCGGCTGCAGGCCAGCTCGCGCATGATCTCTGTGAGCTGCCACCCTTCCACGTAGCGGTAGACGAGAAGATGATAGTAGCGGGCGCGTGAGGAGTCCTGGGCAGATGCCGAGGGCGGGTGCAATTCCTCGATGGTCTCCAGCAGGAGCCGGTGCAGGCGCTGGGCGCGGTTGGGGCCTGCGCGCTCAGCCTCAGGCATGTACAACCGCGCCAGAGGGTGGTCCTGGAGGTAGGGATAATCGTATAGGTGGTCCAGGGCATCCTTGACCTGCGTGATAAACTCGGCTTGAGTGAACATCAGAAATCCTGTGTCAGAGGTCGGGCTGGCACCAAACAGGCACTGAATGGGCACCCAGTCCATTGTGCCCGGTGCGATCTCGTGCTAAGCTAGGATAATAGGATTCCTGGGACAATTATAGCATCGGTGGGCGAGAGAGGGAATCCGTCGGCTTTTCGGGCACGAGTATGGTCAGAACCAGCAAGGAGGGAAAGATGGTTACAGCAACATCTATCAAGCGTTCACTCAACCGTGAGCCAGTCAGCCGCCGTGAGTTTTTAAAGCGAGCGGCGGGCATGGCCGGGCTGGCGTTGCTAGGGGGGGCCTGCGTGCCGGCGACACCCGGTACAGCACTGGTTGCCACCGCGACTCCACCGCCTGCTCCCGCCCAGAAGACGATCACGGTGTGGTGGGGTACCGGCCCAACCCAACAAGGAGTAGTTGAGGCTTTTCAGAATATGTGTGGTTCTTTGTCCCGCTCCAGATTGTCCTCTCCCTCAGCTTGGCGATGCTCTTGAATCAGAAAGTGCGCGGGGTAGCCGTCTACCGTACCCTGTTTTACATCCCCTCGATCGTGCCCGCCGTGGCAAATTCGATCCTCTGGATC
>DAOUAJ010000314.1:0-13294 GCA_034433615.1 Anaerolineae bacterium | reverse complement strand
CCTGCGGGGCGATCCCGATCCCGGTGTCCGCCACGGCGAAGACCACCTCTTCTCCCTGCCGGTGCACGCTCACGGTGACGCTGCCCCGCTCGGTGAAGCGAGCGGCATTATTGAGCAGGTTGAACAGTACCTGGCGGATGCGGGTGGGGTCCACCCATAGGCGAGGCAGATCGGGCTCGATCTCCATATGCAAGGTCAGGCCGCGCGCCTCCACCAGGCTGCGCGCGGTGGCCACGGCCTCACACGCCAGGCTCGCCGGATCGGTTTCCTCCGGCACCAGGCTCATCTGCGCCGCCTCGATGCGCGCCAGATCCAGCACATCGTTGACCAGGGTTTGGAGATGGCAGGCGTTGCGATGGACAATGCTCAGGTCACGCATGTACGCGGGAGAGAGCGGGCCGCCGTAATACTCAGGCGATTGAGCCATCAAGTCGGTGAAGCCTACGATCAGGTTGAGCGGTGTACGCAGCTCGTGGCTGATGGTCTGGGCGAACTGTTGCTTAAGACGGCGGGCCTCCTCCGCCTGGTCGCGGGCGATGGTCAGCATGTAGTTGGCGCGCTCCAGGCGATAAGTAGCCTCGTCCAACGCCTTGAGCGCCCGCCGCAGCTCGCCCTGCCGCTCACGGGCGATCTGTTCATTCTGGCGAGCGGCCTCGTAGCCGTGCCACACCCACGCCAGCGCGATGTACAGGTTGCGCGCAGAGAGCCAGGAGGCCAGCGTGACCAGGGCGATCGTCGCAAAGGGAAGAAGCACATCTGCAGAGGTGAAGGGACGTTGCAGGATAGCAGCATTGATGGCCAGGATCAGCACGTGCATCCCACCGGCAATGGCGAACATGGCAGCCTGGCTGAGGAGCACGCTGGCGAAGATGATGGGGAGGACGAACAGATAGGTCAGGCCGGGCAGACGGAATGCCCACAGCGCACAGGTGACGGCGATCACAGTGCCCCCGATGAGCAGTGCGGATGCCAGACTCAAGTGCCGATCTTTCAACGCATAGCTGCACGCTGCGCTCAAAGTCAACAACCCGCTGCCGATCCAGGCTGCTGGCGAAGCGTCTCTGCCGGTCACCGGCCAGATCACCAGGGTGAGCCAGACGTAGCCGATCGCCCCGGCAAAGAGCGCGATGGCTTTGAGTGATTCGACCTGCAAATGCCCCAGATTGGTACGTAGCTCAGAGGTATCCCGCATGGCGCTCATAGGCGCCTCCTGCTGGTCTTGAAGAGCTAACCGATTCCTCCTCCGCAGCGGTCAAATCGTCGTGCACAACGATAAATCCTGCCCCTGTGAGCGCGCGGATCTCCTGGCTGGCGCCGTGTTTCTCAAACTCCGCCGGCGTACTGGCCGGCATGGCCAGAGACAGGATCAATCCTGTCCCACCGAAACAGGTCGTCTTTCCTCGAACTTGAGATTTTCGTCCTCAGAACCGGTGTAACCGCAGTTGCCTGTGCGCGGGGAGTTGACGAGCGGCAAGAAGCCATCTTCCCAGTTTTTGTGTTTCCTGGCATGGGTTTCACAGTAGAGTTGGGGCGGGTATTCGAAGGTGTAAATCCACTGCGCTGGCTTCTGGCACTTGACGCACCCATAGTCCGGGGCATAGTTGCGCGCCAGGAGGCGCACATCTCCCCTCGGACGCATTCCCTGGCGTTCGGCAACTACCTTCAGTTTGAGATGGGTGGTCGTGCCGAAGTCATATTCGTGCGTGAACTGCTCTCCTACCTGCAACACGCCGTACAGTTTGACGTTCATGTTTTTGGTTGGCATGGAGGGGCCGAAAAAGTCCTTCCACATGGCGTCCACCATGCCGGTATCCTCCTCATAGCGCGTATCCCCAACGGTGAATGCGCTCAGGTGGCCACAACATTCCAGCCAGATGTCACGCAAGAAACCGTCCAGGTCGGCGAGCGTGGCGCTGGCGGGCATTTCGAAGTGCAGCCAATAATCGGAGGCATGCTCCCCTTCGGCCTGCAGGTGAAATAATCGCACCGGTTTGCCTGCCCTTGCCTGGGCTTCTTTTGCCATGGCTTCTTGTCTGGCCGAGCAGGTTTGCAGATGGCGGGTGATGGTATTCTTGGCGAATGGCTGCCCGCAGAAGAAACACTTGCCGTAGGAAACGGTACGTTTGGACATGGGAACCCCCTTTCTTTTTAAGACAACACTTAACACGATGAGCCGTGCTGACGCATTCTCGTAGGGAGAATTCGGCGATGTAGAGGCTCAAGTTACGGACGTCAGAGGCCAATCACAACAGTTGCTCTAATAGCCGGATCGCCCGATCACAGCGGGCCAGGGTGCGCTCCCGTCCCACGGCCACGATGCTGGCGAAGAGCGGCGGCGCCACCTGCTTGCCCGTCACAGCGGTGCGCAGGATGCCGAACAGCGCCCCCGCCTTCACACCGATGCGGTCGGCCAGTTCGCGCAACGCCGCCTCTATCGGCCCCTCGGCGAACTCCGGTAGCCTGGCCAGGACCTCCCGTGCGGCGCGTAACGCCTCCAACGATTCGGCTGCCGTCATCTTATGCCCGATCAGCCTTTGCGGATCATACTCTCCAGGTTCCCGAAATGCGAAATCCACCATTTCGACCGCGTCGGACAACTTTTTCAGGCGCTCCTGAATCGCCGGCACCAGCGCCGGCAGCCCTGGATGGCTTGCCACTTCCTCTTCGGTCAGCCCCAGCCCCTCGGCCAGCAACGGCAACAGGCGACGGGTCAACTCTTCAGTAGAGAGCTGACGGATGTACACGCCGTTCATCCACTCCAGCTTGCTGTATGACACCACCGACGGCTTCGGGTTGATGTCCACGATGTCAAAGCGCTCGATCGCCTGCTCTCGGGTGAAGAGGTCATTGGCGGGATCGTAGGACCATCCCAACAAGGCCAGGAAGTTGAACATCGCCTCGGGCAGATAGCCCTCCTGGCGAAAGTCCCGGATCAGCGTGGGGTATTCCACGCCGTCCACCACCGGTCTGCGTTTGGACATCTTCCCCTTGCCGCTGGGGTCAAGCAGCAACGGCAGGTGGGCCATCGCCGGCGGCTCCCAGCCGAATGCCCGGTAGATCAGGATATGGCGCGGCACCGACGACAGCCACTCATCCCCGCGCAGGATGTGGGTGATCTCCATCAGGTGGTCGTCTACGACGTTGGCCAGGTGGTAGGTGGGGAAGCCGTCGGACTTCAGCAACACCAGGTCGTCCAGGGTGTGCGCGTTCACGCTGATATCGCCCCGGATCAGGTCATGGAAAGTGATTGTCCCCTCGTCAGGCACCTTGAGGCGAATGACCGGGACGATGCCCTGGGCCTCGTACTCGGCGTGCTCGGCCGCGGTCAGATACCGGCAGCGACGGTCGTAGCCGGGATTCTGCTTTCGCCTGCGTTGCTCTTCGCGCAGCGCCGCCAGCCGCTCCTCCGAGCAGTAGCAATAGTAGGCGTGCCCCTCTATCACCAGCTTGCGGGCGTACTTCTGGTAGATGGGGAGCCGCTGCGATTGGAAGTAGGGGCCGTAATCGCCGCCCACCTCAGGGCCTTCGTCCCAGTCCAGCCCCAACCAGCGCAGCGAGGCAAAAAGGTCAGCGAGGGCCTCCGGGTGATAGCGAGTGCGGTCGGTGTCCTCGATGCGCAGGATGAAGCGGCCGCCAGTGTGACGGGCATACAGCCAGTTGAAGAGCGCCGTACGGGCCGAGCCCAGGTGAAAATAGCCGGTAGGGCTGGGTGCCATCCGCACGCGCACGGGTCGGTCGGTCATTTACTGCTTCCTCCTGCTTTCTCGAGTTTGCTCTCGATCCTGGCCCACTCGTCCTTGAGCGTCACCGTCCGGTTAAACACGAGTCTCCCCGGCTTTGAGTCAACCAGGTCCACGCAGAAATAGCCGAGTCGCTCGAACTGGTAACGACTGCCTGGCGCCGCGTTGGCCAGGCTCGGCTCGACCCGGCACGACGTCAGCACCTCCAGCGAATTGGGGTTGACGTAAATCGTGAAATCCTTGCCTTCCTCCACATCACCTGGGTTCTCGACCGTAAACAGGCGGTCGTACAGGCGCACTTCGGCGGGGATTGCATGGGCCGCGGAGACCCAGTGCAGCGTCGCTTTGACCTTGCGGCCGTCCGGCGCGCTCCCGCCGCGCGTCTCCGGATCGTACATGCAGTGCAGCTCGGTGACTTCACCGGTTTGCGTGTCCTTCACTACGTCCACGCACTTGATGAAGTATGCATACCGCAGCCGCACCTCGCGGCCGGGGGCCAGGCGATAATATTTGGGCGGTGGATCCTCCCGAAAATCGTCCCGTTCGATGTACAACACGCGCGAGAAGGGAACTTTGCGCGTTCCCATGTTGGGATCTTCCGGGTTATTGATGGCTTCCATCTCTTCCACCAGGCCTTCTGGATAGTTATCAATGATCACCTTCAGAGGGCGGAGCACGGCCATCACTCGCGGGGCGCGCTTGTTCAAGTCTTCCCGCACGCAGTGCTCCAGCAGGGCGATGTCAACGACACTGTTATTCCTGGCCACGCCGATGCGTTCACAAAACTCTCGGATGGCCTCAGGCGTGTAGCCACGCCTCCGTATGCCGGCGATGGTCGGCATGCGGGGGTCGTCCCAACCGGTCACGTACCCCTCCTGCACCAATCGCAGAAGCTTTCGCTTGCTGAGCACAGTGTAGCTGAGGTTGAGGCGGGCAAATTCGATCTGTTGTGGATGGTAAATGCCGAGCTGATTGAGGAACCAGTCGTACAACGGGCGATGGTCTTCAAATTCCAGGGTGCAAATCGAGTGGGTGATCCCCTCGATGGAGTCACACTGGCCGTGGGCCCAGTCGTACATTGGGTAGATGCACCACTTGTCACCCGTCCGGTGATGGGTGGCGTGGAGGATCCGGTACATGACCGGATCGCGCATGTTCAAATTCTTCGATGCCATGTTAATCTTGGCCCGCAGCGTGCAGGAGCCATCCGGGAACTCGCCGGCCCGCATCCGCTCGAACAGGTTCAGATTCTCCTCGACGGAGCGGTTTCGATAGGGGCTCTCTCTACCCGGCTCCGTCAAGGTGCCCCGGTACTCCTTGATCTCCTCCGGACTCAGGTCGCAGACATAGGCTTTGCCAGCTTTGATCAACTGCACGGCCCATTCATAAAGTTGATCGAAGTAGTCAGACGCATAAAACAGACGATCCTCCCAATCGAACCCCAGCCAACGTATATCTTCTATCATGGATTCAACGTATTCGGCTTCTTCTTTGGTTGGGTTCGTGTCGTCGAATCGCAGATTGCACTTGCCGCCGTATTCCTGGGCCAGGCCGAAGTTGAGGCAGATGGATTTGGCATGTCCGATGTGCAGGTAGCCGTTCGGCTCCGGCGGAAACCGCGTGTGCACCCGGCCGCCCCATTTGTTCGTCCTCAGATCCTCCTCAATAATATCTCGAATAAAGTTAGAGGGGCGAATGGGCTCGGCTGCAGCCATACTTTCGGTTTTCGTTGCCTTTGTTGTTTCTATCGTTGTATCTTTCATGGCCTTTTCTCCCTGATCCGGCTGTGACGGCAATGGATTCATCTCAGTAGGAGCAAGTGGTCAACCACCACACATTTTAGCACAGAGTGACCTTTTGTCAGATCCCAACCTCTACCGTTTGAGCCAGCGCGTCCCCAATAGCCCCAAGGCCAGGCAGGCAAACGCCGTCACTCCGAACATGGGCTGGATGCCCATTGCGTCCGCCAGGATGCCGCTCAGCCAGGGGCCGGTGAACATGCCGATAGCGTACACGGATTGATGCAGCCCCATCGCCGTCGTACGTTCGGCATCGGCCACATTCTGGATGCTCATGCCCATCAACACCGGATAGCCAATGCCCTGAGATAGCCCGATGCAGAACTGGGCGAGGAAAACGATCGGCAACGAGGGAGCCAGGGCTGCTCCGCCCGTTCCAATGGCGATCAGCCAGAAACTGAGGTACACCAGTCGCTGGGCACCCATGTAGCGGATGAGGGTCGTCGCCATCAGGTTACCCAGCGTGACGACGGCGATGTTCATCGTCACCAGGATGCTTTGCGTGACGTTGGTGGCCCCCAGTTGCTTGGCCAGGATAGGTAGGAAGCCAAAGGTGGTGGCCCAGGTGACATACTGGCTCACGGCGCTGAGCAGCGAAGGGAGCAGCACATCGCGCCGCGTGATCAGACGGCCAGTGTCCACCACCGAGGGCTGCTTGGGTGGGCGGCGCTTCTCCCGCGCGGGGAGCATGATCACGATGGCGAGCGCGGCGGCAACCGTCGCCAGGAAGAAGGCCAGCGGGTAACCGCCCATCTCATTGAGGGAGCCGGTCACGCTCGTAGCCAACATGCGTCCCACGGAGCCGATCATGGTGAGCAACGCGCTGGCCCGCACCGCTTCCTCTGGAGGGAACAGGCTGCTGAAGGTCACGATCAGGGGCACCCAGGTGCCGGCTGCCAGCCCGGTGATAGCCCGGCCAACGATCAGCCCGTCCACCTTGTCAGCCATGCCCATGATCCAGGCCCCCAGCCCGGCCAGGGCGAAGCCGGCGATGATGAACGGCTTGCGCCATCCCAGCCAGTCGGCGGCGATTCCCAAGGGCAATCGGATGACCGCCTGCCACAAGCCGTACATCGAGAGGACCACGCCTACCAGCGCCAGGTCGTCAGCTTTGCTCTGAGCGTACACGGGTAACGTCGGCACATACAGATAGAGCGCCATCCAATACAGGAAAACGGCGGCCGTGTATAGCGTGATCAACAATTTTCGGCCAGCGACGTCGGCGGCGGTGAGGGCAACGCTGGCTGCCGGAGATTCATCCATGCCGAGAGCCCCCTTTATACTGTTTCAAACTGGAAAACTGGTTCGTGACGCGCTCAAACAGCGCCTCCACCCTCGGATCACGCCAGCGGCGTTGCAGCGGATAGGTGCTATGAGGCCGGAAACGGCGCGCCAGCCTCTCCAGGTCGCCGTTTCCCACCCACTGCATCTGGCCGAGGTCCCCCTGGCCCAGGCCGGCCTGATGCGCGTACCACAGGTAGCCGATCTCCAGAGGCTCGAAGCCCATGAGTCGGGCGGCCACAGCATCGGCCGCTACGGTGTCGAGGCTGGCGATGGCCGCGTGCAGAGGCACCGGATCGCCCAACGAGGGCCCCTCGCCCTCCATCGCCTCCCAGGCGTCAATCACGGCCAGATGGGCGCGCACCACGCGGGCGACCAAAAAGATGTTCAGGTGCATGAGCGGGTAAGTCTGATGGATGCGCGCCTTGTGGCTGGCATTCTGGCGCATGTAGGCGAATCGCGCCCCGTCCACGGTGGGCAGCCGCTTCAGCCAGGCGGGCGCGGCGGCGTAAAGCTTCCCCAACCTGACCGTGGGCTCCTCGTGCGCATGCAACGCCGACCGGGAGATCAGTGTGCCCATGACGACGTTTTTGATCGCGGCCGTGATGATGACGAAATCGTGGGTCTTCGGCGGCCCCACAGAGATCAGGAAGTCGGACTCGGCGGCCATGGCCGATAGCTCCAGCGTCTGAGGCTGCAGCCGATGATCGAACGTTTGCACCGGAACGGTGCGCTTGTCCGCGTTCAGGTCTACGAAGCGCACGTCGTACGTCGCGGCCAGCGATTCATAGCCGAAGTTGCGGTACCCCTCGAAACTGGATGCCAGCGCCGATCCCTCACCGATCGTGATGGGGCCGTCGTAGCGCTCGCGCAGCCAGTCCAGCGTCGCCCGCAGCGCGTCCACGTGGGTGGAGGCCAGTTGCCGGGTGACCGAGACCAGGTTCGGTTTGATCAAAACCTGCCGTCGGTCGCGCAGGTTGACCGGCCCCAGCGCGTCCAGCGCCGCCCGTACGGTCTCGTAACGGTTTCTTCCCTCTATCAACGCCACTACGCTCATCAATTTCCTCACAGGTACTGTTCAATGAAGCCCATTATAGCATAGCGCGGCCTCCGGCCACAACCAAAAGGGAGCAACCGGGGAGGTGTGGAGGGTTCCCCCTCCACGGAACCCCTTCTTTTCGCTTTCTACCTGCCCTTTCTCTGCCCCTGATGGTACCCCCAGGCGAAGCAGGAGCAGGTAAAAGGCTGAAGAAAGAGTTCTTTGGAGGGGGGAACCCCTCCCAAACCTCTCCCTGGTAGCACACCAGCGGACAGGGGTGGGTGAGCGTATCGTATTGGGGACCCGTAGTAACGACTTTAGTCGTTCGGGGTGCCGCAAAAGCGACTAAAGTCGCCACTACGATTGCCCATAATGGGCCGATACACGGGCCAGGGGATGTCCCCAAGGTGTGACGCTCCCGGGCCAGATTTGCTCCTCGGCTCACTTTATGCTATATTGTTTTTACTCGCGGCGGGGGCTCTGGCTCATCAAGCGGCTTGACGACGTAGCCTGGCCCGCGTTCTTTCTGCCCTTGGTTGCCCGCTCCCTCCAGTGGACTTGACCAGGGGCATATCCCAGAGAAAGGAGGCAGTCAGCGAGCGTGAAAGACTACGAGATGGTCTTTATCCTGCATCCCCAACTCGATGATGAAGGTATTACGTCTGCTATTCAAAGGATAACCGGTTGGGTTACTGCCAGCGGAGGCGAGATCATTGAGACTGAATCGTGGGGGCGCCGCCGTCTGGCTTACCCGATCAAAAGCCAGTGGGAAGGTTACTATGTGATCCAGCGATTGCGCATGGCCCCGGAGCGCGTTCTGGATCTAGAACGCAATCTCAGACTGAGCGAAGATGTCATGCGCCACCTCATTGTTCGCCCTGGAGTATAGCTAAACAGCATTGCGTGGGGCCGTCACGCTGACGGTGGCCCGGCACAGAACGGAGCGATGGACATGACCCGAGGATTGAATAAGGTTATCATTATTGGCAACTTGGGGCGAGATCCTGAAATGCGATATACGCCTAGTGGAAAGCCGGTTACCTCATTCAGCGTAGCCACCAGTCGAAGTTGGGTCACCGCGGATGGTGAGCGAAAAGACGCCACGGAGTGGTTCAATGTGGTCGCCTGGGGGAACCTGGCGGAGATCTGTAGCCAGTATTTGCGTAAGGGATCCAAGGTTTATGTCGAGGGACATTTGCAGACCCGTTGCTGGGACGATGAACAGGGGCAAAAGCATTATCGCACAGAGCTGGTGGCTAATGAGATGATTATGCTGGATAATCGGGCGCCGGATACGGCGTTTGATAGCATAGACGCAGAGGGACCAGGCTTCTGATCGTAAGCATAGTGCCCCGCAGCTTTTAAGGAGGCTAACGTTGGCCGAGTTTGAGGAGCGCGAAGAATTCGTGGAAGATTCCGAAGAAGAAGAGTACGAAGAGGCGGAACCAGCAGCGCCCCAACCCAAGGGCGGTCGTGGCGCTGCCGGGCGTCGCTTTGGGCGGCGACCGCGAGTTTGCGCCTTCTGTGCTGAGCACATCACGTACATTGACTACAAAAAAGTGGACGTCCTCCGTCGTTACATCACAGAACGGGGACAAATTCGCCCACGTCGCAAGACCGGACTGTGTTCCAAGCATCAGCGCAGCATGGGGATCGCGGTGAAGCGAGCCCGTCACCTGGCCTTACTCCCCTTCACCGGTGAGCAAGTGCGTCTGGCGAGCCAGAACCGCGGTTAGCACTACAACGAGACTTCAGAAACTCATCAGACTTCCGATCAGGTGACCGGCACTTTTGCTCGTGACAAGTGCCGGTCATCTTTGGTGTCATCTGGACCAGTGAGGAGTCGGGCTTTATGGCTAAGCGGCGTGACAAGCAACCGGCCGAACCAACGCGTAAGCAGGCCGCGATCAGCCGACGTCAACGTCAGCAATCACAGCAGGTCATCATTTTCACCGCCGCGGTGATCGCCCTGGTGGCATTGGTGCTCGGGGTGGGATTAGTGGATCAGTTCGTCCTCAGACCGAACTCCGCCATCGCCAAAGTTGGAGCCGTCTCGATTCGCACTCGCGATTTCTGGCAGCGGGTGCGGTTGCAGCGCAGCAACCTGGAGAATCAGCTCGAACAGTATCGCCGCCTGGATGCGCAATTTGCCTCCAACAAGGGAGAGTCCCTCTTCACCAGTCAGATCAACCAGCTTGAAGCGTTGCTCGCCAACCAGGAGAGTTTGAGCCTTCAGGTTCTGGATCGGATGGTGGATGAAGAGGTCATTCGGCAAGCTGCCATGCAGCGGGGAATCGTCGCTTCATCAGAGGAGGTAGAGGCCGAGTTACGCGCTCAGGTGGCGAGCAGCCGAGGCGCCTTGACAGAATCTGACGCTACAGCTACTGCTCAGGCTCGCATTGAAGCGACGGCCACGGCCATGGCCTGGACGCCCACACCTACACCAACACCCAAGCCTGAGGGGGCTGCACAGAGTACGACCCCCACGCCCACGCCGCAACCAACACCCACTGTGCACATCCTGACCGACGAAGAGTATCAGCAAGGGCTGAAGGGGCTGGAGACAACCCTGGCTCAGATCGCGGGCATGTCTCTGGACGAGTACCGTCGGCTGATCGAAGTGCAACTGTTTGAGAAGAAACTGCGGGAGGACGTGGCCAAAGAAGTACCCACCACCGAGGAGCAGGTTCATGCCCGGCATATCCTGATCGCTGTGCGCACCCCCGCGCCCACGCCTACGCCATTACCAGCCGATTTCCAGGGGCCGACGCCTGTGCCCATGCCGACGTTGGAGCCACGTACAGAGGAAGAGGCTCAAGCACAGGCATTAGAAGTGGTGAGGCGGTTGCGAGCAGGCGAGGACTTCGCCAGGCTGGCCCAGGAATACTCAGACGATCCGGGGAGCAAGAACGACGGTGGTGACCTGGGCTGGTTCGGACGAGGCCAGATGGTGCCGGAATTCGAGGCGATGGCCTTTTCTCTGGAACCTGACGCGTTCAGCGACCCGGTGAAGACGTCCTATGGCTACCACATCATTCAGGTGCTGGAGAAAGATCCGGCCCGTCCCATCGAGCCATTTGTGCTGGAGCAGCGACGAGCAGAAGCGTACCAGAAGTGGCTGAGCGAGCAGAAGGCCGCCTTAACCATCGAGCGCTACTGGTCGGCCGATAAAGTGCCGCCCACCCCCACGCCCGTGTTGCCGTCGCGGCGGTGACCAACTGTAGCAGTCGGCGCCCGCAATACCCGCTTTCTTGACCAGGGCGTCAATTCGTCGGCATATTTGAGCACAGTGAAGAAGAAGGCTGGGCGTCCGCGCAGTGTGAACACGGACTGGCACCTTTGCCCGAAGCGGACGTGTTCGCACTACGGTTGGGTGGGCTAAGCCTGCTTTCGACATAGAACAGATGTTTGAGGTAGCCGCACTTTAACAATCGAGCCACCGGGTGTATAGTCTGCCTCAAGCACGACGGAAGGAGGCAGAGTCATGGATACATCCCAAGCCGAGCAACCGGGTCAGGCCATCACAGCCGTGCGTCCGCGTCAGATGGGCGCCTTGCCCCTGATCTTTCCCGTCTTGACCGACCTCCAGGTGCGCCAGACCACTAACGCCCTGGCGCCCAGCCAGGCAGAGATTGACCTGGGGCGCATCGTCATCCTGCTGACCCTCAACCGCCTCCTGGCTCCCCAGCCCCTCTACCAGGTCCAAGAATGGCTGGCCGAGACCGTCCTACCCGAAGTGCTGGGCATCGCCCCCGAGCAGGCTTACGACAACCGCCTGGGCCGGGCCCTCGACCGGCTCCATCCCTACCTGGGCGAGCTCTGGGCCAGCCTGGCCAGTCGGGCCATTCAGGTCTACGACCTGGATCTGAATGTCCTCCACTGGGACATCACCTCGATCTACCTTGAAGGGGCCTACAGCGACAGCGAATTGACGGCTTACGGCTATAGCCGGGACCATCGGCCGGACACCAAGCAGGTGAACCTGGAGGTAGACGTCAGCCACGATGGCTACGTGCCGGTCCTGTACCAGGTGTTGCCGGGCAACACAGCCGACATCACCCGTCCCCGGCCTCATTTGCGGGCCCTGTTGCGCTTTCTGGCCCGGCCAGAATTGGCTGAGCGGCATCTGCGTCCCATCCTGGTCAGCGACTGCAAGATGATCACTCCAGAAGCAGTGCTGGCCTGTCATCGCCACGGCTTGTTCTATCTGGGGCCGCTGGCGGACGGGTTGGCTGGCGAGACGGTCATGCGCAGCGTCTCGATGGAGGAATTGGCGGCGCATCCCCTGGCCTATCGCCCCCAGCGGGTCAAGGCCGACGATCCAGACTTCGTGCCCTATCAGGGCGTGTGGCGGCCCTTTACCGTTGAACAGGCGGGAGAACGGGTCACCGACCGGGTGTTGGTGGTCTGGAGTGCGGGCAAGCAGCGGCTGGACGAGCAGAAGCGCAAAACCTACCTGAAGCGGCTGCTGAACGATCTGGCTTCTATCCAGAAGAAGCTCAACACTCGGCGCTATAAGCGGCGCACCTATGTAGAACAGCGTCTGCGCAAAGTGCGGGAGGGCAACCCGGCTCAGCGGCTGGTGGACGTAGCGCTCACGGGCAACGATGAGGCGTTGCAGCTTACCTTCCGCATCAACCGGCCCCGCTTAGCGCAGGCCCAGGCGCTGGATGGCCGTTATCTAATTGCCACCAATGCCGCACACCTGGATGCCAACCAGGCCTTGACCCTGTTCAAGGGGCAGGACGGGGTGGAGAAACGCTTCCGTGACGTCAAAGGGCCGCTGGTGGTCCATCCCCTCTTGGTGCGCACCGATCGCCGCATCGAGGGCCTGGTGTTCATCACCCTGCTGGCTCTGCTGGTGTGGGCCATTCTGGAGCGCACCTGTCGGCAGCGGGGATTGCCATGGAGTGGCCGGCGCCTTTTCCGGGGCCTTGCCCCCTTGCAGGCCATAGACGTCTTCTGGCGCGACGGCCGTCGCCAGCGCCAGGCAGCCGAGATGAGCCCTTTCCAGGCCGAAGTCATGCAGGCTCTGGGTTGGCCTACTCCGGAGCGCTATGCGGGGCTTTGCCCCCTGGAGCGCTGATGCCCGCCCGAGGCGGCTCATCACCCCGCCGGCCAAGCCTTGATCTGGGGACAACGCCGTGCGTTGTCAGCAGTCGAAGGATCAGGGCGGGGTCGGCGGTTGACCTCGATGAGCCCCATCAGGTGCCGGCGGCTCACCGTGCCACCGCGAATGAGCAACCCGGAGCCGTGCTCTGGACATTTGCGTTGGCCGGCTGGAGCTCCTTGGCATCAGCCGTGTCCCATATTGGCCCTCGCACTCCCAACGAGTGGCGATAGTGGCTCGATTGTTAACGTACAAAACGCCACCGAGTTGAGGGCAGCTTTGTGCTGCCCAAAACCGGAAGCAACTGTCGAATGCAGGCTTAGTA
>DAOUAJ010000313.1:0-10552 GCA_034433615.1 Anaerolineae bacterium | reverse complement strand
ACCTATCGAGGGAAGTATATCGTCATCGTGGACCCCACCCCCTACGCCAAACGGAGCCGACGGGGGAAGAAGAGACGCCAGATGCAATACATCGGCCAGGTTAAGGTCTCTTTCAAGGACAAGAAGGGGCAGAAGCGAGAGGGGGTCTGCCCCGGCTACCTGGACATCTGGGCCGGCCTGCTGTTGAAGGGGCGAGCGGTGTTGCCGCTGGCTCGGAAGTTGTGTTCCAGTGCGCACCCCCGCTTTTTCAGCCAGAACCTGCTGGAAGAATCGGTGATCCCTGGCCTGACGCCAGAGCTTGCCCTGAGTCTGCCGAAGGGACAGGCTGGCAAGCCCTGGCTGCGGTGGCCTGGCAGGCCATTCTGGTGGCCGTCGCTTCTTGGAAGAGGTGATGCAACTCCTGCGGCAGCGAGCTGTAATGGGCAAGAAACTGACGGTCGGCAAGCCCTCGGCCTGAGGGCCTCGGCCCGAAGGCTGCGTGAGGCCATCTTCCTCGACTACACCGACCACCGTAAACAGTGGCTGGCTGCTCTCCAGGATACCACTTGAAAATACTTGGAAACTGGAGCACATGAGCCTAAACGCAGGGGAGACAGCGCCGTTGCTGTCTCCCAATGCATTCTGTGTCTTCAGTTATCAACGCTCAGGTTCGGACCCCTGATCCCCCTGCCGCTGCTCTAACCGGGTCTGAAAATCCTCAACCCGTGAAAGGGTCTCTTCCGACCGTCCAGAAGGCTCGTGCCGCTGATCCTCCCCCGTCACCTCCTGCAAGAGAGCCAGGCCGTGTGGCAACGCCGGCAGGATCACCTCTAGGTTCTGCTGCACCGCTTTGGGGCTGCCAGGCAGGTTGACGATGAGGGTGCGCCCCCGAATGCCCGCCACGCCCCGGCTTAACATGGCATGAGGAGTGATCTTCAGACTTTCGGCCCGCATCACCTCAGCAACGCCAGGGGCTTCCTTTTCGATCACCGCCCGCGTGGCCTCAGGCGTCACATCCCGGGGGGCGAAGCCCGTCCCCCCTGTGGTCAGGATCAGGTCCAGCTCCTCCTCATCTGCCCACCGGCGCAGCACCTCCTCGATGAGATACCGCTCGTCCGGGATCACCCGCTCTTCGAGGACCAGGGCCTGCAACCGTTCTCGCACCCATCGCGAGATGAGCGGGCCGCTCTGATCCTGGACCACGCCCCGCGCCGCGCGATCACTGATGGTGAGCACCCCAACCCGAAACATCCCCATGCGGCCACCTGGTTAGCGCTTGGTGTACTGCGGCGCCTTGCGAGCTCGTTTGAAGCCGGGCTTCTTGCGTTCTTTCGCGCGCGCGTCGCGGGTCAGAAGCCCTTTGCTGCGCAAAACAGGACGCAGGTTTTCGTCTGCCTCGACCAGTGCCCGCACGATGCCCAGCCGCACCGCATCAGCCTGTCCGCTGGTCCCGCCTCCTTTAACCTGGACGATCACATTGAACCGCCCCTCAACTCCTGCTATCCGCAACGGCTCCAACATCCGGTGCGTCAGGAACGGCCAGGGGAAGTATTCCTCTAATGGTCTATCATTGACCACAATCGTTCCGGTACCCGGATACAAGCGCACTCGCGCACTAGCCGTCTTGCGGCGGCCAATTGCCTCGACATACCTGGCTGACATACGATTCGTTCTCCCTCACGGCTAATCACAATTCCAATGGCTTGGGCTGCTGGGCGTGATGCGGATGATCAGGTGATGCGTAAACTTTCATCTTCTTGATCATACGCCGCCCCAAACGATTCTTAGGCAACATACCACGCACTGCGGCCTGAATCACCCGCTCTGGATGCCGGTCGAGCTGATCGCGTAAGGAAATGCTGGTCAGCCCCCCCGGATAGCCAGAATGGCGATAATACATCTTCTGATCCAGTTTGCGCCCCGTCACGCGCACCTTATCCGCGTTGACGACGATGACAAAGTCACCGCAGTCCACATGGGGCGTATAAATAGGCTTGTGCTTTCCTCGCAAAATCCTGGCGATTTCGCTCGCCAGCCGCCCCAACGTCTTGTCTGTGGCATCCACCACGTACCATTCACGCTGAATCTCATCAGGCTTGGCAGTATAAGTCCTCACGCTATCCCACTCCCTGGCGGTCACACCGCCTCCAGGTTAATAAACCACTTCCATCAAACACAGGCCGCATGGCGGCGCCGGTGGCGCACAACGGGCACGATCCCGGCTTTCCAACACCTCTGCCAACCACTCCGGTGATGCCTCGCCCCGCCCCACACGCACCAGCGCGCCGACCAGGTAACGCACCATATGCTTGAGGAAGGCATTTCCCTCAATGTCGAACCACAACACATCACCACAGCGTGTCCAGACCGCCTGAAACACATGACGGACGCTGTTCTCGCCCTGCGGCGGCTGCCCAAAGGCGGCGAAGTCATGCTCACCCACCAGAACCTGCGCCGCCTGGTTCATTAACGCTTCGTCCAAAGGACCAGGGCATACCCACGCGTAGCGGCGATGCAGAGGCGAACCGCGCGATCCGTTCCAGATCGTGTAACGGTATCGGCGGCTGCGGGCACTGAAACGAGGATGAAATCCTGCAGGTGCAGGTTCTAACCTCCATACGGCTACATCTTCGGGCAACAGAGCATTCCACGCTCGCTCCAGTGTGGCGATCGGATGACGCCAGCCTGTATGAAAGGCAACCACCTGTCCCACCGCGTGCACGCCTGCGTCCGTGCGTCCCGCCCCAACGATGCGGGACTGTTCTTGGGTAACCGCCTCCAGAGCCCGCTCCAGCTCCCTCTGGACTGTGCGGCCTGCCGCCTGCCATTGAAAGCCGGAGAAGTCAGTGCCATCGTATTCGACCAAGGCCCGAAGGTACAACCCGCTATCGAGATCGGCTTCACCCATAGCTTGTTTGGCCGGGCAGGTATCACTCCTCTACCAGCTCCAGCACCACCATCTCCGCCCCATCACCTTTACGCGGGCCTAGCTTGACGATACGGGTATAGCCACCCGGCCGGTGCTCGTAACGGGGTGCCCACTCTTCAAACAACTTATGAGCTACAGCCGAATCGTTCAATGCTGCCTCAGTCAAACGACGTGCATGCACGTAGTTGCCCCCTGGTGCCCGCCCACGCTTGGCCTTGGTGATCAGCTTTTCTGCCTCCGCGCGAATAGCCAGCGCCTTGGCCTCTGTTGTTTGGATGCGGCCATGACGAAATAGCTCTGTCATCAGGTTACGGAACAACGCCCGGCGCGGTCCACTCGCGCGCCCCAATCTATAACCCGCTACTCGATGTCGCATTGTTCATCCACCTCAAATTGTCCCTGGCTCCTGTGTCTGTACAGGCACTTCGTCGTCCTGGAACTCTTCCTCGTCTTCAGAGGCCTCGGCATCTCTTTCTTCATCCCTGCCAGACGAACGTTCCCCCGGCCGGTAACTAATGGCCGAGAGGAAACCTTTCTCTTCCAGCTTGGTCAGCAGCTCATCCAACGATTTGCGCCCGAAGTTGCGAATCGCCAGGATCTCACCCTCGCCTTGCTCCAGCTTCTCCAGGATCTCGCCCACTCGCGCGATGCCGGCGCGCTTCAGACAGTTGTAAGCGCGTACAGTTAACTCCAGCTCCTCGATAGGCACATCATAGATACGACTGGGAATGCCTTCTACTTCTTCTGCCAGAGGTTCCGCCGCTATCCCCTCCACACCAGCTACCAATTGCAAGAGCCGAACCAGGATCTTAGCGCTTTCGCTCACAGCAGTCCGGGGCGCTATCGTTCCGTCCGTCCACACTTCCAATACCAACCGATCAAAATCTGTTTGCTGGCCCACGCGCGCGCGTTCAACAGTATAGTTGACCTTCCGCACAGGACTGAAGATGGCATCTACTGGGATCTCACCCAGGGGCAACTTGCCGCGTTCCTCAGCCGGTGAATACCCTTTGCCTCGCTGCACTGTCAATTCCATCTCAAATCCAGTGTCTGCTGAGTCCACAGTGAACAGGTAAAGATCAGGATTCACGATCTCGACCTCAGCAGGGCACTGGATATCACCCGCCGTCACCGGCCCTTCGCTGTGAACTTCCACGTAGAGACGAACCGGCTCATCTCCGTGACACTTCAACCGAATCTGCTTGACGTTGAGAAGCAGTGCTGTGGTATCCTCGCGCACATTAGGAATTGGCGAGAACTCATGATGCACATCGCTGATGCGAATGGACGTCACAGCCGCCCCCGGCAAAGACGAGAGGAGTACCCGGCGGAGGGCATTGCCCAGGGTGACGCCGTACCCACTCTCTAGGGGGCCGATGACAAAGCGGCCATAGTTTTGGGAGCTGGCCTCACTCTCAATTTTGGGCAGTACTTGATTAAACAAGAGGACCGACCTCCTCCATTACACGAAACAGAGTATGCCAACGCTCAACACGCCTGCAGGGCCAAAACCCAGTAGCGCGAGCTGGCATCCAACCCGTGTTAGCGGCTGTAGTACTCAACAATCAATTGTTCCTTTAAGGAGACATCTATCTGCTCGCGGGTGGGAAGGGCCGTAACCCGAGCCGTCAGCGTCTCCACATCAAAACTTAACCACTCTGGCACCATCCGTTCACCCAAACGCTCTATGATGTCCTTAAAATAGACAGTCCTCCGGCTCCGCTCCTGCACGCTGACCACATCCCCAGGCTTCACCAAGAAAGAAGGAATGTTCGTCTTCTTGCCGTTCACCAGGAAATGGCCATGGCGCACTAACTGACGTGCCTGAGCTCGCGAGTCAGCCAAGCCTAGCCGAAACACTACGTTATCCAGGCGACGCTCCAACATGATCAACAAGGTTACGCCTGTCAGCCCCTTGCTACGTAATGCTTCTTGAAAGTAGCGACGGAACTGGCGTTCCAACACCCCGTAGATACGTTTAGCCCTCTGCTTCTCACGCAACTGCAGCCCATAATCTGATTCTTTGCGCCGGAACTGGGCCCGGCTGCCATGCATGCCCGGCGGGTAACTACGCCGTTCAATTGCACACTTGGGCGAGAAGCAGCGATTACCTTTTAGAAAGAGTTTCTGCCCCTCACGGCGGCAGAGTTTGCATACTGGATCCACATGACGTGCCAAGAGAAACCTCCCATTCTATAATCAGTGAGGGGTTTACGGCTTGGCAACCTTCCTCCCCCTCATACGGATTTTAGATTTTGGATTGCAGGCCTCCTCCAAATCCGAAATCCAAAATCGAAAATCGTCAATCGAAAATCGTTAGACGCGCCGCTTCTTGGGCGGCCGGCAGCCATTGTGCGGGATAGGGGTAAGATCGGTGATAGAGCGCACCCGCAAACCGGACGCTTGCAGTGACCGGATCGCCGCCTCACGTCCTGGCCCCGGCCCTTTCACAAACACGTCCACCTCGCGCACACCAATGTCCATAGCCGCCCGCGCGGCCTGGGTGGTCGCCATCTGGGCAGCGTAGGGGGTGCTCTTGCGCGAACCTTTGAACCCGGCAGAGCCAGCGCTGGCCCACGTCAACACCCCTCCTTGCAGATCCGTGACCGTGATGATCGTGTTGTTGAACGTAGACTGAATGTGCACCTGGCCGATGGGCACCATCCGACGCTCACGGCGAGCTCCAGCCCGCCGTCCTGCCCGCCTGGTTGCTTTCGCCATCATCCCTCCTGAACAATCATAGCGTAAAACGTGATACGTGAGAAGACCCCTACGTATTACGTTTTACGTATTACTTACTTCTTGGCCCGTGACCGCTTCTTGCCCGGAACCGTGCGCCGTGCACCGCGCTTGGTGCGCGCGTTGGTGCGTGTGCGCTGCCCGCGCACCGGCAAATTGCGACGATGCCGTATGCCACGATAGCAGCCGATCTCCGTCAGCCGCTTAATATTCATCGTGACTTCACGACGCAGGTCACCTTCTACACGGTAGTTGCGATCTATAAACTCACGCAGCCGGGCGATCTCCCCCTCGCTCAAATCTTTCACACGAGTATTGGGATTCACCCCCGTATGCTGCAAGATCTCACCGCTGGTCGAACGGCCGATACCGTAAATGTAGGTCAGGGCGATCTCGACCCGTTTGTCACGCGGTAGATCTACACCAGCTATACGTGCCATCATTTCCTCCTATCGAGCTCTCAACATCTTGACGCGTCGGGGTCTCCCCCAACATCCTCTATACACTATCCCTGTCTTTGCTTGTGCTTGGGGTTGGTGCAGATCACACGAATCACCCCCCGGCGCTTGATGATTTTGCACTTTTCACAACGTCGCCTGACAGACGGGCTCACTTTCATCGTCTACCCTCCCACCATGAACTCGTGCCGGCCCCACCCTACAGGCGGGTGAGAATCTCCGGCTCTCCAGTCGTCACAACCAGCGTGTGCTCAAAATGAGCAGACAAACGGCCATCAGCCGTCACCACAGTCCATCCATCGGCCAGAAGCCGTGTCTCCCGCGTTCCGGCGTTAACCATGGGCTCCAGCGCCAACGTCAGCCCTGGTCGCAGGGGCAGGCGACCGTCCGGGTACTTGTCTCCCACGTAATTCAGGACATTAGGCGGTTCATGCATGGCGCGGCCGATGCCGTGTCCGGTATACTCCCGCACCACATTGAATCCCCGCTCCTCCACATAGCGCTGTATCGCCGCCGAAATGTCTCGCACTTGCCTGCCAGCTCGAGCGGCAGCAATACCTGCATATAGAGCGCCTTCGGTCGTCGCCAACAGGCGCTGCGCCTCCTCACTGATCCGCCCGACCGCGTAGGTCCAGGCAGAGTCACCCTGATACCCCTTATATATAGCGCCTACGTCAATGCTGATGATGTCGCCTTCACGCAAGATGCGCTCGCGACTGGGAATGCCGTGAACTAACTCTTCGTTTATGGAAGTACAGATAGAGGCCGGAAAGTCGTTCTTCCCTGTATACGGGTACCCCTTAAAAGATGGGATCGCATTACGACGCCGGATCCAATCCTGGGCCACAGCATCCAATTCGGCTGTGCTCACCCCTGGCCGCACCATCTTTCGCATCAACTCATGGACCTCAGCGACGATGCGCCCAGCCTCGCGCATGAGTGCAATCTCTTCCGGCGTCTTCAGGTGGATCGGTGGGCGGCGCTTTCCTAATCCGCTCCTGATCACCTATGCCTTCCTTCACACCACCTGTTGATGGCTACCATGCTGTTGCACTGCCGCCAGCAACCCGTCATAGACCTTCCCGATCTCCTGCTCTCCGTCAATCTCCACCAGCACCTGACGTGCCCGATAATAATCTATGAGAGGCAACGTCTGCTCGAAATAGACCCGCAGGCGACGACGCACCGTCTCCGCCGTATCGTCGCTACGCTGATACAACTCTCCACCACAGGCGTCGCAGATACCCGGCCGTCGGGGCGGGCTGAACAAGGTATGATAAGTGGCTTGACATTGCCGGCAAATCCAGCGCCCGGACAGGCGGGCAACCAGCGCTTCCTCTCCTACTTTGATGTAGGGAACCACACTGACCTGATGCCTCTTCGCCGCCAACGCCTGATCCAGAGCCCTGGCCTGCGGAACGGTCCGCGGAAACCCGTCCAGGATGGCCCCCTTCACGCAGTCCGCGCGCTCCAGCCGCTCCATCACCATACGGATGGTGACGTCATCTGGCACTAACTCCCCACAGTCCATGTATCCTTTGGCCAGCAGCCCCAGCTTCGTCCGATGGTCCAGATGCTCTCGGAACAGATCCCCCGAGGCGATGTGGGCAACCCCTAACGCCTCGCTCAGTAAACGGGCCTGTGTTCCCTTACCAGCCCCCGGCGCTCCTAACAAGACGATGTAAAGAGGCCCCGTCGTACCTGCCACGCCCGCTCCTCTTCGGTGATGAGCCGTGCCCCGTTATCGGATGAACCCTTCGTAGTGGCGCATCAAGAGCTGTGCCTCCAGTTGCTTCATCGTATCCAACACCACGCCCACGACGATCAGCAACCCGGTGCTGGTGATCAACAGCGTTTGTGTCTCCGTGATGTCTCGAGCGATCCAGGGCAAAATTGCCACCACCCCCAGAAACACAGCTCCCACCAACGTGATGCGGGAGAGCACACCGTTCAAATACTCCTCGGTACGTTTACCTGGCCTGATACCCGGGACAAAGCCCCCCTGACGCTGCAACGTCTCCGCCAGGTTCTGCTGGCGGAAGATGACGTCCGTGTAGAAGTAGGTGAAGCCGATCACCAGGAAGAAGTACATAATCCAATACCACGCGCTGGTCTGGGGGCTGAAGAAATTGGTGATCCCTCTGGCGATCTGCGCCACCCACTCGCTGGACGCATATTGGAAGTAACTGGCGATGGTGCCCGGGAAGATCATAATGCTCTGAGCGAAGATCAGCGGGATCATGCCCGCTGAGTTCACCCGCAGCGGGATGTGCGTGCTCTGCCCGCCCACCATCATCAGACGGTTGCCACGCATCGTTCGCACCCGCTTGCCGTACTGCACCGGAATACGGCGTTGCCCTTCCTGAACCATCACGATGCCAGCCACGGTGATGACCGTCAGGATCACAAAGGTGACCAGGGCCATGGGATTGCTCAAGATGATCTGTCCCACTCGCTGAGGAACACCCGCCACGATGCCACCAAAGATGATGATTGAGACCCCGTTGCCAATGCCCTGCTCCGTGATCAATTCACCCAACCACATGGCGAACATCGTCCCCGCCGTTAACGCGATCACCGTAGAAACTGTTGCCAGCGGATGGGTCGTCAGGCCGAAGTTGGTCAGGATGCCTTGCCGCTGTAGGATGGTAGACTGCCCGAACGCCTGCAAGGCAGCCAGAGGCACCGTCAGCCAGGTGGTATATTGGTTGATCTTGTTCCGCCCCTGCTCCCCTTCCTTGGCAAGCTCTTCTAATTGTGGGATAATGGGCAGCAACAACTGGATAATGATCGAGGCCGTGATGTAAGGATAAACGCCCATCGCCATGACAGAGAAGTTGGCCATGGCGCCGCCGGAGAACATGTCCAGCAGGCCCAACAATTGGTTGCTCTCAAAGAGCTGCCGCAATGCCACGGCATCTACGCCGGGCAGAGGCACGTGAGCCGCCAACCGGTAGATCACCATGATCAGAAAGGTGTAAAGGATCTTGCTGCGCAGATCAGGCAGACGAAAAGCGTTGCGTACGGCCTCAAGCATCGAAAGTCCTCCTCGATTCCACTCCTCATCCCGCGAGCGGAATCTCTTCCACCGTGCCGCCAGCAGCCAGGATCTTCTCACGAGCGGCAGCCGAGAAGCGATGCGCCCGCACCGTGAGCGGCCGATCCAGCTCACCCCGCCCCAGGATGACCACCGGCTGACTGGCCGACTTGATGAATCCGGCCGCGGCCATCAACTCCGGTGTCACCTCAGTGCCCGCGTCAAACACCGCCAGACGCTCAAGATTGACGGGAGCATAGTACACTTTCCAGATGTTGGTGAAGCCGCGAACATGAGGCAGACGTCGCACCAGAGGCAATTGCCCACCCTCAAAATAAGGAGGGACGCGGCCACCCGCACGGGCATTCTGCCCTTTGCGGCCACGGCCGGCGTAGGTTCCGCCCCTGCCGGAGTTGCCGCGTGCTACCCGCTTGCGTTTCTTTGTCGCGCCCTCTGGCGGGCGCAAATCATGTAGCTTCATTCCCCTTCGACCTCTTCCACTTGTACCAGGTGCCGGACCTTGTTAATCATCCCACGCACGACCGCAGTGTCGTCCTGGATCACAGAATCGCCCAAGCGACGCAAGCCCAAAGCGCGCACCGTTGCCTTCTGGCGTTGAGAATAACCTATGGCACTCTTAACCCACGTGATGCGCAAACGTCCACCCTGCTTTGCCGCCATCATCGCCTCTCCCGTCTCCAGAATGGCAGCAGATTCTCAACCGGCCGGCCACGGCGCTGGGCCTCTACCTCGGGCTCTTTTAGTTGGTCGAGCCCGGCCATGGTGGCCATCACCACATTCAAGATGTTGGCGCTGCCCAGGGACTTGGTCAGCACATCCTTGATGCCGGCAGCCTCCAATACGGCACGCACCCCACCGCCCGCGATCACACCGGTGCCGGGCGAGGCCGGTTTGAGCATAACTCTGGCAGCGCCGAAGTCAGCCACTACCTGGTGCGGGATCGTGCTGCCCACCAGGGGGATCTTGTGCATGGCACGTCGGGCGCGCTCGCTCCCCTTGCGAATCGCATCGGGTACCTCGTTGGCCTTCCCCACGCCCACGCCCACGCTGCCATTATTGTCTCCTACAACGACCACCGCGCGAAAGTTGAACCGTCGGCCGCCTTGCACCACCTTGGCCGTACGGATGATATGGACAACGCGCTCGTCCAATTCCTCGCGCTCTTCTTCTCTCTGCTCGCGCTCACCATCTCTTCTGGGTGGCATGTATCCTCCCCACTTGTTAGAAGGTCAAGCCGGCTGCACGAGAGCCTTCAGCCAGCGCCTTGACACGACCGTGATAGGGGTAACCGCCGCGATCAAATACGACGGTGGTGATCCCTGCCGCCAGGGCACGCCTGGCTACCAACTCCCCTACTTTCCTCGCCTGATCCGTCTTTTTGAGCCCATC
>DAOUAJ010000312.1:0-5095 GCA_034433615.1 Anaerolineae bacterium | reverse complement strand
AGGAGAGGGGTGACGTGAACGAGTACGCCGATTTTGAAATTGTGATTCAGGAAGCTCTGACTGAAGGTTCCGGCCGTACAGCCAAAGCTTATCCTGTCAGCGCTTTCTACCCCGGGCAGCCCCGCGCCTCCTCCTGGTTGGCTCTTGATCCTGTTGCGCCGCCCTGGCCCGACTGGCAGGCACGGTTGGCAAAGGTTCTGGACGAGCCGGGTGCGCCGTTTTTGCACCAGGTGGGATGGGCTCTTTACCAGGCACTGTTCAGAGACGAAGTCAGCCGGCTATGGACCATCGCTCAGGCTGATCTGGAAGCCGGGCGCGTTCCGGGCGTGCGCGTCCGCCTCTCGATTGACCCCCCTGCCATCGCCGTTTTGCCATGGGAACTCCTCTACGACGAAGGACGCGACTGTTCCATCGCCTGCCGGGGGCAGCATCCGTTGGTGCGAGTGGTGGGGCGTGTGGGCCAGGTCCCGCCCCAACGGGCCATCGCGCTCAGCCTGCCGCTGCGCGTGCTCTTCATCGCACCAGAGGGGACCGGCCTGAATTGGCTACGGGAACTCGAGATCGTGCGGGACGTCTTGGCCCGGCTGGAGAGCCGCGCTGAGCTCCGCCCTCTGACCGGCCGCGTCACCCTCGCTGATCTGAGCGATCTTCTGGGCAACTGGCAGCCGCACGTGCTTCACTTTGTCACCCACGGCGAGTTCGATGGAACCTACGGCTGGCTGATGTTTAATTCACCAGCCGGCGGTGAGTACGGGGCGCGTTCCGACCAACTGCGCACACTCCTGGGCGCGCGCGGGGAGAGTGTGCGCTTGGTGATGCTAGGTGCATGTTATGGCGCGCAGACTTCACCGAGAGAAGTGCTCGCGGGGCTGGGGCCGGCACTCATCCAGGCTGGCGTGCCTGCTGTCATTGGCATGCAATATGAGATCCTGGACGAGGCGGCTATCATGTTTGCCCGCGCCCTGTACCGCAGCCTGCTGGAGCCACGCCGGCCGGGGCAAATTGACGCGGCCGTGGCTGAGGCGCGGGCCGAACTGGAAGCACAATGGCCCGACCAGCAAGCCTATGCTACCCCGGTGCTCTTCCTCAACGCCGAGCATGGCCGCCTCTTCTCGCTGGCTCCAAGTGTAGCCCAGATTCCTATCCTTTCCCCTATGCCCCCAGGGGCAGGCATAGAGGTACTACCCCCTCGTCTCGTTTCTGAAGAAGTATGGACCCGCTTTGGCCATCGGACCCTGCGCGATCTGCGGGCAGAGATGCAGGCGCTGGCCGAACGAGTCGAGACGCGACGGTGCAATCTGGACGTGCTGCGCGGGCAGGCGGAAGCTTACAGCCCGGCCGAGCGGCCGCTCCACTTGCAGAATCAGGTCAGCGCATTAGAGAAGGAACTGGCCGAAGATGCCCCGGAATTGGAAGCGCTTCGGCAGGCGGTTAGCGCTCTAGAAGAAGCGGGGGTGCCGGATGAGCTGACGGTGGCAGAGTTTAAGGGGGGCGTGTTCACCGACGAAATCCTGGAAACTGCCCTGGCTGAGCAGCCTTACGAGCAACCATTTACGGCGGTGGACGTGGCCCGCTGGTTCCAGGTGACGTACCCCGCCTACTGGGCAAACGTGGTCCAGCGTAACAGCGGCCAGCAGAAAGCTGAGCAGGCCCTTCACCACCGTCTGATAGCTATCGCCCAGTCAGGGCGTATCACCGCTCGTCGGCGTTGGTTCCTGATCCGCTCTGGCGACCGGTTCAAGCGCAGCCGATATTGAGCGAAAAAAGCCGCATCATCCCAGGAGGACAGCAGTGAAATCGCCCGCCACCGATGAGAAAGCCCTAATGGCTGCGCTGAAAGCTGGCGATCGAGCCGCATGTGCGACCATGGTCAAGCTTTTCTCGCCGCGCATCTATCGCCTCGCCCTAAAGCTGGTAGGCGATCCAGACGAGGCGGAGGAGGTGCTACAAGAGACGTTCATCAGCGCCTGCCAGCATGTGCAGCGATTTGAAGAAAGGTCAAGCCTGGGGACCTGGCTGTACCGCATTGCCACCAATGCTGGCCTGATGCGGCTTCGTCGCCGCCAGCCTGAGATAACCTCGATGGATGAGCCAGTCGAGCTGGATGATGGAGCGGAAGTGCCTCGCCAGTTGGTGGATTGGGAGTGGAACCCCGAAGGCCACGTGCTCAACAAAGAGCTGCAGCGAGTGATGGACGAGGCCATCGCCGCCTTGCCGGAGACGCTGCGGGCGACGTTCATTCTGCGCGACATCGAAGGCCTGTCCACAGCCGAGACGGCCGAGGCCTTGGGGATCACCGAGGCGGCAGCTAAGGTGCGCTTGCATCGGGCCAGGATGCAATTGCGGGAGCATCTGACCGGCTACTTCGCCGTTCAACAGACACCCGCCAGGAAAGGGGAGAGGTATGACAGTCCACATTCATGAGCACGACAACTGCCGATGGCTGTTAGACACACTTTCCGATTACATTGACGGCGAACTGGATGCAACGTTATGTCAGGAGATCGAGGCTCACCTGGCCGCGTGCGAGAACTGCCGTGTCGTCGTGGATACGCTCCGCAAGACAGTGTTGCTGTACCGGACGCCTGATCCACCTATCCTGCCTGGTGACGTCGAGGAACGGCTGTTCAAGGTGTTGGACCTGGAGCCCTACCTGCTGAGAGGGGTTGCTGCTGCGCCGATATTACTCTCTCCCGATCCTGTTGGCCTGTTACGTGGTGCGCTGGAAATCGAAAGCCCTTCTGGGCAGGAGCAAGTCCTCGCTGCCTATCTGGTGGATGCCATGCGCCAGCGTGGCTACGATCGAGCCTTCGTGGACGAGGCGGGCAACGCCATCGGTGAAATCGGGCCGGCCGATGCGGAGCGCACGGCTGTGTTGTTGGGCCACATGGACACTGTGCCCGGCTATATCCCCGTGCGCATCGAGGGCGACCAGTTGTACGGCCGTGGCAGTGTGGACGCCAAAGGGCCGCTATGCGCGTTCATTGAGGCCGCGGCCCGGGTGCGGCCTTCCCCCAACTGGCGGATCGTCGTGGTAGGCGCGGTGGAAGAAGAGGCAGCAACGTCTAGAGGGGCGCGGCACGTGATCCCACGCTACCGGCCGGACGCCTGTGTCATCGGCGAGCCCAGCGCATGGGACCGGGTGACATTGGGGTATAAAGGGCGGCTGCTGGCCGATTTCACTGCCCGTCAGCCGATGGGACACACGGCCGGGCCGCTGGAGAGTGTGGCTGAGGCCGCCGTCACCTGGTGGCTGGGGGTCAGACAGTTCGCCGAGGGATTCAACCAGGGACGGGAAGCCGCCTTCGACCGCCTACTCCCCTCACTCCGCGACATCTGTTCGTCCAACGACGGCCTGTACGACCGCGTGGACGCCACAGTAGGGCTGCGCCTGCCCCTGGACGTGGAACGGGAAGCATTAGAGCGGGCCATCCGGCAAGCCATCCCTAGCATACCCGGCCTGGAAGTGAGGATCTCGTTTCGCGGGTATGAGCCGGCCTATCGGGCGCCCAAGAACACCGCGTTGGTGCGGGCCTTCCTGGCCGCCATTCGGGAACAAGGCGGCCAGCCGGGGTTTAAGGTGAAGACAGGCACTAGCGACATGAACGTGGTGGGGCCAGCCTGGCAATGCCCGATTCTGGCCTATGGCCCCGGCGATTCCAGTTTGGACCACACGCCGGAGGAGCACATTGGGATCAGCGAGTACCTGCGCGCCATCGAGGTGCTGGCGGATGTGCTGGGTCGCATGGTGGGAAGCGATATGGTATAATAGCGTCGCCCAGAATGACGATTGTATGGAGGAGGGCTGATGATTGATACGTTGCAGATATATCACGAACTGCGGCAGACGATGGACAATGCCGCCGCCGAAAAAATCGCCCAGATGATCGGCAAAGTGTATAACGAGCTGCGCCAGACTGTCACTAAAACCGAGTTCGATGAACTGAAAGCCATCGTAGCGGAACTGGCCGCCGCGCAAGCGCGCACCGAACAGCGCGTGGAGGCCCTGGCGCAGCGGATGGAAGAGCTGGCTGCTGCACAGGCACGCACCGAGCAGCGCGTGGAGGCCCTGGCGCAGCGGATGGAAGAGCTGGCCGCCGCACAGGCGCGCACCGAACAGCGCATGGAGGCCCTGGCGCAGCGAATGGAAGAGCTGGCTGCTGCACAGGCACGCACCGAGCAGCGCGTAGATGCCTTGGCGCAGCGAATGGAAGAACTCGCTACCGCGCAGCAGCACACCGAAACGCGGTTGGCGCAGTTGGTCGAACAGGTACAGGCGCTGGTGACCTGGCAGCGTGGGGAAGCCGGACGCCGAGACGGGGAGCGCTATGAACGTCTCATCGTGAAGCGTGCCCCCGCCCTCTTTAACGGCGGTCAGGGTGGAACGACCGACCAGCCGTTTGTCCAACAGCATCTTGCAGCGAGACTGGGCGCGCTTTTGGCAGAGACCCTCATGGATGAGGCGGATCCCTTCCTGGCTGATCTCATCTGGTGGAAAGGGGAACGCTGGGTGGTGGTCGAAATTTCCAGGGAGGTCAACGATTATGATGTGATCCGTGCCGCCAAGCGCGCCGCCACGCTCCGTCAGGCCAACCTCGAGGCGACAGGCGTGGTCATCGGCGAAGAGTGGGCGGAGCCCGAGACCCCTTATCAGGCGAAAGCTAAAGCTGTGGATTGGAAAGTGGGCGCCGATCTTTCCGACGGATTCCTGGCTTTCCGTCGGCTTGTTGTTGGACAAGGAGGGTAACGTGAGATGTGACAGGTGACACAGCGACGCGAAGACATAGAGAGCTCCCCGCGTCCCCTGTCTCCGCGTCTCTCCGTCCCGGCGTCTCCCACTACTCGTTACTGCTACGCCACCATCGCCCGGAACCGGCCATACGCATCCTCCCACGCAGCCGTATCCTGGGGCGTATACTCCTCCGGCGCTACGGAGCGGCGTACGATGTTCCGTAGCTCCTGTAACGAGCCGATGTCCCCCTGCCCCATTGCCTGAATCAGGATGTTGCCCATCGCTGTCGCCTCAATGGGACCGGCCACCACCGGCAACCCGGTCGCGTTGGCGATGAACTGGCATAGCAGCCGGTTCTGAATA
>DAOUAJ010000311.1:0-19163 GCA_034433615.1 Anaerolineae bacterium | reverse complement strand
CTATTCGAGGAGGATAGAATGCCAGAGGTGTCTGTTCCAAAGGAGAAATGGACGGGGCGGGTGCGCGAGGTCACCCTGGGGGCCACGGCGGCCCAGGGTGGCACACGCAGCCACACAGTCACAGTAGGGGGAGAATCCACGTTGCCCTTCCTGCATTTTGAGGGGAGCATCCCGCACCCGCCGCGCATCGCTATCGAGGTTCAGGACCGGCGGCCGGCGGACTGGCCGGCACCGCTGTTGAACGCCTGGGGCGAAGCTGCGAACGATCCGGCGACGTGGGCGCAGGCGGCTGTTGATCGCGGCGCAGACCTGGTCCTGCTGCGGTTGACGGCGCCTGGGGCCGGCAATGGTTCCGCATCGCCGGCTGCCAAGGCCAGGACGACCGTGCGGCGCGTCCTGGAGGCTGTCGGTCTTCCCCTGCTGGTGTTCGGCCCGGGGCAGGCAGAGCTGGATAACGAGCTGCTGGTGGCAGTAGCGGAAGAGGCCAAAGGTGAACGCCTGGTGCTGGGTGTGTGCGAGGACAAGAACTACCGTACCATCGTGGCGGCCGCGCTGGCCCACGGCCACCTGGTTGACTCCCGCACGCCCATGGACGTGAATCTGGCCAAGCAACTGATCATCCTGATCCATGACATGGGGATGCCTCTGGATCGCATCCTGATGGATCCCACCACGGGCGCGTTAGGATACGGCATCGAGTATGGGTACTCGGTCATGGAGCGGCTACGCCTGGCGGCGTTGCAGGGGGACACCATGACCCAGTCGCCGATGTTGGTGACCCCCGGCGAGGAAGCATGGCGATCCAAAGAGGCTCGCGCGGGCGAGGGGGTGCCTGCTGCCTGGGGTGATTGGGAGGAGCGTGGCATTGCATGGGAGGCGCTGACGGCCATGACGCTGGTGCACGCCGGGGCAGACGTGCTGGTCATGCGACATCCGGAGGCGGTGCGGCGCGTGCGCACGATGATCAATCAGCTCGCAGCGGGTGAGCAAGCGCCAGGTTAAGGAAGAGAAGAGGCGGAGCCTACATGTTCGGCGAGCGCGGGCTGATGCAGGCGGGGGCGGTCGCAGCCTGGCTGGCGGCCCTTCTCACGTTGATTTGGCTGGTCATGTTGCTGGCCCTGCCGGCCGCGCCGGACGACGCTACACCTGCGGAGGAATTACTCTTCATCGCTGAACATCCCGCGACGCACTTCGTCCTGTACACAGGAGTTTTTCTGCTCACATTGGTACAGGTGCCCTTTATCCTGGCGCTGATCGCGCTCAATCATCGCCGGCGCGGCGGTTTGGCTCTGCTCTGGGGGACGTCAGGGCTTTTGTACGTGCCCCTTTCCCTGTACGCTTACTGGTCCCAGTTGACTGTCGTGCGGGGGTTGGCGGATCTGTTTGTAAATTCCGAGGATCCTGCCTTGCGGGCAGGCGCGCTGGCCACTTATCTGAGTTGGGGATACAACGGCCGGCTCTCGGCTGCACCTTACGCGATGGATCTTCTGGGGTACTGTCTGTACAGTCTGGCCCTTCTTGGCTTTGGCCTCATGCTGGTGCGCGAGCGGGGCGTGGATCTGGTATCAGGGGGACTGCTCATCCTGGCGGCAGCCAGCGGCCTGATCGGTGTGATCGGCTATTTGGGTCAGAATTCGCTAATGGAAAATGGCATTGTCATGTCGGGTGCCTTTATCATGCCGGCCTTCTTCACCCTGGCCTATCGGTTCCACAGCGAGGCGAAGTTGGGCTGGTAGGAAAGGAGAGACACGTTATGAGCGAGATGGAACGGCCGGCTGGATTAACGGTAGAAATTTTGATCCGACAAATCAGCCAGTATCTGGAGACCTATCATGGTGGTACGGTCGAACTGGTCAGTTATGAGGGAGGCGAGATGCAAGTGCGCTTCGGCGGCCACTGTGTGGGCTGCCCGTACATGCAGGCCACCCTCTCTCAAGGCATCGAGAGGACAGTTCAGCACTATTTCCCGGAGGTAAAACGGGTGATCGCAGTGTCATAAAACCCGAAGGGTCTTTTTGAGACCCTTCGGGTTTGGAATGCTCAGGAGGTCTTTATGGCTCTGACTGGCTTGCAGATCTACAAGCTGTTGCCCAAGACAAACTGTAAGGAGTGCGGGTTCCCTACCTGTCTGGCCTTTGCCATGAAACTGGCGGCCAAACAGGCGGAACTGAGCGCCTGCCCCTATGTGAGCGAAGAGGCTAAGATCCAACTGGAGGAAGCGGCAGCTCCTCCCATCCGCCTCGTCACGATCAGCAGCGATGGCTACAAGGTCGAGGCGGGCAACGAGACGGTGCTCTTTCGCCATGAGAAGACGTTCTATCACAGGCCTGGCCTGTTCGTACGCGTGCGGGATTCCCAGCCAGCCGCAGAGATCGAGGCACTGGTGCAGCAGGTACGCGACTACGCGGTGGACTACGTTGGCCTCTCTCTCACCCTGGATGGGATAGCGGTGGAAGCAGCTTCTGGCGATCCAGCAACTTATGCCGCCGCGGTGAAACGGGCGATGGGGGCGGGCCGACCGCTTATCCTGCTGGCGTCCGACCCCAGGATGGCCAGGGCAGGGCTAGAAGCGGCCGCGGGCACCCATCCGCTGTTATGGAGTGCAACGGCCGCTAACTGGCAGCCGCTGGCAGAGCTGGCAAAGGCTCACAAAGCCTCACTGGTAGTGCGAGGAGACGGCGATTTGTCGGCTCTGGCCGGGCTGACAGAGCAGATCAAGGCCGCTGGCATGGAAGACCTGGTGCTGGATCCGGGGCCGCGTGACCCGCTGGGCACGCTGACGACCTTCGTCCAGATCCGCCGGCTGGCCTTGAAGCAGAACTTGCGGGCTTTGGGCTACCCCCTCATCGCCTTCCCGGGCGAGGGCGTGAATGGGCCACAGGATGAGCCATTGCTGGCAGCCCAGCACATTGCCAAGTACGCCGGCTTTGTCGTCCTTGATCACTTCACTCCGGCCGCGGCCTATAGCCTGTTGGTGTGGCGACAGAACCTTTTTACGGATCCGCAGAAGCCGATCCAGGTAGAACCAGGTATCTACGAGATCAATAACCCAGGGCCGGAGGCACCGGTCATGGTCACCACCAACTTCTCCATCACTTATTTCGCGGTGGCGAACGAGGTGGAGTCCAGCGGCCACCCCGGCTGGCTGCTGGTGGCCGACGCCGAAGGGATGAGCGTCCTCACAGCCTGGGCTGCTGGCAAGTTTGATGCAGAGAAGATCGCCAAGACGGTCAAAGGCACCGGCATCGAGTCCAAGGTCAAACATCGCAAGGTCATTATCCCTGGCCATGTGGCGGTCCTGTCGGGTGAGCTAGAGGAGGAACTTCCGGGTTGGCAGATCCTGGTCGGGCCGCGTGAGGCTGTGGACCTGCCGGGGTTCCTCAAACTGTGGTCGCCGAATTAAGCGGTCAGCGATCAGCGATCAGCTCTCAGCCCTCAGTCTTCCTTAGACTGCAATCGCCTGATAGCAGAGTGAAAAAGTTGATCGCTGACGGCTGATAGCTGATAGCTTGTTGGTGAACTGATGGCAGTACATACCGTTCATTTTCTGCCCGCGGGCGTAGCTGTCCAGGTTCCCACCGGGACGCTGATCACCGAGGCGGCGCGACAGGCCGGGTTGGAATTGAACATGCCCTGCGGCGGCCAGGGGCGATGCGGGCGCTGCGCGGTCATCGTGCAGGATGGCGCGGTACGCCGACGGGTGACGTTGCGCCTGTCTCCGGATGACCTGGCTGCCGGCTACGCGCTAGCCTGTCAGAGCGTGATCGAGGGGGACGTCACCATCGAAGTCCCGCCGCAGGAGCGGATCGCGCGGCGGCTGACGGCGGAGAAGGCGGCCCGTCGTGTCGAGGTGCCGTTCCCCTATCAATGGCGCGAGCATCAGCCGCTGCATCGTTACTTTGTGCAACTCCCGCCCCCCACCCTGGACGATCAGACGGACGACTGGGCGCGGCTACGGCGAGAACTGGCGCGGCAATGCGATGTGCGCGACCTGACGGCTGAGCTGCCGGTGCTGCAACGGTTGGGGGCCACGCTGCGCGCGGCTGACTGGGCCGTGACGGCGGTCGTTGAATTGGACACGTGGGATCGGCCGGACGGCCCGCCGCGGTTGGTGGACATCCTTCCTGGTGATCAGAGTCAGGAGAATTGGGGATTGGCGATTGACATCGGCACGACTACGGTCACCGTTTACCTGGTGGACCTGCTCAGCGGTCAGGTGGTGGCGCAGGCAGCCGAATACAACGGCCAGATCGCCCGCGGCGAGGATATCATCTCTCGTATCATCTACGCCTCCAAAGGAGAGGGCCTGGCTGAATTGCGAGGGATGGTGCTGGAGACGATCAACCAGCTCATTGCGACCGTGGCCCGGCGACAGCACATCCCGCCGCAGCACATCCACAAGGCCACTGTGGCGGGCAACACGACGATGATGCACCTTTTCCTGGGTGTGCCGCCGGAGCCGATTCGATTGACCCCCTACATCCCCATCGTCAACGACTGGCCGACGTTGCGCGCGTCTGAGGTCGGGCTGGACATTTGCCCGACCGGCACAGTGGATTGTCTCCCCGGGGTGGCCAGCTATGTGGGGGCGGACATCACAGCCGGCGTCCTCAGCTCCGGCCTGGAGAGGGGGGACGGGCTGACGCTCTTCATTGACGTGGGCACCAACGGTGAGACGGTGTTGGGCACGAATGAGTGGATGCTGGCATGCGCCTGCTCGGCCGGCCCGGCCTTCGAGGGGGCTGGGGTGGAGCACGGCATGCGCGCCACGGCGGGCGCGATCGAGGAGGTGTGGGTATCCAGCCGCACTTACGAGCCCACCTATCGGGTGATCGGAGGCGAGCGGCCGCGCGGCATCTGCGGCTCAGGGCTCATCTCTCTGCTGGCGGAGCTGTTCGTCACGGGGGTTCTGGACAAGAGCGGAAGCCCGCGCCTTGACCTGGGCACGCCGCGCGTGCGGGAGGGGGCCCACGGCCCCGAGTACGTGGTGGCCTGGGCGGAGGAGACGGCTCATGGCCGCGACATCGTCCTCACGAAGGTGGACATTGACAACCTGATCCGCACCAAGGCCGCGATCTACGCCGGTTTCTCGGTGCTATGCGATAGCGTGGGGGTGAGCCTGCGGGACGTGGAGCGGTTGCTCATCGGCGGCGCGTTCGGGCAGTACATCAACGTAGAGAAGGCTATTCAGATCGGCCTGCTGCCCGACCTCCCCTGGGATCGCTTTCACTTTTTGGGGAACACCAGCGTGCTGGGCGCGTACATGGCGCTGCTGCGAAGGGACGCCCGGCAACGGCTGCTGGATGTGGCGCACAAGCTGACCTACGTGGAGCTATCGGCGGATAATCGTTTCTACGAGCGGTTCACCTCGGCGTTATTCCTGCCGCATACGGATTTGGGGCAGTTTCCATCGGTGGCAGGAGTGCTGGCTGTGTCAGCTTGATACTGCGCGTCTGGGATCGGTCACCTCACGTCCCATGCTTCACCAGCCGGCGCGCCTCAGGCAGGGCATGAATTACGCGGTTGCGGCCGCGCAGCAGGTGAGTGCAGATGAATTTCGTTGCTACACCTCTTCCTCGACGACCACGGGAATCACCCGCCCCGTACCCAGCACTTTGTAGTCCACACGCCGCCGCACCTGACGGATCAGCGGCTGGAACGGGTATCCCTGCTCGATCACGTGGCTGGGCACGTCATGCTCAGCCAACAGCCCCCGCAACATGGCGATCCCCTGATCCCCGGGCTCTCGTCCGTCGAAGGAGCCAGGGTCAATCAGGATGACGGCGGGCGACATACCACGCCGGGTCAGGGGCAAGAGCGGCGCGATCCAGTCCGGGTTCAACGATGACGTGATGACAGCCACCGTCTGGCCCCGCCCCAGGGTAGGACCCACATCCGTCAGCACTCGATCGAGTGGCCACGTAGGGGCTGGAGCCGCGCCGGCCAGCGCTCGCAGGATGCGCCATAATTGCTCCTGGCCCGGCTGCGGCAGGAGCAGAGCCTGTTGTTGCCCAAAGGCCACCAGCCCCACGGCCCGTCGCTCCCCGTGCCGCAGGAACTCCGTTGCCAACGAAGCCGCCAGGATAACGCCATACTCCAGCGTGCTTTCCTCACCGGTTCCCACCTGTACAGCCGCGTCCAGGTCCAGGATGATCCAAAGGTTGCCGGACAGTTCCATGTCGAACTCTTTTACCATCAATTCGCCGCGATGGGCAGAGAGGGGCCAGTGGATGTGGTGCAGGCTATCGCCCGGCTGGTAATTGCGCACCGTGGCGGCAAGCAAGGCGCGATCGTAGGCACGCAGGCTGGCGCGAGCACGACCGCTGGCCATGCCTCGTGGCAGCTCTAACGGCGGCAGATGCATCACTCGCGGGTAAACCAGGATCGTCTCCGTCTCCGGGTAGCGTCGCACCACCCGAAAGAGGCCAAAGGGGTCCCCTGTGTGAACCTCGGTCGGCCCCAACGTGTATACGCCGCGCCGCCGACACTCACCCTTCATCAGCCAGCGATATTCCCCCTGCGTGCCGCACGCGACCACCTGGCTGGCATCGTAGCCGGGGACGGTCGAATCGTCGTGCACCTCCGCCCATAAGACGGGGAGGATGGTCGAGTTGCTGAGGGTGAAGAGTTCCTCCAGCGCGTCGCCCACGGTTACCCAGGTGCCGCGCGTGCGACGCGTGAGGTGAACGCCGTCACGCATCTGGCGTGCCCACAGGTACGAGATCAGGGTCATTCCGGCCACCCCGACTAGCAGATAAACCCAGATGCGCGCCGGGCTGATCAGCTCGCTGAAGGCCAGCACTGCGATGAGAATAAAAGGCAGCCGCGTATTCAGTTCGATTCGTCGTTCAGTGTGCTTGTTCACAATAGACAGTATACCAGACATTTCCTTCTAATGTCTAACCGTGTACCATTGATCTTGACAGGCACACACTCGATGTGCTACCATAGATTGAAAGTAACCTCATTAAAGGAGCGAAGTCAAGGGATGTATCCGCAGAGCGAGATTTTGTTCCCATATCGAAGCATCGCTGCTCTGAAGCGCGTGAGAGGCGAAAAATGGCGTGAGTTGGTGACGCGTGTGGCTATGCAACCGGATGGCACGTTGGACACCATCGCCTTTTCCTTGATGATGATCCGCCAATGTGATTGTCTGAACTGCGACATGGGTAGCTACAAGGCCTCCCTGGGTTGCACTCCTTGCGCCCAACGCACGACAACCAGCATTAAGGCTGATGACGACACCTTGATCGCAGAATTCGAAAAGACGAGACGCGAAGTCGAGGAGTATCTGGTAGGGAGAAAGGGTCAAAAGATCTCTTTAGAACAGCAGCCTTCGACAAAAGGACCGGAGTTAATCCCGGCATGATCAGGGGTGAATCGAGGGGCTGCCTTGCCCAGTGCTCGCAACGATGGGGTGATCCGAGTCATGTTCAGTTGTCATGATCTTTGATAAACTGCTCGTTAAGCCAGGCCCGTCAGGGCCATAGTCATGTATGTGCTCTCCCCCCACAGTTCTCTTCGCGGAGGTATTGCTATGGCGCTCGATCCTAAAGTCAAACAGGAATTGGAGCACGGTTTCGCCGGCGAATCTATGGCGAATCGTCGTTATCTGTTCTTTGCCCGCAAGGCAGAGGAGGAGATCAACTTTGCACCCTCGGCTGAGGTCGCTGAATTGTTGAAAGAGATTGCCGACCTGTTCCGTGAGACGGCTGAGGAAGAGACGGCTCATGCATATGCTCACCTGGTGGCGATGGGAGGGATTGGCGACACATTGCAGAACCTGCAAACTGCCTTCGAGGGCGAAACTTACGAATACACAACCATGTATCCGGCCTCGGCAGAAGCCGCCCGCGCGGCTGGGCGTGACGATATTGCGCGACAATTTGAATCCACAGCCAGGGCCGAGAAACGACACGCGGCTCGTTATGAGCGCACCATCCAGAGGCTGAAAGAGGCTATGGAGAAGGCTCGCTAAAAAGGAAAAGGGCCAAGATGGGCGGTCTCATGTCACGAGGCCGCCCATCTCTTTATTCGACCCCTCTTGGAGGCTACAAAATGGCCGAGACACGCCAAGAGGCTCGTCCTCCCATTGCTGACATCGTGGATGAGCCTGATTTGCTGAAGCGATTTAAGTTCAACATCAACAAGTGTTACTACTGTGGCATTTGCGAGCCCCTCTGCCCGGTGTTCACCCCCCTCTTTGCGCTGTGGGATCGTGAGGTGGAGAAGGGGGAGCAGTTGAGCATGGACGACTTCCGTGCAGTGGTTGATCTATGCTATTATTGCAAGTTGTGCCTGCTGGCGTGCGGCATCGGCGTGGATCTGCCCCGGCTGATGTTGGAAAGCAAGATCTTCTACGTCCAGCGCCATGGACAGACGTTACAAAACCGGCTCCTGATGGACACCGACCTGGTGGGGCGCCTCAACGGGCTGGTACCACCGCTGACGAATCTGGCGCTGACCAACCCAGTCAGCCGGCGGCTGATGGAGGCCGTCGTCGGCGTGGACCGACGGCGTACCTTCCCCAGGGTCCCCCATCAGCCATTCCCCCGCTGGTACAAACGCCACGCGGCCCAGCGTGGCCATCAACCGGCCACGGGCGATCGCAAAGTAGCCCTCTTCTCCGGGTGCTACACCGATCATTTTGACCCCGAGGTTGGGATCGCCGCGACGCTGGTATTGGAGCACAACGACATCGAGATCGTCTACCCGGAGCAGCGTTGCTGCGGCATCCCCAGGCTGGCCGATGGCAGCATTGAAGCAGCGCGTGAGAACTTCCGCTACAACCTCTCAAAGCTGGCCCCGTTGGTGCGCCAGGGATATGATGTAGTCGTGATTAGTACACCGTGTAGCATGACGTTCAAACAGGAGTATCTGGACTATCTGGGCGGCGAAGAGGCAGAGCTGGTGGCGCAACACGTTTTCGACATCAGTTTCTACCTGCGCCGGATGCACGAACGGAGAGAGCTGAAGACCGACTTCAAGCCCCTGCCGTTGAAGATCGCCTACCACATCCCTTGTGCGACCAAGGCCCAACGGATTGACCGGGCCGCGCTAGAGTTACTGGCCCTGGTCCCAGAGCTACAGGTAACCCTGGTGGATAAAGGGTGCTGTGGCTTTGACGGCACGTTTGGCTTCAAGAAGCAGTCCTTTGATATTTCGATGCGGGTGGGAAAAGGGCTGTTCGAAGGGATCCGGCAGACGGAAGCCACCCATGTGGCGACCGATTGCCCCTTGTGTGAAGTGCAGATCACCGATGGAGCCCACGCGGCGACCGTGCACCCCATCGAGTTGCTCTGTCAGGCTTACGGGCTGCAATGAACTCTCTCTCCTGTAGATTTCCCGTTGCCTCTCCAGATCTTCCAGGAGATCGTCCAGAGTTACCCCCTGCTCCTGCATGAAAGCTTCTACGGTCTTGGCGATCTCTGGAACTACCAACTGTTTGCGAGTAGCTATGAGGGTGTCCTCCACCCAGGTGAGAGAAAAAATGTCCCCCTCTCTGATGCCCGCTTGACGGCGCATCTCGGCAGGGATGGTGAGTTGGCCACGCTCACGCACCCGGCATCCCTCGACAGGCTCGGGACGGCGCCCAGCGCCAGCCGGACGCCCACACGCCCGAGGAAGCCGCCGGCACCCAGCGACCGCCGCCGGGCAGAACCGGCAGCAGCGAGAGGGAGAAGCCCACCGGGAACACCACCACCGGCAGCCCCGCACGAACCGCCGCCCGCACCGACAGGCCTGCACTGAGCTAGCCGAAGTGAACGAGCCCCGCGACGACGGCGAGGACACGAAGGCCACCAGCCCCGAAGCGGCCCCGAAGCGCACGAAGGCCAGCGACCGCCGGCGCAACCGTCCCACCAGCGACGGGCACGATCCTTCGCTCCGCTCAGGACCCCCCGCCCCCGAGCAGGACGGGCACGAGCAAGACCCACCGGCCCACCAGGACACCGACGCGCCGGAAGCCGCCGCCCGCGACACCAGCCCGAAAGCCGAAGCGCGCCAGAAACCCCGCCCCGAAGGGCCACCCACGGCGAACACCGACAGCCGCGCCCCCGAGGCGCAGCCCACCGCCACCCCGCGGCCGCCCCGCACCACCGAGGCCACCATGCGGGTCACCAACGACGCCGCCGAGGCAGGCAGCGCCCGCGAACCACAGAACCCGACGAAACCCGAAGCAGAAGACACAGCACACCCCCGCAAGAAGACCAGGATGCCGGAGCGCGCCCTGAGCGAAACGAAGGGCCGAGGCCCCGCCCCCCGGCGAGGCCGCCAACGCAGCCCCCAGCCGCCGCCGAGCCTGCCCCGAGCCTGTCGAAGGGACATCGCGGGCCGGAGCCCGACGCCTGAGTAGGGGAGCAGAGGGGCGGAGGAGCAGAGGTGAATTCTCCTCTCAGGACGAAGCCCGCGCGTTGAGCTCAAGGTGAGCGAGCAGATGCGTCAGGGCCAAGCGCCCCCCAGTCGCCCGCCGCTGTGAAGTCGGCGGGCGATGCGGAGCGGCGGGTGTCGTCCCCGCCGCGAGTGGAGACCGTCGCAGCGTGCCGGCGAGAATCTGGCACGCCACCTAGAAGTCCGCCGCCGTTGGTTGGGGGAGAGGGAGTCGAATCAACTGTTTTAAAATGACGAGGATGGGGCGACGGATGCGCGAACAATCAACTCCGTTGACAAGGTGCAGCGTTCGCTGGTCAGCTCACCCTGCAGGGCCTTGACCAGCAACTCTGCGGCTTGTTCGCCTTTGTCCACTATCGGCTGACGGACTGTCGTCAGCGGCGGGTTAGCCCGTTGGGCTTCTGGGATGTCATCGTAGCCGATCACGGACAGATCTTTTGGCACCTTAAGACCTTGCTCATGGGCGGCATCTATCACTCCCAGGGCAATAATGTCGCTCATAGCCAGCACAACCGTCGGACGTGATGGAGACTGCCAGAGTCGACCAAAAGCATCGGCGCCGCCTTCCAGGCTGTTTTCGCATTCCAATATCTGGACGCCCGGCGTCTCCAGGGACAGGCCAACCGTGGCCAGCGCGTCCATGTAGCCGGCCAGTCGCCGCTGAAGGGTGCCCGTATACTCGCGCCAGTTCCCCTCCTTGCCCGACTCAAAAGCCACAATCGCGATACGCCGGTGTCCCTGACCGATAGCGTGCATCATAGCCGCATGCGCACCCTCATAATCCTCGATATTGATACAGGGCACACCATCCAACGGTTCACTATCCACCATCACGAACGGCACATGCCGCCGGCGGAGGATGCTGACCACCGGATCCTGAGGTTCCAGGCCAAGGACCACAAACCCATCCACAATCGCGTGGTTAACGGCCTTCAGCATCGAGCCTTGGACCGGGGGAACCAGCATCAACGACAGCCCCTCCTGATCACAGACGCGGCCAATTCCTCGCATGAACTGGATGAAGAAGGAGCTTTCCAGAATCGTAGGGATGTCCTGAGGAAGGAGCAACCCCAGGATCCCTGTGCGGCCGGTGTTCAGACTGCGCGCAAGGGGATGGGGTGCATATCCCAGTTCTCTGGCAACGGCCAGAATCTTCTGGACGGTTGCCTCTGGCAAGCGAGAAGGGTCATTGAAAGCGAAGGAGACGGCGGTTTTGGACACGCTGGCCCGTTCAGCCACGTCTTTGATCGTTACTCGAGCCATCTACTTACTCCCTTAGATCGATCTCTCCCCACCCCTGACCAGGATCTGGGCCGAACATTCGCTGATCCCAACGGGGTTGGCGCGCGGGTGCACCTTGCCAGAGAGTTCATCATACAGCACAGGCGCGTCATGCCAGCACTCAGCCGGCAACCGTAGCGTTTGGGCAGTGACTCCCCGGTTGAGAATGACGAGTACATAGTCTGTTCCGTGTTGCTGCTCAAAGGCGTAGACATCGCCTGAGGCATCCACCGGGTGCATGGTTCCCCGACGGAGGGCAGGGTGCGCCTTCCGGATACGGATCAGTCGGCGATGCCATTCCAGAAGCTCTTGATTTTGCGAGGCCGGATCCCAGACCATGGGGCGACGACAGTCGGGATCATTCTCGCCGGTCATCCCCACCTCGTCCCCGTAGTAGATCATCGGAACACCAACATACGTGAAGAGGAATGCCGCTGCCACCTTGAAGCGCTCTTTATCATCCTGGCACAGGGTGAGGAAACGAGGCGTATCGTGGCTTCCCAACAGATTCAGCATCGTATAAGCCGTCTCTCCCGGATGTTCCGCTCGCAGAGTGGCTAATTCTCGATCAAAGGCCGGGGCATCCAGCTTCTCATATACGAAAAAATCCAGGATCAGGTCGCGCAGGCGGTAGTTCATCGCGCCATCACACTCATCTCCATGGAGCCAGTCTGTGGCCTGTTGCCAGATCTCAGCCACGATGTACAGCTCCGGGTTGATCTCCTTCACCACGCGGCGAAAACCCTTCCAAAAGCGGTGGTTCATCAGGTAAGGCACATCCAACCGCCAGCCGTCAATCCCCTCCCGGGTCCAATGGCGGGCCACGTCATAAAGGTAGCGCCGCACCTCCGGGTTATGGATGTTCAACTTCACCAAATAGTCGGCATTCTCGTAGGTGGCGTAGTTCGGGGTCGGCTCTTTGGTGACGGGCAAGTCTTCGATGTAGAACCAGTTCACATACGGCGAGGCCTCGCCCCGCTCTATCACGTCCCGAAAAGCCCAAAACCCTTCGCCCACGTGGTTGAACACGGCGTCCAGGACGATCCGAATGCCTCGGCGGTGGGCCTCACGGAGAAGCCGCCGGAAGGTTTGCAGGTCGCCAAAGTGAGGGTCGATGCGGTAGTAGTCCGCCGTGTCATATTTGTGGTTCGTGTGGGCGGCGAAAATGGGCGTCAGGTAGACCGCGTTGATGCCCAGCGCCTCCAGGTAGTCCAGCTTCTGGATGATCCCCTGCAGGTCGCCGCCGAAGAAGTTGGTTCGGGTTGGGACCCCGCCCCATGGTTCGACGCCAGGGGGGTCGTTGCCTGGGTCGCCGTTGGCAAAGCGCTCAGGGAAGATCTCGTAGAATATGGCGTCTTTGACCCAGTCCGGGATCGGGTACTCCATGATGTTCACCTCACAGCCTGCTTAGCCCTTGAGACCGGTGAGGGTGATGCCCTCGATGAACCGCTTCTGCCCCAGCAAGAAAACCAGGATACCGGGGATAGTGGCTGTCACTGTGCCGGCCATCAGGTACGTCCACTGGGTGCCATATCGCCCCTGGAACATGGCCAGGCCGAGCTGGATGGTGCGCATCTCCGGGTTGTTGGTCACCACCAGAGGCCAGAGGAAGTCGTTCCAGGCGAAGAGGAAGGCAAAGATGGCCAGCGCAGCCAGGGCCGGCTGGGAGAGGGGCAAGATGATTCGCCACCAGACCCCCAGGCGGGAGCAGCCGTCGATCAGCGCAGCCTCGTCCAGCTCTGTCGGGATGGTGAGGTAGTATTGCCGCAACAGGAAGATGCCGAAGGCGCTGACCAGGCGCGGCACAATAAGCGCCTGGTAGGTGTCCAGCCAGCCCAGCCAACGCACGACCAGGTAGGACGGGATCAGGGTCACGTGAAAGGGCACCATCATCGTCCCCAGGAACACCAGGAACAGGATGTCCCGCCCCGGAAAGCGCAAGCGGGCAAAGGCGTAGGCCGCCAGGGAGGAGAAGAGCAACTGGCCACCGGTGATACCCACGGCCATGATGAAGCTGTTCAGGTAGAAACGGGCGAAAGGTGCGGCCTGCCAGGCTATCAGGTAATTTCGCCACTCAAAGTGAGTGGGGATGAGATAAGGCGGCGCATAGGTCAGCTTGATGGGCTTGAGGGAGGTGGTAATCATCCACAAGAAGGGTGAAACAACCACAAGCCCGCCGGCCAGCAGAAACGCGTGCAGGAGGGCACGGGGCGGTAACCAGGTTTGACCCGCCCCTATGATCTCCCAGGCTTTCATCTTAGGCCATGCGACCTGGCGCGCGGTGATCGGGGTATTGCGGTACTGTTTCACGTTGTCCCCCTTGCCCCGAACCCGAAGAGCCTCCACTGCATCAGGGTGATGGCGAAGATAACCGCGAAGATCACCCAGCCCACAGCCGAAGCCGTGCCCATTTCGAAGTAACGAAAGGCGTACCGATAGAGGAAGAGTCCCACTACATCTGTTGAGCCCAGAGGACCGCCGCTGGTCATCACAAAGACCTGATCGAAGACCAGGAAGGCATCGATGACCGACATGATGACCAAGAGTACGGTAATGGGAGTCAATAGCGGCCATGTGACGTGGCGAAGGCGAGCCCAGGTCCCGGCGCCGTCCACTTCAGCCGCCTCGTAATATTCTCTGGGGATGCTCTGGAGTCCGGCCAGGTAGATGACCATGTTAAACCCCAGGCGCTTCCACACCCCCACCAGGATGATGGCCGGCATGGCCCACACGGTGCTGGCCAGCCAGGCAGGAGCAGGCAGACCTGCTGAGTGAAGAGTCACGTTCACGAACCCCGAACCAGGGTCGAAAAGGTATTTCCACACCACAGCGGCTGCCACGGTAGAGGTAATGACCGGGGTGAAGTAAACTGCCCGATAGAAGGGCAAGGCTCGCAGACCCCGGTTGAGGGCCAGGGCCACAGCCAGGCCGGCTGCGATCCCGAGCACGGTGATGCCCACCATGTAGTATAGGGTGACGCCCAGGGAGTTCCAGAAATCCCCTGAACGGGCCAGGTCCATGTAATTCGCCAGGCCCACGAAGACGCGGTGAGAGCTGAGCCCATCCCACTCCAGCAGGCTGAGGTAGCCGGAACAAAGGATGGGAAAGATGTTGAAAGCGCCAAAAATGACCGCCGCGGGCAGCAAACACACCAGCGCGGTCCACAGGTCATCTCGTCGCTGTAGTTCTCGCCAGGGTCGGGCACGCATGTTGGTTTTGGGAAGCATGGGGACCTGCTTTCCCCCTCCGGGCCCAATATGGTACACCTCATACGGTAGGGGCGGCAAACACACTTCCTCTCGAGCAAAGGCCCAGGGCCTTGTTCTCCTTGAAGGGCCTCGGGCCTTCAACCTTGCCCGAGCACACACCACCGCAGCCTGTAGCTACTTCGCCAGGACCTCATTCACAGCAGCCTCGGCGTTGGTCAGGGCCTCCTCTACGCTGACCGTGCCATGCAACGCCTTTTCCAGCTCCCTGGAGAAGGCATCAGAGACCTCGGGATACCTGGTGATGGGAGGGCGAGCATGAGCGTAGCGCTGGTTGTCCACGAAGGGCACCAGCCGTGGCTCCGTGTCTTGCAACCACTTCCGGTACCGCTCGTGCTTCGCCACCGAGTCCCGCACCGGCATAAACCCCGTCTGGGTGTCCCACTCGATCTGGGTCTCGGTGCTGGTCAGCCAGTTGACGAACTCCCAGGCCGCCTGCTGCCTCTCAGGAGTGGTCTGGAACAGGAAGATGTGCTCTCCGCCCATGTTGGTGGCCGGCTGGCCGTCCGCCGGGATGGGCATGGGCGCTGTCCCGAAGTCAAACGGCGCTTGCTCCCGCCAGATGCCCACCATCCACGAGCCGTCCATCACCATGCAGGCCTTCCCTTGACCGAACAGCCCCCATGGTGCCAGGGGCGCCACCTTCTCCTTCTGGATCAGATCCACCCAGAACTGCAGCGCCTTCTTGCCCGCCGGGGTGTTGAAGGCGGCTTTGGAATAGTCATCGCTCAGGAATTCTCCTCCCGCTTGCCACAGATACACCTGGAACTGCCAGGTCAGTCCTTCTCCTGGCTGGGTGAACAGCTCCATGCCCCAGATGCCTTGGCCGGGGTCGGTGCACTGCCGGGCCACCTCGACCAACTCATCCCATGTCGTCGGTGGCTTCTCCGGGTCCAACCCGGCGGCCTTGAAGAGGTCCTTGTTGTAGAACAGCTCCAGGTTGTTGGTGCTCACCGGCAGGGCATAGAACTTCCCGTCGTAGCGGTCAATCTTGAGCAGCTCCGGGTAGAAGTCGTTGACATCTACGCTTGACTTCTCGATGTAGGAGTTCAGCTCCACCAGGGCGCCTGTCTCGGCCAGCTTGGGGATCCAGATCAGGTCTCCGGCAGCGATGTCGGGTACCTCCCCGCCGGCAGCAGCGGTCATCAGTTTGGGCAGCAGCTCCCCCCAGCCGATGAAGACGTTCTTGATCTCGACCTCGGGGTGCTCCTGGTTGTACTGGTTTACCAGCGCCTGGATGACCTCGGCGTTCTTGCCGTCCCAGTAATTCCAGAATGCGAGAGTTACCTTCTCCGGCGGCTTAGGTGTAGGCGAGGGTGGTGGCGGTGTCGCCGTCGTCGGCGTTGGTGGTGCAGGGGTGGCCGCCGGCACACACGCCGCTGCCAGCCCCAGCACGAGCAAGATACTTAGCAAGGTTAACCGTTTGAGTTTCATAGCTCTTTCCTCCCTTTCTTGCTTGTCCTCTGGTGACCGGATAGCTCCTGCCAGAGGTTCCTGGAAACCTTAGACAGATTCCTACGACCATCCCGCTTCTCATCCAATTTCTAAGCACAAGGGCCACCGTGATCACGATGAGGTGTTGTTTAAATCGGTTTACTAAATCGCTTTAATTCTAACCCGCTTTGCCCGGGATGTCAAGCGCGAGAGCCCTGGCCGGCAATGTCGGTCAACCAGCGGGCGGCCGGGACTAGCGGAGCGATGGGGTGGGCGTCAGGCGTAGCGGGGCGGGTCAGATCTTCCAGAAGGGGGGCAAGGGAAGGGTGCAACCCATAGACGCTAACTTAAGCTCGGGGACCCGTCCTCAGGCCGCACTCGGAGACGGGTGTAGAGCCTGAAGTTAACGCACATGAGGCACGAACCTCAGGGCGGGGTAAATGGAATCCGGGAAGACAAAACAAGCAACACGGTAAATAGGCAGGGGTGTCTATATCAGACGGGGTTGCACCGGTGTAGGGCAACCGTTCTCGGGAATTCAGCCCCCGGGAGTTTCACGAAGCTGCAACCTTTTCCTGTGTCATAGAACCAGCCCCCATCCACTCCCTTTGGCCGAGCAGCAAGATCGGCAAGCCCCCCGATACGGATATTGTTGACGGATACGGCCGAAGGCTCAGAAGCTCTGAGGATCAGGGTCAGGTCAAGAGGGAAGGCAGGAAGCTCAATCGTGATGGTTTGTGCCTCACTATTGACTGTAGAGCGAACAGGATAGGTGTACTCGATAACGTGGTCATGCCACAGAATGACAGACGCTCCCCAAAGGTAGAATTTGAGGCACCGGTGGGGGTAAGCCTGGGCACCGGTGAACCCGGCCCGGCTGAAGGTGATCGCATCGCCCTGGCGCTTCTTCCGGGCAAAGCGATGGTAGGCGCCCACGTACAGGTTGGGATAGAGATTGCACAGTTCATCCCCGCGCTGGCCATCGGCGAAGCGCAGGTCTCGCCCCCAGAGGTGTTCCCCGCCATCGGTCTTGAAGCCGTCTACATCTAACTCATCCAGGAGATACGCCCGTTTGCTGAGCCACCACTCCACTGCATCGGGGGTGGCGACATCCAATACCAGGCCGCCATGGAACCAGAGGGGGCGGATCCGATAAGGCTGGCCATTGGCCTCCCGCACCCAATACCCCTTTTCGATCATGTACGCCTCATCTCGATCGTGCTGGGGGTGCGGTTCGTCCAGCTTCTTCATGACCGGAATCTGCCACAGGAGGACCCGGATCCCCAGGCGGTGAAGCGCTTCGATCATGCCTTTGGGATCAGGCCAGCGGCCGTCAGGGGGGAAGGTGAAGTCGCTGTAAGTGAAGGGCTCATCAGCCGGCCTGGGCGTGTACTGGGCATCGTTCCAGATGTAAAAGGTGGCCTCGTCGCTCCAGGCTTCGATGACCAACACCGTGGCCGGGATGCGGTGCTCGAGGGTTTTGCGGACCTGCTCCATCACCCTGGCCTGGCTGTTCCACTCGTTGCTGCTCATCCAGGGTCCGAAGGCCCAGGCAGGAGGCAGGGTCGGTTTGCCTGTCAGGTGTGTAACGTAGGCCACATGCCGGTGGGTGGCGAGATACAGCCCATAGCCTTGGGACGAGAGAAAGAAGGGCACCGGCAGGTAGGTTCGGCGCTCTTGATTCTTGTATTGGTCAAAGACCCGCACGTCCAGGGCATTCCCGCGCTGATCCAGCGCGTTGTAGCGTTCGCCGAAGCCGTAGAAGCCTTCGTCAGGTGGGCTGACAAAGCGCTGGCGCACCCGCAAGGCTCGCTTATCCTCGCCCACCAACCAGGCTGGCGGTTCCGCCTCTTGCAGCACCGGGGTCCCATCCGATCTGGACACCTCCAGCCGGCAGGGACGACGGTGGATGGTGACCCGCAGGTCGGGTGTGGCGACGACGAGGCGCGCTTCGGTTTCCTCCAGGACGGGGTACGCCGGCGCGTTGGATGGCGCTTGAAGCGGGCCTGGCTCACCAGCAGACGCCCCATGGCCGGCGCCCCACCGGACGTGTAACCGATGAGGAGCACGGAAAGCGATCACCAGGTGGGGCTGTAAAGCCGGCTTCTCAGATGTACACGCTAGCCTCAGGGAATCCGCCGCCAGATGACATTGGACCACATCGCCTACGGAGCACCATCCGGCAACGACGAAGGAGAAGGTCTCCGAGCTCAATATCCGATCACCCTGCCGGGCGTGCAGGCGGTACGTGACCCGCTGTTCCCGACGAAAAGCCGGCAGCAGGACCTGCCAGTAGCTCCGTTCTTCATCGTCCCGCACCCAACCGCCTTCAGCCCTCTCTTCCCCGGCTCCGCCATCGAGGGCCCAGGTGGCCCAGACCGCCTGGGCCGCCCCCGGGGGCCAGGTTGCCACCCCCAGAGCCACCGGTTGACCAGCGATGGGGTCACGGGGAAAGCGCTCGGTAGGCGCCTGCTCATAAGGGTGTTCCAGGCCGTACGGTTCATGAAGCAGCCCTTGCAAGTCGTGAGTCGTTGCCATCGCTTATTCCTGACCGGTCGGTTCGAGCGCGGGGTAGAGAATCAGATACATGGCGTAGGACCAGAGGAGCGGTTTGGCCACCGGCCCCCAGCGGGCTTCCCATTCGGCGTAGCGCTCAGGGGCCAGGAGGTGGGTCGAGACCTGCTCCGGCAGATCGCCGTTGGCGTCCGCTTGAGCCTCGACCCAGCGCAGCAACACCTCCGCCCGCCTCCGTTCTCCGCGTTCCGCGTAGTACCAGCCCAGCCAGGCTGCCAG
>DAOUAJ010000310.1:0-7295 GCA_034433615.1 Anaerolineae bacterium | reverse complement strand
ATACTGCCCCAGACGGTTCCGATCGGACGAAATACGCTTTCAGTACTGCAAGCAGGGAATTGGCGTCTGGGCTTCAGTACTTACTGGCTTCGCTGGGTAAGACGTGGTCGGCGGGATTCATAGCTCGGAATGCAGCCCAAGCACACCCGGTAACGCTCGACTACAAGGGTCGGGAGCGTGAATTTCTCTTTACACGTCAATCGGACGCTTGGCGGACAGATTTCTACTGGAACGACGGGGGCTCTTATCTGCACCACGTTCCCTATGATGCGATTGTCGAAACCTGTTCCGACTCGATGGCTCTCTCCGCGCGCCGGCGAGGCCAAAAGGGTCTTTCGCGGCCCAAAATTAACCGTTTGATGCAGCAGGGTCAACTGACGTTACAAGGCCAAGGTGCCGATTTTCTCAACGGCGACCTGGGCCTCTTGAAAGTGACACGGATCGAGCGTGTGGAGGGCTATTCCCACGAGTGGGTGTACGACGTTTCGGTGTCGGAGGGCGAGAATTTTGTGGCCGGGTGGGGGCCTCTCGTCTGTCACAATTCAATAGACGAAGCTTTGGCCGGGGCCTGCGACTGGATTGAAGTAGCCATCCACAAAGACGGCACAGTCATGGTGCAAGATAACGGACGGGGCATCCCGGTAGGGATCCACCCGCAGACCGGCCGCCCCGCGGTTGAGGTAGTGATGACCACCTTGCACGCCGGCGGCAAGTTCGGTGGCGGCGGTTACAAAGTGGCCTCCGGCCTGCACGGCGTGGGTGCCTCCGCCGTCAACGCCCTCTCTGAGTGGTTGGAGGTCGAGGTCCGGCAAAAGGGACACATCTGGCGCCAGCGCTATGAAAGAGGTCGCCCCGTCACCGATCTGGAGATCGTCGGCGATGTGCCCGAGAGCGAGACGGGCACCAAGACCACCTTCCTGGCCGACACCACGATCTTCAAGGGCGGTCTGGAGTACAAGTTTGACACCCTCATGCAGCGGTTCCGGGAGATGGCCTTCCTTACGCGCGGGCTGACCATCGTCTTTCGGGATGAGCGTGAAGATCGGGAGATGTCGTTCTACTTCGAGGGGGGCATCCGCTCTTTTGTGCGCTACCTGAACAAGAACCGCACGGTCCTGCACGAACCGTTTTACGTAGAGAAGCAGGTCAACGGCACAGAAGTCGAGGTGGCTCTGCAATACACCGACGGATACGCGGAGTCGTTCTATGCTTTCGCCAACAACGTCAACACCGTGGACGGCGGCACGCACGTCACCGGCCTGCGCGCAGCCCTGACCCGCTGTCTGAACGATTACGCTCGTAAGAACGGCGTCCTCAAGGAGAACGAGCCTAACTTCACTGGAGAGGATACGCGAGAAGGGCTGACGGGCATCCTGAGCGTGAAGCTACAGGACCCCCAGTTTGAGTCGCAGACCAAGTCCAAGCTGGGCAACGCCGAGATCAAGAGCCAGGTGGAGTCGGTGATGTACGAGGCGTTCAGCGCCTGGCTGGAACAGAACCCGCGTGAGGCCAAGGCGATCGTGGAGAAGTGCCGCACGTCGGCGCGGGCGCGGGAGGCTGCCCGCCAGGCGCGAGACCTGGTGATCCGCAAGAGCGCGCTGGAGAGTATGACCCTGCCGGGCAAGCTGGCGGACTGCTCAGAGCGCGACCCGGCCAAGTGTGAGCTGTACATCGTGGAAGGCGACAGCGCGGGCGGTTGCTTTGCTGGCGATACGCTGATTGCCCTCGCCGATGGCCGTGCGCTCAGCTTCAGGGATATCGTAGCCGAACAGGCGATGGGCAAGGAGCACTTCTGTTATACTATCCGCCAGGATGGGCAAATCGGGCTGGAGCGTATTGTAAACGCCCGGAGGACCAAGGCTAACGCCGAAGTCGTTCGAGTGACGCTGGACAATGGCGAAAGTATCGTCTGCACACCCGATCATCTATTTATGACGCGCGACGGCGCGTACAAGCCTGCTGCAGAGCTCACACCCGACGACTCTCTGATGCCTTTGTACCGCAGGCTGTCGGACAAGAGCGAACCGGGCATCACGATCGATGGATACGAAATGGTGTGGGACCCGCGATCGGAGTGCTGGCTGTTCACCCATCTCTTGGCAGATTGGTATAATCGTTGGCATGGGGTTTATACGGAGGTAGACGGCAATCACTGTCATCACATTGACTTCAACAAGCACAACAACAATCCCACCAACATCAGGCGACTTTCCAGCGAAGAGCATCTCGCCTTACACCGCGAGCATGTCAGGCAGACCTTGCTCCGGCCTGAAGTTCTCCAGAAATGCCGCGATTTGCACCGCAACGACGAATTCCGAGCCATGATGAGCGAGCGCATGAGGCAGCCGGAAACGCGGCAAATAATGTCTCAGCAAGCAAAGGCGCAATGGGAAGATGAAGGCCACAAAGCTTACATGGTCGAGAGATGGCGCGAGTTCTACAACTCCAACGAAGACTATCGCCAGCGTAACTCCGCACAGCTAGATCAGGCTCAACGCGAGTATTGGAGCCACGAAGAGAACCGTCGTGCCCAGGCAGAACGTGTCCGCGCTTATTTTGCTGATCATCCTGAGGTGAGAGCGGAGTTTTCCCGCATTGCGAAGACGCAGTGGCAGGATGAGGAGCTGCTTGCCTGGCGCCGAGAGCAAACTCGCAAGCAGTGGACAGCCGAGTTCCGTGCCAGGCGCAAGGCAGCTTTGCACCAGACTTACTACCGCAAGACTGTCGCAGCCCTGAAACAGTTCGAGATGGAGCATGGGAAGCTGGATCTGGAAGCATACCGCCAGTACCGCCTTGCTACGCGCGACAAGTCTTTGCTCCGCTTCGAAGCTTTTTGCCAGCGTTACTTCGACGGGGATGAAACACGGGCGCTAGAAGCGGTGGCTAACTATAACCACCGTGTCATTTCCGTGGAACGTTTACCTGAGCAGATAGACGTGTACGATCTTGAGGTTCCTGGCACGCACAATTTCGCTTTAGCTAGCGGTGTGTTTGTACATAACAGTGCAAAGCAAGGCCGTGATCGCCGCTTCCAGGCCGTCCTGCCGTTACGCGGCAAGATCCTCAACGTGGAGAAGGCGCGCCTGGACAAGGCCCTCGCCAACAAGGAGATCCAGGCGTTGATCACGGCGATTGGATGTGGCATCGGTGAACAGTTTGATCTAAGAAATTTGCGGTATGGCCGCATAATCGCTATGTGCGATGCTGATGTAGATGGAGCGCATATCCGGACCCTGTTGCTGACCTTTTTCTTTCGCTACATGCAACCGTTAATCGAAAACGGGCACCTGTACATCGCCCAGCCGCCGCTGTACCGCATCCAGGCAGGTAAGGAGCATTTCTACGTCTACACGGACGAAGAGAAGGATGCGTTGCTCAAACGGCTAGACAGCAAGAATGTGACCGTCCAACGCTATAAAGGGTTGGGCGAGATGAACCCTGAGCAATTGTGGGAGACGACGATGAATCCCGAGAATCGCACGATCTTGCAGGTCACGGTCGAGGACGCGGCCGAGGCCGATCGCACCTTTGACATGCTGATGGGGTCGGCGGTGCCGCCGCGCAAGCGGTTCATCCAGACGCACGCCCGTCGAGTGCGGAATTTGGACGTGTAGGGTTGCCTCAATTGACCTCGTGCATCGTCTGCCTGGGAGATTCCATCACGAGCGGGTACGGCCTGACCAGAGACCAATCGTGGCCTGCGCGGCTGGAAGCTACCTTACTCACTCGCGACTCGCACGTTGCCTGGCGGGTGGTCAACGCTGGCGTTCCAGGCGACACCATTCTCCAGGGCCTGGCGCGCCTGGAGCGCGACGTGTTGGCCCACCAACCGGCCGTGGTCTTCATAGCCTTCGGCCTGAATGACGCCCACCTGGCCCGCCGCTCGACCGATGTCCAGCGCGAGCGCGCTCTCTTCAGCCTGTCAGCCGAAAGAGGTGGGCAGGCTGTCCAATGCCATCGGTGGCGGAGTATGATCAGCAGACTCCCTTTCTATCGGCCGATCCGCTCCCGTCTGCGACCATTGCGCCGCTTCGCTTACCATACCGCTCCCATCGTGCTCGACAACGGGTCAATGCCGCGAGTTTCGCTGCCTGCCTTTGAGCACGCGCTGGGCGTAGCAGTGGAGCGCCTGCGGCGAGAAGTGCCAGGGGTGCGCATCTTCCTGGTCACACCCACACCACTCACCGAGAATTTCCACCCCGATTGGACACCGGACCAGCGCGAACGGCAGCGCGAACTGTATCGCCAGTACATCGCTGCGGTGCGCGCGGTAGCCTGTTCTCTCAATACCGGCCTGGTAGACGCGGCCGTCGCGTTCCCCGATGATGATCTTGCGCGGTTCGTGGGCCCGGATGGCGTTCATCTCACAGAGGCCGGACAAGCCCGATTGGCGGATATGGCCCTGCACGCGTTGATCACCGCAAATCTCGTAGGGGGAGAGGCCTCTCATTCGGCATAGAGCGATGGATCAGGAGGGCAACATGGAGGGTTGGCCGCCGCCATGGCCGGACATTACAGATCAACAGGTGCTGGATGCCATCGCGCGCGTTCCCCGGACCGAGTTCGTGCCCCCTGAGCTGCGCGAGCGCGCCTTCTTCGACATCCCACTGCCTATCGGTTATGGTCAGACGATCTCTCAACCGTACGTGGTGGCTTTGATGACGCAATTACTCCAACTGAAACCCCAAGATCGTGTGCTGGAGATCGGCACCGGATCGGGTTATCAGACGGCGATCCTCGCCGAGCTAGCCCGCGAGGTGTACAGTGTAGAGGCGATCAAGGCGTTGGCTGAGACCGCGCGCGAGCGTTTACAGAGGCTGGGTTACACCAACGTTCACATCCTCCACGGCGACGGCGCGTTGGGCTGGCCGGAGCATGCACCATATGATGCCATCATCGTCACAGCCGCACCGGAGCAAATGCCCCCTGCTCTGGTGAGTCAGTTGGCGGACGGCGGTCGGATGGTCATCCCCGTGGGGCCAGAGTACACAGAACAGATGTTACAGTTGGTCGAAAAACGACGAGGCCACGTCCGCACCCGCTCCATCGCTCCGGTGCGCTTTGTGCCACTGCTCAGCTCCATTCAGGACATACCCGAGGGGGAGATCTCTTGGAACGAAGTGGATGAGGATGACATTGAGGGGTGAATTTCCACAACGAATCGTGGTGACCGGTGCCCGTGGCCAGTTGGGTAGAGCGCTGTGTGCCCTTTTTACCGATGTGGCATTGCTGGATATTGGCGTAGACAGGGCAGATATTCGCGATGGCGACCGGATCATCCCACTGATCACCGAATTCCACCCTGATGTGGTGATCCACGCGGCCGCCTGGACGGATGTGGACGGTGCGGAGCGCGATCCCGACGGCGCCTACGCGGTCAATGCGCTGGGCACGCAGAACGTGGCATTGGCCTGCCGGCAGACGGGCGCGGCCATGGTCTACATCAGCACCAACGAGGTGTTCGACGGTCAGGCCACACAGCCGTATCGCGAGTGGGACACGCCCGCTCCCATCAGCGTCTACGCCCGCTCTAAGCTGGCGGGCGAGCATATCGCGCAGATGTTGCTCCACCGGCTGTACATCGTGCGCACGGCCTGGATGTACGCGCCAGGTGGCAATAACTTTCCCAGCAAGATCATCGCCGCGGCCGACCGCTTGGGCGCGCTGCGCGTGGTGGACGACGAAATCGGCAACCCCACCTATGCGCCGGACCTGGCCCAGGCCATCGTGCGATTGATCAACACCGGACGCTTCGGAATTTATCATCTAACCAACGAGGGCGCCTGCTCGCGCTTTGAGTGGGCGCGCGCGATTCTGCGCCTGAGCGGGCGCGAGCACATTCCGATCACCCCTATCCCCTCGAGTGAGTGGACCCGGCCTGCTCGACCACCCCTGCGCGCCGTGCTCGCCAACACCGCCGCGGCCGCCCTGGGCATCCGCCTGCGTCCCTGGCAAGAAGCCCTGGCTGACTACTTCGCTGCCATCAACGGAAGTGGCAGAGAAAGATCGCATGGTTGATTGCCCCTTCGCTTCTATCATCATCCCCAACTATAACGGCGAGCGCTTCCTGCCCACGTGCCTGAATGCCCTGCGCGCCCAGGACTACCCGGCCGATCGCTTTGAGGTGATCGTGGTGGACGATGCCAGCCGTGACGACTCGCTGGAGTTGCTGGAGCGAGATTACCCTGAGGTGTTGGTGGTGGCGTTGCCGCAAAATCGTGGGCTGGCAGCCGCCTGCAACGCGGGCGCGGCGGTCGCTCATGGGGAGGCGCTGGTCATGCTCAACAACGACACGGAGGCCGAGCCAGGCTGGCTGTCCGCGTTGATGAGCACATTGGCCGGTCACCCCGAGGTGGGCGCGGTCGCCTCAAAGATGCTGCTCTTCGACCGGCGGGACACCCTTCACTCTGCTGGCGACCTGTACGGCCGCGACGGCATCCCTCGCAACCGTGGCGTGTGGGAACGTGATGAGGGGCAATACGACGAGGATCGTCGTGTCTTCGGCGGCTGCGGTGGAGCCGTAGCCTATCGGAGAGCCGCCTGGGAAGAGGCCAGCGGCTTTGACGAGCAACTGTTCATGTATCTGGAGGACGTAGACCTGGCATGGCGGCTACGGTTGCTGGGATGGGAGGCGTTGTTTGCACCGGGGGCTCGCGTTTACCACCATCTGAGCGCCACTGGCGGTGGGCCGCTGGCCAGCTTTTACACCGGACGCAACACCCTGTGGGTGCTGGCGCGAGACGTCCCCGCCCCCATCCTGCGCCGCCACTGGCCGGCGATGCTGGGGGCCCAGCTTCGCATCGCTTGGGAGGCTGCACGCGCCTGGCGGGGCGAGGCGGCTCGCGCCCGCGTGCGCGGCCAGTTAGCAGGCATCGCCGGGCTGTCGCGCATGTTGGCGCAACGGCCTGCGCTGCAAGCGCGCCGTCGTGCCTCGATTCAATCCCTGGAGGAACTATTGGTCTGAGCCAGCAACAAACGGGTCTTTGAGGAGACGAAGGATCAGGGGCAGGTAGACATCCTTGCTTGCTGTGACCCAGGTAGCCGTTGATGTAGCAATGAACGTGGATGTTGGGGTATGAGTAGGTGTTAGTGTAACAGTAGCGGTGGGTGTGCATGTCGGCGTGCCCGTAGTCGTAGGGGTGCTTGTACCCGTCAGGGTGACGGTGGGCGTGGGCGTTGGGGTAGCAGTAGGCGTGTTGGTCGGCGTCGCGGTCGCCGTAGGAGGGATAGTAGGTGTGTGCGTTGATGTCTCAGTAGGGGTCGGCGTGGGTGAGCTAGTGGGCGTCGCAGTTGGT
>DAOUAJ010000309.1:0-2414 GCA_034433615.1 Anaerolineae bacterium | reverse complement strand
GACCGCGTGGAACAGATCGCCAGGGTGGATCGGCCCGACATCGTGGTCGGGATCGGCGATGATGTGGCCGTGTTGGGGCACCGGGGAGACGAGCTCATCCTGGCCACGGTGGACAGCCAGGTTGAGAGCATCCACTTTCTGCGCGATCGCATCACCCCCTGGCAGCTCGGTCGGCGCGCGCTGGCTATCAACCTCAGCGACATCGCGGCCATGGGGGGAACTCCCGAGCACGCGCTGGTCTCCCTGGCCCTGCCCAGGGAGACCGAGGTGGCCTGGGTTGAGGAGCTATACCGGGGGATGCGCGAGGAGGCGGATCGGGCGGGGGTGGCCGTGGTGGGGGGAAACATGGCGCGCTCGCCGTGGGGGATCTTCATAGACGTCTGCGTGTTAGGGCGCGTGCGCCGCGAACATCTGCTGCTGCGGTCGGGGGCGCAGCCGGGCGATCGCGTGCTGGTCACCGGCTGGCTGGGGGACTCCGCGGCGGGATTACGGCTCGTGCTGGAGGCCGGGCTCGCGGTGACGGAGGCCGAGCGCGAGCTGCTGCTTGGCCGTCACCTGACCCCGACGCCGCGGCTGGCCGAGTCCGGCGTGCTCGCGCGATCGGGCCGGGTGACGGCGATGATTGACGTGAGCGATGGGCTCAGCAGCGACATCGGCCACATCTGCGACCGAAGCCGGGTGGGCGTCCGCATCTGGGCTGGATGCCTGCCCATCTCGGCGGCTGCAGCGCGCGTGGCGGAGCTGACGGGAACCCCCGCCTGGCAACTGGCGCTGGCCGGCGGCGAGGATTACGAGCTTTGCTTCACCGCGCCAGCCGACGCGGTGGAGGAGCTCAAAGCCGCGGTAACGGCGGCGACAGGTACGCCGGTGATGGTCGTGGGGGAGATCGTGCCGGCTGCGGAGGGACGTCGGCTGGTCCTTCCGGATGGCGGGGAGGCACCTCTGGAGGCCAGGGGGTGGGAGCACTTTAGACATTAGAATGATCCGATTGCTCCATGGGTTGCAGAAGGCTGAGATGCAATGGTTAGGAGAGCTCGATGAAGAGGGTGCTCACCATCGCCGGTTCGGATTCCGGCGGCGGGGCTGGGATCCAGGCGGATCTGAAAACCTTCGCCGCCCGCGGGGTGTACGGCATGAGCGCGCTGACGGCCATCACCGCCCAGAACACCGTGGGCGTGCAGGGGGTGTTCGAGCTGCCGGCCGAGTTCGTGGGCCGGCAGATTGACTCGGTGATGAGCGACATCGGCGCCGACGCCTGGAAGACAGGCATGCTGGCGAACGCCGAGATCATCCACGTCGTGGCTGAGCGAGCGCGGCGCTACGGGGTCGAGCGGTTGGTGGTGGACCCGGTGATGGTGGCCAAAGGCGGCGATCCGTTGTTGCGCCCGGAGGCGCAGACAGCCCTCGTCCAGGACTTGATCCCGCTGGCTTATGTGGTCACGCCGAATCACCACGAGGCTCAGGCGCTGGCAGGGCTGACCATCCGCACGGTAGAGGATATGCGCCGGGCCGCCGTGGCCATTCACGCTCTGGGAGCGCGTCACGTAGTGGTGAAAGGCGGCCATCTCCCTGAGGCGAGCGACGCGGTGGACGTGTTGTACGACGGCCGGCGGTTCACCGAGTTCCATGCCGCGCGCGTGGACACAGCGAACACCCACGGCACAGGCTGCACATTCGCTTCGGCCATCGCCGCCGAGCTGGCCAAGGGGCACAACGTCGTCGAGGCGGTGAGGCTTGCCAAAGCGTACCTGACCGCCGCGCTGCAGGCGGCTGCTCCGTGGCGGATCGGACAGGGACATGGGCCGCTCAACCACTGGCTGGGCCAGGAGATCGAAGGGAAGGCAACGGTTCACGTCACTGGGTTAGCCCACTCGATCCGCAGTTGATCGTCCTCGTCGTAGTGGTATCGCCCGAACAGCGGCGGGTCGTGCGGCCCCATCGCCAGGATCCTGGGGAGCAGATCAGCCAGATCCTCGGGCACGCCCACCCGGCGCAGTTCCAGCCCGGCCTTGGCCTGCCCCACCTGAGCCTGAGCGCTCTCCACCTCAGCCTGTGAAGCACCTTTGCGTTCGCTTGGTCGCGTGACACCTCCCGCTTTTTGTGGTATGATTTAGTAAGGAGGCCGCGATGTCGTTCACAGTGAGAGATTTTCGGGATCTGATCTCTATTCTGGAAAAGAATCCGGAGTGGCAGACGGAGCTGCGCCGTCTTGTCCTGACGGAGGAGTTGCTCACCCTCCCCGAGCTCGTCCGCGAGCTGGCTGAAGCTCAGCGACGCACCGAGGAACGAGTCGGAGCCCTGATCGAAGCCCAGCGGCGTACCGAAGAGCAGGTCCGAGCCCTGGCCGAAGCCCAACAGTGGATGGAGGAGCGTTTGAGTCGGGTGGAGGAACGGATGGACCGCCTGGAGCAGGC
>DAOUAJ010000308.1:0-17312 GCA_034433615.1 Anaerolineae bacterium | reverse complement strand
AAGCTGACGCAGAAGAATGCCGAGGGCAAGATCACCCGAGCTGGCTACTCCCCCCGCAGCTCTCAGTACCAGTTGCTCTGGAGCCTCATCTGGCAGTTGGGTGGTAACTTCTTCGACAGGGAAAAGGGCAAATGGATGCACAGCACGCCCGAAGGTGAAGAGGCCGCCCAGATCATCTACGACGTGTACTGGAAGCACCAAACCTGCGATTTCGACCTCTTCACCAGCGAGTTCGAAGCGGTCAGCCAGAAACTGGTCTCCATCTGGGGAGATGGGGCCTGGACAGCCAGTGTCCAGAGTGATGTCGCCGGCATTCCATGTGACAACATCGTCACTCCCAAGCTGGCGAACGCCAAAGAGTACGTGCTTTACCCTCAGCACATAGCCGGCTGGGGCCTCTCTAAGCGGCTCGCTAACAACCCGGAGAAGCTCAAAGCAGCGCTGGACTTCGCCCTCATGCTCGTGGGCCCGGATGCCACGATCCAGGCGTTCGACTTTTACTCGGGCGTCTGCATGACCAAGGCCGTCTACGAGGATCCGCGCATCGAGAAGGTGAAGTACGGCCTGATGTCCAAGCGGGTCGCCACCGGCATGTGGCCGATCGCTCGCTACCCTGGCGATCATGTGGCGCAGCAGGGACCTGCCGCTACCGAGTTGGATCGGGCGATGCGCAAGGAGATCACCATCAAAGAAGCGCTCGCTAACATGGACGCTTACCTGCAAGAACAGGAAGACCAGGCACGCGAGCGGATCGGTATTTAAAGTCAGAGCGAGCAGGGGAGGGATCAGGTTTTCGGCCTCTCCCCTGCTCATTGTAAGTAAGCTTAAGTCGCGGCTACGATGGCAAAGCCTACCTTCGTGGGTTGAAATCAGTTGAGGAATCCCCCCCTTTGCGGGGCTGGAGATTCCTCGCTCGCAGACTCGCTCGGAATGACATGGGCGGGCGCTATTTTCAGGAAAATTCTCCATGAACTTGCGTTCACCAACGTTCGGGTGAAAATGCTGGTGAACGTAGGACAAATTTCAAATTTGTCCTACATTTTCAGAGGAGTTGATGACTGAAGCGGGGGAGGTCAGGTTGAGTCAAACCATCACTGCAAAAGGTTTGTCCCTGCCAGCAAGCCAGCGGCGCAGTGGGATCGTCCGGCGGTTGCGACGTGCCAGCCCTCTTGCTATGGTGTATGCGACCGCGGTCACGCTGTTCTACACCGTGGTGTTCCTCGTGCCCTTCGGCACGGCGATATGGCTGTCATTTCAGAACTGGGATTTTCTCACCAGGCCCAAGTTCGTCGGCCTGCGCAACTTCGCCAAAGCCTTCTCCGACCAATACTTCTGGCAGGCACTGAAGACGACCGTCATGTTCTCCGTTGTGGAGATCAGTATCGGCGTCGCGTTGGCGCTGCTCTTAGCTCTCATGCTCAGTCAGATGCGAGGCAAATGGCAAAACCTATTCCTCTCATTGTATTACCTTCCCGTGATTACACCGGGCGTCGTCACCATCTATCTCTGGAGCTGGCTGTACCGCCCCACTGGTGGCGCGTTCAACACGGTGCTGGGCGCGATCGGCCTGCCCACGCAGCCGTTCCTGGCCAGCCCCCAGCAGGCCCTCTGGTGCATCACCGCCATGGTGATCTGGGCCAACGTCGGCGGGGCGGCAGTCATCCTCCTGGCTGGAATGAACGATATTCCGATCAGCCTCTTCGAGGCCGCCAGGCTGGACGGCGCTGGCTTCTGGCAGACGTTCTTTCGCATTACGCTACCAATGATTCGGCCAGTGTTGGTTTATCAGGTAGTCGTGAGCGTGATCGGCACGGTGCAGATGTTTGAGCCTTTCTTCTTGATGCCGGGGCCAGGCTTCAGCACCCGTACGTTGTCCCTCTACACGTACCAGTTGGGTTTTACGGCGCTGAACCTCGGCTACGGCGCAGCGGTCTCCCTCATCATTTTCCTTCTCTTGCTGTTTGCCACCGTGCTCCAGTTGCAGCGATGGCAGGTCACCTGGGAATATTGAGACGGGACAATGGCTACACGGAGAGTTGAAACCGTCAGATATGCACAATCTGCAATCCATCGGGCGTATATCTCAGGGCGCTGGATCGAGATCTTGATCGGGGTCATTTTGGCGACGTTCAGCGGAGCCATGTTCTACCCTTTCCTGTGGCTGATCTTTTCCTCATTTAAGACCGGCGCCGATATTGTCCGCGTGCCCCCCACCCTGTTGCCAGCCGAGTGGACCCTCAGTGCTTATCGAATGGTCATGGACCCCAATCGCGCGAACCTGCCGCGCGCCTATCTTAACAGCATCGTTGTGACCAGCGGCACGGTCGTGACGGTGCTGTTCACGTCGTCGTTGGGAGGGTTTGTGTTCGCGCGGCTGGATTTTCCCGGCCGCCGTTACCTGTTCTACTTCATCCTGTCCACCACTATGGTGCCCTTTCTGACGCTGTTGATCCCGCTCTACATCGTCATGCGGGAGTTGCATCTGCTCAATACCCTTTGGGGCCTGTGGGTGCCTGCCATCTTTTCCTCCTTTGGGATCTTTCTTTGCCGACAGTTCATCTATGGGATCCCCGGCGAATTGTACGATGCCGCCAAGATTGACGGCTGTGGGGACTTTGCTATCTACCGCGACATCATCCTGCCCCTGACCAGGCCAGTGCTTTCCGCCCTGGCGATTTTTAACTTCCTGGGCACGTTCAACGCCTACCTCTGGCCGCTGGTGGTGCTGAACGATGAGAACAAGTTGACCCTGCCGCTCATCATCACCCGGATGGCCAACCGGTTTGGCGGCACAGACTACCAGGCGATCATGGCCGGCTCTGTGTTGGTCTCTCTCCCGCCGCTGGTGGTGTTTCTGATCTTTCAGCGGAACTTTGTGCGGGGCATAGCCTTGACGGGCATGAAGGGTTAGCACTGCTTCGTTCCGCTCAGAATGACGTGTCGTGGATGTGGAAGACTATGAATAGCCGAGACCGATTTGTGGCTGTGGCGCGGTTCGAGCGACCAGACTATATCCCATTGTTGTCGTGTAATGCCATAGACGGGCCAATACCTGAGACAGTCTGGACCTGGCAGCGGGACCAGGGGTTCCCGTCGTGGGTCGGCCAGCGGGCCCGCGAGGAGCAATTAGGACCCGAATGGGACTCCCGCACAGGAGTTTGGGGATGGGAGGAGATCGCCAGGGACTGGGACCGTTTTTGGGGGCTGACCCGCGTCCATTTCTGGGTGCCTGATTCGTCTGTGGAGATGCCTGACCCAGAGGCCCTGGCCGATGATGGCGAATATCAGACGCTGCGCTACGCGGACGGCCGGATCGTGCGAGAGTGGCACGACAACATGAGCCGCTATGGGATGCCTGAGTTCATCAAGTATCCCCTCTCCAGACCGGAGGATTGGCCCGATTACCGCGATCGTTGGGTGCCGATGGAAGATGGGGTGTATCCCGCCAATTGGGACGCGCTGGTCGCCCGGTGGCGATCGCGGGACTTTCCTCTCGGCACGACATTGCCGGGAACCTTCAGCGTCCTGCGCGATTTGTTCGGCACCGCACTGGCGGCGATCCTCTTCCACGACGCACCCAATCTGGTACACGAGATACTCCGCCATTATCGCCACCGGGCCATGCGGAGGATCGAGCGGTTCATGGCCGATGTGCGCCCTGACGTCGTATACATCGGCGAAGATTACTGCTACCGGTCGGGCTGTTTCGTGTCGCCAGCTATGTTTCGGGAATTCATTATCCCACACTATCGCGAGGAGGTCGAGTTCGCCCGTGCTTATGGCTGCCCTCTGGTGATCGTGGATTCGGACGGTTTCGTTGAGGATATCGTGCCGCTCCTGGAAGAGGCGGGGGTCAACGGCCTGCAGGCCTTTGAGCCACGTGCGGGGAACGACATCGTGCGGGTCAGGGCGAAGCATCCACACTTCGTCATCTGGGGTGGCCTCGATAAGTTCGTGATGGATCAGGACCGCTTGGAGGTCGTTGATGCCGAGATCGAACGCAAGGTGCCACCCTTGCTCGCCCACGGTGGCTATTTTCCAGGGATTGATCACGGGCTGCCCCCCACCACACGGTTCCGCAGCTATCTGCACTTTATGCGGCGGCTGCATGAGCTGACCGGCAACCCGGAGGGCGAGTTCTGGAATTGCTCGTCGTAGAGAAAGGGGTGGCTTGGAGGGGCTTCCCCCTCCAAAAATATCCTTATTTCAGCTTTTTATCTGCCTTGCTCAGCCCAAGTTCATCGGACCAGGCCGGGAAAAAGCAGGTAAGGGGCGAAAAGGAACGTTTCTTTGGAGGGGGTCCTCCAAACCTCCCCTTCGTGAGGAGCATGGGAGGCTGTATGTGAGCGAGTTTGTTCCGATCCGGTTGGGAGCCGTCGGCGGCCGGCGCTCCCTGGGATTCGATAAGGTGATCTCCAGCCTGGCAGACAAACTGCGGCTGACGGCGGTGTGTGATCTCGACCTGGAGGTGCTGGCCGGCTGGCGGGCCAGGCATCCTGACATCCAGACCTTCAGCCGATATGAGGACCTGCTGGACAAAGGGGACTGCGACGCCGTGTTCATCGCCACGCCGCTGCCTCTCCATGCCACTCAGGCGATCCAGGCGTTGGAGGCCGGCAAGCATGTCCTGAGCGAGGTGACGGCCATCCGCACTCTGGACGAAGGGTGGGCACTGATTGAGGCCGTAGAGCGATCCGGCCGCGTCTACATGATGGCCGAAAACTATTGCTACATGCGCCCCAACCGGATGGTGCTCAACATGGTGCGCCACGGCCTCTTCGGCGAGCCGACCTACGCTGAGGGCGCTTACATTCACGACTGTCGCAATTTGCTGCTGGACGGCCACAACCATCTGACCTGGCGCGGACAATATCGCCGCGAGGCCAGCGGCAACAGTTACCCCACCCATTCGCTGGGGCCGGTGGCCCAGTGGCTGGGGATCAATCGCACTGACCGCCTGGTGAGCACCGCTACCTGGGTGACGCGTGAGGAGATGGCACGCCGATACATGGCGGAGCGGCTGGGCGCCGATCACCCCGCCGCCCAGCCGGGGTATTTTCGGCTCGGCGATTCGGCCACAACCGTGATTCAGACCGAGCGCGGCGCGATCATCGTGCTGCGGGTGGATTGGGTCTCAGCCCGTCCCCATAACATGACTCACTACGTCCTTCAGGGCACCCGGGGCGCGTACCTCTCGCCGCGCTATCACGGAGAAGATCCGCTGGTCTGGATCGAGGGGCTCAGCCCTGGCAGTAGCCCCCCCGACCCGGCCAAAGGGGGCGAGGCAGAGTGGGAGCCACTATGGGCCTACGCGGAGCGTTACGAGGATGAGGCCTGGCGGCGCTGGGGAGAGGAGGCTGCCAGGGCCGGGCATGGTGGTGGTGATTTCCTCGTCATGTCCGACTTCGCTGATGCCATTCTCAACCACACCCCGCCTCCCATTGACGTGTACGATGCGGTGACCTGGAGCGCGATCATCCCGCTGTCCGAAGAATCGGTCAGACGAGGCGGCGCACCCGTGGCCGTGCCCGACTTTCGCGCGGCAGGGACGAAGGCAGTATAAGGTGGACACATGACAACCTACTTCGACCGTGTGGACCTTCCCTTCTACCGGCAACACCTGGAGGACTTCCTCCCGGATCGCATCATTGACGTTCACAGCCACGTGGGGCGTATGCACCACGTGGACCGCTCGGCCCCGCGGCGAGATTTCTGGGCCGACCGCATCTGCGCGGCCATGGCTTTGGAGAGCTTGCTGCGCATCTACGGTAAGCTGTTTCCGGGGAAGGAGGTCCGCCCTGTCAGTTTCGCCTTCCCCCGCCGAAACGTGCACCTGGACGAGGCCAACACCTATGTCGGCCGCACCGCGCAGAAGCTGGGAACGTGGAGCCTGCTGGTCACCCGACCTTCCTGGTCCGAGGCGGAGGTGCTTCAGCGGGTCGAGGCCGATGGCCACGTGGGCCTGAAACCTTACTTCAGCCTGGTTGAGGGGGTGCCCGGCGACCAGATCACCATCTTCGATTGCCTGCCTCATTACCATCTGGAGCTGGCCAACCGACACGGCTGGCTGGTGATGCTCCACCTCCCTCGCGCCGAGCGCCTGGCCGACCCTGTTAACCTCAGCCAGATCAAAGAGATCTGTGCGACCTACCCTCGGGTCAAGCTGATCATCGCTCACGTGGGCCGGGCCTATTGTCCGCGCTACGCCATCGAGGGCCTGCCCGCTCTCCGTGACTGCAAGGACCTCTACTACGACATCTCCGCCAATTGCAACCAGGAAGTCTTTGAAATGCTGATCCGCCAGGTGGGTCCGCAGCGTATCCTCTTCGGCAGCGATCTGCCCATCGTCGCCATGCGGGCCCGCCGGGTGTGCGAGGGGGACAATTATATCAACTATGTGCGTCGGGCGCGCTGGGAGGATGAGCATACGCGACGCAACCTTGAGGAGGAGGACACCTTCACGTTCTTTCTCTATGAGGAGATCGCGGCCTTTCGGCGAGCCGCCCAAGCTACCGGCCTGAGCCGCGCCGATATCGAGGACGTCTTCTACAACAACGCCCGACGGCTGCTCGCAGAGGCTGCCAACTGGAAAGAAGGGAAACTCGGGGAAGATGATCGCCAAAGTAGGGCTTCTGCCCCTCTATCTTGAGCTGTATGACACGGCCATGCCGGAAGTCCGCCCTCAGGTGGAGCGATTTCGCGAGCTCATCGTCGCTCAACTGGAGAAGCGGGGCCTGGAAGTGGTGGCGGCGCCTGTATGTCGCCTGGAAGGGGAATTCGCTGCAGCCGTCCGGTCGTTTGAAGACGCGCAGGCCGACGCCATCGTGACCTTGCACCTGGCCTACTCGCCGTCATTGGAATCGGCGCAGGCGCTGGCGCAGACACGTCTTCCCATCATCGTCCTGGACACCACCCCCGCCTATGACTTCGGGCCGGGCCAGAGCCCCGACGAGATCATGTTCAACCACGGCATCCACGGCGTGCAGGATATGTGTAACCTGCTCACCCGCAAAGGGAAAGCCTTCCAGATCGAGGCGGGGCACTGGGAGAAATCTGACGTCCTCGATCGGGTGGCGAGGTGGGCGAAGGCGGCGCGGCTGGCCAGGGCCATGCAGACCGCGCGCGTCGGCCAGATCGGCGGCGCGTTCAAGGGCATGGGAGATTTCGCCGTCCCGGCGGAGGTGCTGCGCTCGGCCATCGGCGTCGAGATCGTGCCGTGTGAGCCATCGGTCATCGGCTCGTTGCTGGCAGACATCAGCGAGGACGAGGTGGAGGCCGAAATCGCCGCGGACCTGGCCCGCTTCACGGCGGACGGCCTCGATCCCGAGGCCCATCGGCGAACGGTCCGTGCCTCTCTGGCCGTGCGACGCTGGCTGGAGCAGGAAAGGCTCTCCGCCTTCACGGTGAATTTCCTGGCCATTGACCGCGCTTCCAAGTTGCCGACAGTGCCCTTCCTGGAGGCGAGCAAGGCGATGGCGCGCGGGATCGGATACGCCGGAGAAGGTGATGTCCTGACGGCGGCGCTGGTGGGCGCCCTGGCCTCCGTGTACCCCGAGACCACGTTCACGGAGATGTTCTGCCCCGACTGGAGCAACGACAGCATCTTCATCAGCCACATGGGGGAGATGAACATCAACCTGACAGCCGAGAAGCCCAGGCTGGCCGAAAAACGCTACTCATTCATCGCGACGGATTACCCCGTGATCGCGGTCGGGCGGTTCCGCCCCGGCGAGGCAATCCTCGTGAACCTGGCGCCGGGGCCTGACGACACGTACACCCTGATCATCGCCCCCGTGACCATGCTTGATGTTGACGGCGAGCCTGTCCTGTGGCCAGGCACAGGGGACAAGATGGCCGACACGATCCACGGTTGGTTCCGGCCTCGCCTGCCTCTGACGGATTTCCTGGCGGCGTATAGTCGCCTTGGGGGCACGCACCATTCGGCTTTGGTTTACGGCGACGTCGCCAGGGAGGTAGCCGGGTTCGGGGAGATGATGGGCTGGCGGGTCAGGACTCTCGTCTGTTAACGAATGGGGAAACGAATGGTCTTCTGAGAGACGAAGACCACAGGTAAGCAAATGAAGGCAGTCTCCGGAACATTCGTTTATTCGTTGGCTATTCGTTGACAAAGGATACCCGAGGCAAATTGATTGCTCGGCTGTAGTTACAACGTTCGTGTAGCTTTAACTGCCGATGCCTGGAAGCCGTAATTACCCATGGACCTTTTGCTGGGATTAGACGTTGGCACTACTGCCACCAAAGCATGCGTCTACGATCTTCGGGGACATGTAGTGGCCTCGGCCTCGGCCAGTTACAAGTCTGGGCTGAGCACCCCCCAGGAAGGATGGGTCGAACAGGATCCTGAAGAGCTCTGGCGAGCTGTGGTCCAGGCGACTCGTGCGGCGGTGGCTGCCTCGTCTGGGCAAGGCCATATCGTGGCGCTGGCCCTCTCCGCTCAAGGCGGCACAACCATCGCGGCGGACGCAGAGGGTCGGGCGCTGCGTCCGGCCATCAGTTGGATGGACACCCGCGCTGCCCTCGCCGAGGGGCCTGAGCTGGGCCGCCGATGGGGTGGGGAGTTCTTTTACCGCACGACGGGCTGGTGGTCAGAAGGGGCCCTCCCGTTGCAACACATCTGCTGGCTTCGCCGACACGAACCGTCCATCTTCGCCGCGGCGGCTAGGTTCCTCTTTGTCAACGACTACGTGCTGGCGCGCATGACGGGGGAGTACTGCATGGACCCCACCGACGCGGCCATCACGATGCTGTACAGCCTGGAGCAGGGGGGGTGGGACGAGCGGTTATTGGACATCGCCGGCATCGTCCGCAGCCAACTCTCACCGATCCGCTCCTCTGCGGCCCCCGTGGGGCCTCTGCGTCCGGCCGTGGCGGCGGAGCTGGGCCTGTCCGGCGATGTCATGGCCGTGAATGGTGCCCACGACCAGTACTGCGCCGCGCTGGGGGCAGGGGTGATCGCCCCAGGAGATGGGCTGCTCTCCTGCGGCACAGCCTGGGTCCTGCTCTTCAGCGCAGACCGGCCCGTCTTTGATGAAAGGCAGGTCTTCCACCCGGCCCCTCACGTGGTTCCAGGCCGGTGGGGAGCCCTCAGCAGCCTGCCGTCGGCCGGGGCGGCCGCGGAGTGGTACGTCCAGCAAGTGCTGCCAGGGCCGGAGGCGGTCAGTCATCCGCACCCGGAACGCTACAAGTGGTTTAACGACGGAGCCGCCCGCGTCCCGGCGGGGTCTAATCACCTGCTATTTATCCCGCTCCTGAGTGGCCCGTATCCGGCCACTCAAGGCTCGCAGGCGAGGGGGGCCTGGCTGGGGCTGACCCTGGCCCACACGAAAGACGAGATGTCGCGCAGCGTGATGGAGGGGGTCGCCTTCGAGGTCAGGCGGCTGGCCGAACTGGCCGAGAGCCTGGGAGTCCGGCTCGGCTCCCTGAAAATGGTCGGAGGGGCGGCGGCCAGCCCGGTCTGGCCTCAGGTGGTGGCCGATGTCCTCGGCCTGCCTGTTATCCTGCCGGGGGTAAAGGAGGCTGCCAGCCGGGGAGCGGCCATCCTGGCCGGGGTGGGAGTCGGCCTCTTCCGGGATGTTCAGGAAGGGCTGGCTCGATTTGGAGGAGGGGAGACCCGCCTGGAGCCGAATCTCAAGATTTGTCAAAAGTACCGAGACCTCTACGCGATCTATCAAGATGCCTTCTGGAAGCTACGGGGGGTCTTTGCCAGCCTGGCGGCCCGACAAGCCCCTGATGATCACGGAATTCGGACATGAGGCGGTGCTGGCAGTGTTGGTTGGCATAGCTAGAAGGTGGCTTCATTTCAGCAGGCTCTAGCGTTTTCTGCAAAGAGATAGAGATAAGAAGGAGGAATGATGGACCCTTTGAAAGCTGGCTACGTTTCGCTCGGCACGGAGTTCTATGTGCCGGAGAGATTGCGGGAAATCACCGCCAGGGCCGAAAAGCAACTGACCGACAGGGGCATCCAATTGGTGCGAACGGACCCGGTCTTTGCCCTCGGCCAGGAGGAGCGAGCCATTCGAGAGTTGAAGGCCGCTGAGTGGGATTTCCTCATCGTCAACGTCATCAACTGGATTGACCCCAGGGCTGCCACCCGCATCCTGTATGAGTTCCGGAACCAGCCGATCGTGCTCTATAGCTTCGGCGGCTTCACCGAGGGCGATACGCTGGTTTCACCCGCGGCCGGCGCCGGCTCGACCGCGCTGCGCTATCCGCTGGAGCGATGGCGCGTCAAGTTCAAATACCTGTTCAACGGGCCGGACATGCCGATGGATGTGGACGGGATCATCAAGTTCGGGCGGGCAGCCCAGGTCATGCGCAAATTGCGCACGGCACGGATCGGCATCCTGGGCTTCAACGACATGGGGCTATACACGACCGGGTTCAATGTCACCACCCTGCGCGGCAAAATCGGCGTAGAGGTCGAAAGCTTCGACATGCTGCAACTGGAGCGCAAAATGAACGCGCTGGACGACGGCCGGGTGAAGGCCGAAATCGCCCGCGTGACGGCCAACTGGGAGTATCCCCTGGGCAAGCCCAAAGACGAAGCCATCGAACGTGCCATCCGTCTGTACATGGCAACGGTGGAAATCTGCCAGGAGAGGAACTTCAGTGCCGTCTCCTACAAGTGCGTCGAAGGTATCCCTGCCCACATGGGCGCCGTCCATAGCGTGCCTTCGGCCCTGGTCGCCACCGCCGGGTATCCATACGTTGATGAGGATGACGTGGGCAATCTGGTGGCTGAGCTCATGCTCAAATGGATTTCGGGCGAGACGGTCACCTTCCTCGAGCACTACGAACATCACCCCGAGTGGATCATCCTGGGCGTGGATGGGTTTATCCCCGATCAACTGATTGACGGCAAACCGCAAATCAAGCCTATCTCGACTGTGTTGCTCGATGGGATCGCTCACTGCTCGCGGATGAAGACGGGCCGCATGACGCTGGCCTGCCTGTCGGAGGATGACGAGGGTTACCGCATGCACATCGTGACGGGCGAGGGCAGGACGCCGCCCCAGTGGGTCGAGATGGGCGTGCCACTTCCTTCATGGCCGAGCGTTAAGTTTTACCCGGACAGCAGTGTCCGCAGCATCCTGGATCACGTTCAGTCCCAGCACTTCGCCGCCGTCTTCGGCAATTACGTGGACGAACTGGTGAACCTGTGTTATCTGCTGGACATCAAGCCTATCCTGGATGTCGGTTGAAACGCCCGGGGGCGACCACCCTTGTCTGAGAGGATGACAAGGGCAGGCGGAGGGATCACCCTGCGATTCCGGAGAATAAGAGAGCCAGCAGCATGAGCAGCACAACTCTGGGGATGAACACCCTGGTCCTGCTCAACTCGAGCAGCCCCGGCTACGTCGAGGGTTACGAGATCGTCCTGCCCTACCTCGACCACCTGGGCGTGCCTTATACCGTAGTGGACTTGATGCACACGCCGCTTCCATGCAACGTGGCGGATTACGCGCTGATCGTGGTCGCCCACCGTCGGCTGGATCTGCTGGGCGCACGCCTGGGCCAGGCTGCTCGCCGCGTCCTGCTGGATGCTGTGCGGGCGGGCAGCGGTCTGGTGAGCTTCGATCCGATGTTGCCTTCACCGGCGGAGACCGGCATGACCGAAGCTACCACAGCCAAAGCCAGCGCTGGCGAGGCTGAGACAATCGAGTTCGCGCTCCGGCGACATTACATCACGGCCTGCCACATGCCCGGGGAGACATTGCGCCTGGTCGGGCCTCTGCGCGTGCCCGCTCTGGCGGCCGCCGATGATGCCGTGTTGCTCACAGCAGACGGACGTCCCTTGATGTCGGTGATGGTCATGGGACATGGCCGGGTGGTGCAGTGGGCGACCTCCCGCTGGCTGCGCACGAACGTCCTGGGGCCGCTGGCCGGGCTGGATGACGTGCTGTGGCGTAGCCTGGTCTGGGCCGCCCGCAAGCCCTTCGCCCTGCGCGGCCTGCCCCCCCTCGTTGCCATGCGGGTGGACGATGTGGCCGGCCGCGGCGCGCTGTGGCAGCAAAGCCCCCTCTACTGGGTGCACGTCGCCAACCGGCACGGCTTTAAGCCCTGGCTGGGGCTGTTCATTTACAACTTGACCGAACCCGCGGTGAACGAGCTGCGCGATCTCATCGAGCGCGGCCGGGCCACCGCGTTCCCCCACGCCTTCGGCCGGCCGCCGCGCTCCTCTGAGAGCGAGCTTTACTACTACGAACACGCCCTGCCGCTGCGGGCAGCCGAGTATGACGAGTTCATTTACTTTGATCACCACAGAGGTCGGCCGTGGCCGGACGATGAGGCCGCCCGCGGCCTGGCGGCCGTGGACGAGTGGTACGCCGCCCACGCGCCTCTGCCCATATCCTCCTATGCTCTCGCTCACTGGTATGAGATGGGCAGCAACGTGATGGCTCACGTGCGCGACCGGTGGGGTGCGGAGTTTATCGGCAAGGTTAACGACGTGAACCTGCCGCTCGCGAATCAGACTCCCTGGCTAAAAGGCGGCCCGTTCCGCCGCCACGAGAAGCCGGGGACATGCTTTTTTGATCCGTCCCGGCGTGGGGAGCGGCCGGTCTACTACGCGGACTTCGTCAACTTCGGCGGCTATCGGTTCTTCAACTGCGTGACTGAGATCCGCGACGTGGCAGGCTACGAATGGAAACCTGATGGCGACGTGGGGGGGACGGTGGAACGCGGCGTGCGGCAATTGCGCCGGGCGCTGGAGGGCATGGCGTTGGCGGTGCTCTTTACCCACGAGATGGACTACATCCACAAGATCCGTCCCGAAGCCTGGGCGGATGAAATCGCGCAGGTGGCTGCAGGTATCGCCGGATACAACCCCGTCTACGTCACGCTGGACGAGGGGGTGCGCTACGTGCGCGCTACCCGCACTTCCCATCTGAAATCTTGCTGTTATGATATGGCTACCGGTGAGGTGATCGCCACTCTGGTCGGCCACACGGACGTGCCGACTCACTTCTACCTGTTCACCGAGGCCGGCGACGAAATCGTCGCGACACCGGTGGAGGTGCCTGTTTTTGATGGTGAAGCTATCGTGAAATGCTCAACTGCACGGAACCGTTAGGGTAATCATGGGAGTAGAGGCTTCAGTCCAATGGCGCCTAACTTCTCCGCGCAAAGGTTTGGACCACGAAGGCGCGAAGGTCCACGAAGACCACAGAGCGCGAAGACGCGCTTGTACCCGATAGGGTGAAGGAGATCGCCGCGCAGCTAATCTTCGCGCCTTCGCGCTTCGCGGGCTTCGCGGTGTTTCGTGTCTTCGTGGTCCAAACTTTCCAAACACGATAGGGAACAAAATCATGTTATATAAACCCGACTTCGATGAATGCAGGAAAAGAATACAAGCGTTCTGGGCAAACGAGCCCACCGACAGATGCGCGTTGCAGGTGATCGCCAAAATAGAAGGATACAAGCCGATTGTAGACGGCGACACCGATTTAATCACCAGAAAGACCAATATTGATCACATTCTGGAAAAAGCCGAGCGAGTGATGCAAAACCACCACTATCTCGCTGAGGCTGTGCCGACGTATATCCCAGGATTGGTCTGTTCTGATACAGCGGCTTTTCTTTCGGAGGATATTGATATAAGGGAAGACACCGTATGGTATCCGCCAATTATCGAAGAATGGGACGAGTTTAGCTTTATCTTTGATCGAGACAATAAATGGTGGCAGCTTGTCAAACGTATGACAGAGGCGGCAGCCGAAAGAGGAAAAGATAAATATTTGATCGCCATACCCGATTTTCAAGTGGCCATAGATATCGTCAGCTTGTTGAGATCGCCACAGAAACTTTGTGTTGACCTCATTGAAAACCCTGATCGCGTAAAAAGGGCAACCGAGTTCATCCTTAATGATGTGTATGTCCACTGTTATCACGAAATCCGATCAATTATTGCCAGTCACTCCGATGTGGCTGCCGACTGGCTAGGCCTTTTCTCGGTAGGGAATCACGATATTATCCAATGCGATTTCAGCGCCCTGATCTCACCCAGGCACTTTGAGGAGTTCTGCCTGCCTGATATTCAAAAACAGTGTGCTATGCTTGATTATTCGATTTATCATCTGGATGGTCCAGATGCAGTAAAGCACTTAGACATGATCCTTGAGGTTAAAGAGCTGAATGCTATTCAATGGGTGCCGGGCGCAGGCAAGCCGCCGGCCAGGGCATGGACAGCGATGTTGAAGAAAATACAGCAAGCCGGCAAAAGCGTCTATATTCACTCACCGGCAGGTGACGTGGAGGGAATCCTGGAGGAACTATCGCCGAGAGGGTTGATGATCAGCGTTGAGGACATCTTTGAGTCCGTGGGTGAGGCTGAGGCTTTCATCGAGAAAGTGAGAAGCGCTTGCCGCCGCAGATGTAAAAGCCTGTGATGGGAGGAGCGGCACATCTCTCCGCATCTCTGGTGAGTTCTCTCGGAAAGTGGTTGCCGTGGGAGGTGGGAGCAATCAGACTTTCTGAGAAAGCTCTGGTATGGAAGGAGGTGATCGCTTCAGCAACCATGTTCCGTCCCGGTTCGTCGTGTTGTGCGCTTTTTTCGCTGTTGTTCGTGGTAAACGACGGAGCGTCTTTTGTGGAGTCGTGTTTAATGGCACTCCGCAAACGGTCTTCTGAACTGCGAAGACCACAAGCTACGCTGCGTGCCTGACTACGAACGCCTGAGCATTTTCAAGGGGAGGGAAAAGATGAATCCCAAACGTGTGACTCGTCGTGATTTCCTGAAGGGGGCCGCGCTGGGCAGCGCGGGGCTTGCACTGGCCGCCTGTGTGCCGGCGGCGCCAGCACCGCCAGCCCCTGCGACGGCAACCCCTGCCGCGCCAGCCGTGCCTGTCGCGGAAAAGGTAAGAGTGCGGTGGATGTCGCGGGCGGCCGACTGGGGCGGACAGGAGGCTATGGTGGCCCTGCCAGACCTGGTAAAGAAGTACTTCAACGCCGAGAATCCGGACATCGAGGTGATCATCGAGCCGGCTCCGCCCCAATGGATCGAGAAGCTGGTCGCAGCCATGATCGCCGGTGACGCCGTGGACGTCTTCGAAGCCTGGCCTGATATCTTCCACGAGTGGGTCGAGCGAGACCTGATCCTGGATATCCAGTCCTTCGTGGACAGGGACCTGACCCCGGACATCATCAAAGACTACATCGAGGCTCAGTGGGAAGCCCTGTTCATGAATGGCAAGCGGGTGGGCATGCCTCTCTACGTGGACATGCGGCTGGAGTCCTACAACAAAGACCTCTTTGACAAGTATGAAGTGGAATACCCACCCGTGGACGGGGATTGGGACTACACAGACTTCGCCGAGATGGCTGCCAAGCTCACCAAGGACACGGACGGCGATGGTGAGATTGACCTCTGGGGTGCCATTCTCGAGACCGGCGGTTGGTTCTACTGGCCGCGGATGTTCGGTGGCGAATATGTTGATCCCAACGACAACACCAAATGCTACCTGGACAGTGAAGGGTCCCAGGCCGCCTTCTGGTGGATCTGGGAAAACCAGTGGAAGAAGGTTCCCAACGTCTTCGCCCAGCCAGCCCAGGTGCAGAACGCCTGGTACTACGAGGCCTGGGTGCCTCAAATGGTGGCCATCGCCGAGAAAGGGCTCTACCCCGGCAGAACGGTAAGGGAGGTGGGCGGTAAGTTCAAGTGGGACTATGCCCACATCCCGAAGGGACCAAAGGGACGGGCCACCCTGGTAGACGCCGATGGCTGGTCCATCTGGAAAGGGACCAAGCAGCCTGAGGCCGCCTGGAAGCTGATCAAGTTCCTCTCCGATGTCCAGTATCAGGAAGAGGTGATCGTCAAGATAGCTGGCGTGACACCGGTCCGCAAATCGCTCCTTCCCAGTCTGTTCAAGAATCTGCGGGAGAAATTCCCTGAGCTGAACGAGGTGCGGCTGGAGGTCATCAAGGAGATCATTGATTGGGGCTACGGCGGGAACGTCAGGTGGTTTAAGAACCACCTGAAGGCTATGGAGATCATCAACCCGGCGTTGGACCTGGTTTTCGGGACGGGAGAGAAGGATCCCAGCTACTTCGCCGAGATCTGCCAAAAGGTCAATGAGTCGCAGCAGTAGCAGATTCGGCCAGCTTGTGGTCTTCGCAGTTTAGAAGACTGCGGTGGCACCGAACTAGACCTCCGAGGTCTCACATCGCGGAAGACCTCGGAGGTCTGCCAAAACGGAGGCTTGTATGAGCACAACAGTCAGGCCAGCCGTGGTAAGGCCTCAGCAAACAACCGGCTGGTTTCATCTGTCACCCCGGGCTAGAGATAACATCGCGGGATACCTCTTCGCTCTGCCCTGGATGATCCACCTGGTAATCCTGATCGCTTTCGCCATGCTTTTCTCGCTGGGGGTCAGCTTCTTCGACACTGACTTTCTCACCCACGCCAACTTTGTCGGCCTGGGCAATTACGGGACCATGCTGAGAGACCCTCTCTTCTGGAAGAGCCTGGTCAATACGGCTTACTACACCTTCGCTTCGGTGCCCTTAGGCACCATCTTTGCCCTGATGATCGCACTACTCTTGAATGAAAAGGTAAAAGGGTTAGGGGTCTTTCGCCTCCTGTATTACACGCCCTCCATCGTCTCTGGCGTGGCTGTCGCCATCATCTGGTCCTACGTTTTCAATCCCCGCTTCGGGGTCATGAACCAGGGGCTGGCCGCACTCGGCATCCGGGGGCCTAAGTGGATTTATTCGCAGGAGTGGGCCATGCCGGCCTTCATCATCATGGGAGTATGGGGCGCGGGTGGGAACATGCTTCTGTATCTGGCTGGATTGCAAGGGATCCCGACCACCCTCTATGAGGCAGCCAAGATTGATGGAGCTAACGCCTGGGCTCGTTTCTGGAACGTCACCCTGCCCATGCTGACGCCAACCCTCCTTTTCAACCTGCTGACGAACCTCATCGGCTCCTGGCAAATCTTCTCCCAGTCCTACATCATGACCCAGGGCGGCCCTAACAATGCCACCCTGACCATGGTCCTCTACTTGTATAACAAAGGGTTCCAGCAATTTCATTTCGGCTACGCCTCGTCTATCGCCTGGGCCCTCTTCGCCATCGTCCTGGTTTTCACCCTGCTCTTGATGCGCAGTTCCGAGGCCTGGGTCTACTACGAAGGAGAGTTAAAGAAATGACGGCTGTCACACAGGCCCGGTCTATCCGAGCGGGACGAAGGCGCCGATTCCAGCCGGTCCGGCTGCTGGGGCGTATGCTCCTCTACGCCACCCTGTCCTTTGGTGCCTTCCTGTTCATGGTTCCTTTCCTGTGGATGGTCTCC